>NZ_NBVS01000010.1:0-127226 GCF_002213105.1 Cobetia sp. QF-1
GCCGATGGTAGTGTGGAGTTTCTCCATGCGAGAGTAGGTCATCGTCAGGCACCTATACTGAACCGCCCCTGTAGCCTTGCTGCAGGGGCGGTTCTCTTTGTGCGCAGGAACACGCCAGACCGAGCAAGAGTACTGAACGCGAGTGCACCTGAATGCTTTCGTGATACACCGCCCCTGTCGCCACTGCGATAGGGCGGTTTGCGTTCTAGTGTTTATGGCAGAGAAAGATATAGCGTATTGATGATTGGCAGTGACCATTTCGTGAAAGCGTCACACGGCAAGAGAGGATACCTTCTAAGGAGGGAGCCCATGGTGGAAGGGTGTAGTGTTATAACGAGCAATAGTGAAGAGGCGCAAGGAGGCGTGAGGTGACATTCTTGGTAAAAGCTCGGCAGGTGGATTCAATGAATCATCAGATCTTACTGCCAATCATGCTGGTCGGTATTCTATCATTGAGTCTATTGCTGTCTGAGCAGGCTATGGCTGGTGATCGCGAGGCACAGGTTGCACGATGCCAGGTTATCAAGAACAAGATTCAACACTATACTGCGATGCGGCGCGGAGGCGGCTCTTCAAGCGAGATGCGAGGATGGCAATCTCGTCGTAATGACTATAAACAGAAATATCGTGATCAAAATTGCACGCGAGTCCGTACAGCGCTGAAATGATGCCGTGTTGAGGAACAACGGCCCTCCTGTGGAGTTACTCCAGGAGGGCCGTTTGTGGTCTCGTTCTATCGTTACAAAGTCTTTCAGGGCGTTTGGCGCAGTCGTGTCAGGCCTTCCTGGGCGCTGGAGGCAACCAACTCCCCTTGTCTGTTATAAATGCTGCCGCGGGCAAAGCTGCGTGCTCCGCCTGCCCAAGGGCTATCCATCTCGTAAAGCAGCCAGTCATTGACGCGGACATCACGATGGAACCACAGAGAATGATCGAGACTTGCCATCTGAAGCTCAGGGGAGCCGAAGCGTACGCCGTGCCCGCCCAGTCCTGTTGCCAGCAGATTGAAGTCAGAGCTGTAGGTCAGTAGATAACGATGTAGTGCATTATCTTCCGGCAGCTCTCCTGCCAGTCGAAACCACAGTCGCTGACGCGGAGGGGCTACCTGTCCTTCGACGGTTACTGAAGATTCCGGTGGTTTGAGGCGGAGAAATTCTATGGGATGGCCATCGTAGCGCTCAATCTTTGCCCCTTGCTCAATCAGTTGCTCGGGACTTTCTCCCACTGGCATGGCTTGCTGATGCTCAAACCCTTCTTCTCGGCCATGGAAGGAGGCGCTGCAAAAGAAGATGGTCTTGCCGTTCTGGATGGCACTGATGCGACGGGTCGTGAAGCTGCCACCATCGCGGACATTATCTACTTGATAGACAACGGGCTTGCTGGCATCTCCCGGGCGCAGGAAGTAGCCATGTAGCGAATGCACTTGGCGCTCGACCGGTACGGTGTGGGTTGCGGCTGATAATGCCTGCCCCAGTACCTGCCCGCCAAACAATTGAGGAAAGCCAAGATCCTGACTATGGCCACGGAAGAGGTTCTCCTCCAGAGTCTCCAGACCCAATAGTGTAACCAATGCCTCAAGAGGCGAAGCAGCAGTGCGGGTCATGTATGCATCCTTTTACGGTGAATCGGGTAGATGATTGTCTGCAGGGTGA
This sequence comes from Cobetia sp. QF-1, assembly GCF_002213105.1. Lineage (NCBI taxonomy): Bacteria > Pseudomonadati > Pseudomonadota > Gammaproteobacteria > Oceanospirillales > Halomonadaceae > Cobetia > Cobetia sp. QF-1. The sequence goes on from NZ_NBVS01000010.1 coordinate 1,650, forward strand.
TGTGGATAGAGGCGCAAGGGAGAACCTGATGGCGCAAGTCGTTATCATGGCTCCTGCAAGCATGACCTCAGGATACCGGAGAATAGTGGTGGACGACGAGTTGGCAGTCATACAGCCAGTGCCCACAGGCGCGCGTAACGATCATTACTACATGCATCGAGCACTGGATCAGGCTCGCCTGGCTTTTGAAGCAGGCGAAGTTCCGGTTGGTGCCGTGGTGGTAGATCCACAAGGTGAGATCATTGGGAGTGGCTATAACGCCGTGTTGAGCACTCCAGATCCGACAGCGCATGCAGAGGTGCAGGCTTTACGCGCTGCAGCTGCCCATATTGGCAATTATCGATTGGATGGCTGCACGCTGTATGTGACGCTCGAGCCTTGCATGATGTGTAGTGGCGCTCTGATTCATGCTCGGCTTATGCGAATAGTCTACGGCGCAGCTGAGCCGAAGACAGGTATGGTTGAGTCCAAAGCCAATCTGTTCGCACAGCCTTGGCATAACCATCATGTTCAAGTGGAAGGTGGCTTGCTGGCAGTGCAGGCAAAGCGTCTATTGAAGCAGTTCTTCGCTGAGCGTCGTGCCGCCTCGTCGGAGTGATCGCGGTGGCAGGCTTTCTGTGAGAAGGGCGATTGATGAGACGTAGGTTTGGTAATCAGGCCGCGACCTGCACCTGATTGCGACCACTGGACTTGGCGCGGTATAGGGCTTCATCTGCTGCTTGTAAAAGTGCCTCAAGTCTCAAGGGAGCCCGCGCTACACAGGCCATACCAACCGATACTGTCACTACGCTATCGGTTGCGGGCTGTGGCAGGCCGGCGCCCTGAACGGCACGCCTCAATTCTTCCGCAAGTGTCCGCCCTACTGCGCGAGGGCACTCCGGTATGCACACCACGAATTCCTCACCACCGAAGCGCGCCAGAATACCGCCAGCGGCTTCTACCGGTGCACGTGAGACAGCTGCTATTTTCTGTAGATAGCGATCGCCTTCCAGATGGCCCAGCTTGTCATTTATCGATTTGAAGAAGTCGATATCCAGAATCATGACTGTTAGTGGCATCTTGCCACTGAAGCTTTGCACCTGCTCCAGGAAATAGCGTCGATTTGGCAGCTGGGTTAGCTCGTCATGACGAGCCAGCCATTGGATCTCCTTCTGCAGGCGTTCCCTGCGCACCATCTCTTCCTTGAGCGCATCATTGGCGTTCTTGACGATGCCGTGTTCCTGAGAAACGCGCCGATACATGTAGATGACGAGGAATAGCAGGTAGGCCAGCATGATGCCCGTCAGTAACGTCACTTCCGGGAGTCTGCCTCGGCTTGCTGCGAGGTACTGTTGTGTTGGCTGTAGACCGAGTGTCAGATCGGTTGCCGGCAGCTCAATGGGTATTCTGTGCCCCCAAGGTGCCAGTCGGCTTTCCGGACCAACGTGGATATAAATACTGCCGCGCTCTGATAGGGTGATCGCGAATGCCTCATTACGTGCCGAATTCAATGCTTTATCGAGTAGTGGTTCCAGGTTGACCACCATGGCAATGGCACCAAGTATGCTGCCATCACGAGTGTTACGTACCGGCAGGTAAGAGACCATTCCCTTGCCCCCCTGTAGCAGATCAATAATGCCGGTATGTCCCTCGATACCTAACTCTAGAGGATTACGCAGAGGAGTATCTGGTTGCGTATCAAAAAGGCGTATGCCGAGGACATCATGATTTCCGGCTTTATCAGGGAAGACTCGTGTGACCACACTGTCGGGATCGATGAAGGCAATATTCTGGAAGTAATCGAAATCCTTGTAATAACTTCTCGCCAAGCGTTGCCACTCCCCCCCGGTAGGAGTTTGGCCCATTAGACTCCAGAAGCCGGCAAAGCGACGCATGGCATTGAGTTGGTCATTTATCTCTCGCGACAGCTGAGTCGCAATCTTGTCTCCCAGTACATAGGTTGCTTGATTGATACGATTGTTTTCATCTTGGCTTTGCTGTTGCCATGCCAACAGGCAAATAAACGTGAGCATGGTGGAGATGATCAAAGGCAGGACGTTGCGTCGCCACATTTGAGTCAGTGCAGGTAGCAGATCAGCCCACTGGGCTAATAATAGTAAGCCAATGAAGGAAAGGAGTGTGATTCGCTCAAAGCCAGCGAGGGACATGCTAGCCACAGATAGACTAGGATCAGCGGCAATCGCGAATATCATTAGCAACGAGATTTGGGCCAACTGAATGGCTGATCCCAGACCCAGGCGTAGGCGGAGAAGCGCTGAGCAGTTCAGTCCGAGACATGCTAACAGCATCAATATCGGTGGGCGGATATTGGCAATGTGCCAATCACCCGGCAAGGAAGCCAGCAGCGCTCCCCAGTGATCAACGCCCACCCAGCTTTCCGGCAGCAGGAAGGTACAAGTGATCAGTAGATTGATTAGCAGCGAGAGGCCCAAAAACAGCTGACTCAGAAGCAGGTTGCGCCAGTGCCATGCAGCTTGCCCTGCCGCCTGCAGCGTTAGCATTAACAACAGCAATGCATTGGCCTCATGCCCTGCATGAGGCCACAAGCCCAACAAGGCGATGCCAAGGGCGAGCAGACTGAGGAACATCAAGATGAGTCTACGTGTCATTCCCTGTCCTTAGAGGCTCTTGATGCGTTGCGTATCATCCTGAGCACCGTAGATCTAATGCCCCGCTTTCTGTTTGTCAGAGAATCGGGGGGATCGTATCGAAGGGGTTCTCGTCCCCCTGATTATCCGTACTTTGTCGCTCATCCAGCTGATAAAACTGCTGCTGGCTACGGTAAACATAATTCAGTATTTCATAATATCTACGAATGTTACGTACATAGATGACGGGTTCTCCACCACGAGCATACCCATAACGCACCTTCTGGTACCACTCGCGATTCTGCAGTAGCGGCAGGGCTTCGCGTACATCCTTCCAGCGATTCTGATCACCACCTTTCATCTTCACGATACGCCTGGCGTCATACAGATGTCCTAGGCCGACATTATAAGCAGCCATCGTCATCCAGGTGCGGTCTGGCTCCTTTATCGCCTCGGGTAGCCGGCCCTTTATACTCACAAGATAGCGTGATCCGCCATCGATGCTCTGAACGGGGTCCAAACGGTTGGCTACATTCATTTCACGAGCAGTGGCATTCGTCAGCATCATCAGGCCTCGTACTCCAGTAGGAGAGGTCGCACGAGGTTTCCAATGTGACTCCTGGTACCCGAGGGCAGCCAGTAGCTTCCAGTCGATTCCAGTATCTCGTGCTGCCTGTTTGAAAGTATCGATATAGCGGGGTAAGCGATCGCGCGCCTGACGAATGAAGGTGCGTGCCCCCACATACTCTAGATAATCATCGTGGCCAAAGTAACGCTCCACCAACTTATCAAGCGTGCCGTCCTGACTGCGCGTCTCGAGAAAATCATTCGCCGCCGTCAGCAATGAAATATCGCCATGAGCAGGAAATGCCCACGCCAGTGTCAGCGGGTCGCCCAGGCTGAAGCCGTTTTCCACATTGGGGAAGAACAGACGATTGAGTTTGAACTGATGGGCATAGACAACAGCGGCATCAAGACTGCCATCCTCAATGCGCTGAAGGAGGTCCGCCACTTCCAATTCGCTGGTTTCTTGCCAACTGAGCTCAGGAGTTTCCTGTTGTAGCTCGCGCAGAATCAGACTGGTACCGGCACCCTTGATTGCGCCGATGCGTTTGCCTATCAGATCTTTTAGTTGCTTGGGAGGTGTCATTCCACGGCGGTAGACCACCATCGCTTGTAGCTCGAGAATGGGGCGTGAGAAACGCAGGTCCTGCTCGGAAAGATCCAGCGGCAGGGTGGCAGCAGCGAAGTCAGCCTGGCCGCTTTGCACACTTTTCGTGAGGCTCTGAATGTTGTGTTCTGCGTCCATCGACAAGCTGACGCCGAGATGGTCGGCGAAATCACGTGCCAGCTCGTATTCAAACCCGGTAGGACCTTGGCGGCCTCGATAATAGGTCGTGGGCGTATTACGGGTAACCACCTGTAGAAAATCGCGCGCACGAATCTCATCAAGTGTGGTGGGCAGATTAATCAGAGTACGCTCGGGCATGAGCAGGATCAGCGCTGCTACCGTGACGAGGGTGAGCCAGCGTGCATGGCGCAGCAGTTGCCGCACAAGCTTTATGAGAGGGGAGAGCGAGGTCTTGAGCATGCGTCAGCATCATTCGCGGCAGGGCTTCCACCATACCGGCAGCTCAGCACACTGTCATCCAACGGATATCATACGTGAAAGGCGGACGGGCTTCGTTCACGCTCGCCTTTCACGTATGATATGCGCTTGCTGCCGCCGCTCGGCGGTTGTCCGTTCACGCTGCTTCAGAGGCTTTCCCTGACCATGCTCGAACTGCGAGGCGCGCCTGCCCTTTCCGCCTTCCGTCACTCCCGTTTACTAGCTGTGTTACGCGAGCTAGTGCCGGAGGTGGAATCCCTTCATGCCGAGTACCTGCACCTGGCCGAGGTCGATGGTGAACTGAGCAGTATCGATCGGACAACGCTGGAGCGCCTGCTGGATTACGGCCCCAGCCGTGAGGAGAGTGCTTTGGAAGGCCATCTCTTCCTCGTCATTCCCCGCCTCGGCACGCTGTCTCCGTGGTCTTCCAAGGCCACCGATATCGCCGCCAACTGCGGTCTCCCGCAAGTGCGCCGCCTTGAGCGTGGCATTGCCTACCGTATCAAGCTCGCGTCTCCGCTCAGCGAAGAGCTATTCGCGACGCTTGCCTCGCAGTTGCATGACCGCATGACCGAGACCGTGCTGACGCGCACTCAGGATGCGGCGCGCCTCTTCCAGCATCAGCCTCCCGGCAAGCTGGCTCACGTCGATATTCTCGGCGGCGGGCGCGATGCACTGGCCAAGGCCAACGATGTTCTGGGCCTGGCGCTGGCAGAAGACGAGATCGACTATCTGGTAGAGGCGTTCAAGAATCTGGGACGCAATCCGGCCGATATCGAGTTGATGATGTTTGCTCAGGCCAATTCCGAGCATTGCCGTCACAAGATCTTCAATGCTGACTGGACCATCGACGGTGAAGCGCAGACGCATTCACTGTTCAAGATGATCAAGAACACCTATCAGCATCACCCGGATGGCGTGCTTTCGGCCTATAGCGACAACGCGGCGGTCATGTCTGGCCTGACAGCTGGGCGTTACTTCCCGGTCGGTGAAGACCACGTCTACACCTATCACCAGGAACCGATCAACATCCTGATGAAGGTCGAGACGCACAACCACCCGACGGCCATTGCGCCGTATCCGGGTGCGGCGACCGGTGCCGGTGGCGAGATTCGTGATGAAGGTGCGACCGGCGTCGGTTCCAAGCCGAAAGCAGGCCTGACCGGTTTCAGCGTCTCCAATCTGCGCATTCCGGGCTTCGAACAGCCGTGGGAGCAGGATTACGGCAAGCCGGAGCGTATCAAGACGGCCTACGACATCATGCTTGAAGGACCGATCGGTGGTGCCGCCTTCAACAACGAATTTGGTCGTCCCAACCTCAATGGCTACTTCCGTACCTATGAGCAGGATGCCTTCGGCGCCGGTGGTATCGAGCGTCGCGGCTATCACAAGCCGATCATGCTCGCCGGCGGTTACGGCAACATTCGTAGCCAGCACGTCGAGAAGGGTGATATCCCGGTGGGCGCCAAGCTGATCGTGATGGGCGGCCCTGCGATGCTGATCGGCCTCGGGGGCGGTGCCGCTTCCTCCATGGCTTCCGGCAGCTCCAGCGAAGATCTCGATTTTGCCTCCGTGCAGCGTGACAACGCCGAGATGGAGCGTCGTGTTCAGGAAGTCATCGACCGTTGCTGGGCACTGGATGACAACAATCCGATCTGCTTCATCCACGATGTGGGCGCGGGCGGTCTCTCCAACGCGCTGCCGGAGCTGGTCAAGGACGGTGGACGTGGCGGTCTGTTCGATCTGCGTGCCGTGCCGAGTGCTGAATCCAGCATGAGTCCGCTGGAAATCTGGTGCAACGAGTCTCAGGAACGTTACGTATTGGCGGTGGCGCCGGAAAATCTCGCCACCTTCGAAGCGCTGTGCGAGCGTGAGCGCTGCCTGTATGCCGTCGTCGGCGAAGCACTGGAAGAACACGAACTGATCGTCGAGGATGGCCACTTCAATACGCGTCCGGTCGATTTGCCGATGGATGTGCTGTTCGGCAAGGCACCCAAGATGTCACGCAGCTTCGAGCGTCAGTCGTTGGAACTGCCGGCGCTGGGGCTGGATAACCTCGATCTGCGCGAAGCGATGACACGCGTACTGCAGCTGCCGACCGTGGCCTCCAAGAAATTCCTGATCACCATCGGTGATCGCTCGATCACTGGCATGGTCGCCCGCGATCAGATGGTCGGCCCGTGGCAGGTGCCTGTGGCTGACTGCGCTGTCACCACCAGCTCGCTGGACAGTCACGTCGGCGAAGCCATGGCCATGGGAGAGCGCACGCCAGTTGCATTGATCTCGCCGGCGGCCTCTGCGCGTCTGGCGGTGGCCGAGGTCATCACCAATCTCGCGGCTGCCCCGATTGCCAAGCTCTCTGACGTCAAGCTCTCGGCCAACTGGATGAGCGCGGCTGACCACGTCGGTGAGAATCAGGCGTTGTTTGATGCCGTACATGCTGTCGGCATGGAACTGTGCCCAGCATTGGATCTGACCATCCCGGTCGGCAAGGACTCCATGTCCATGCGTACCGCGTGGCAGGATGAAAACGGCGAAGACAAGTCCATCACCTCGCCGCTGTCGTTGGTGATGACAGGCTTCGCGCCGGTGACGGATGCTCTGCGGACGCTGACCCCGCAGTTGCGTCGTACTCTGGGTGATGAAGTGCTGGAGACGGATCTGATCCTGATCGATCTTGGCCACGGTGCTCACCGTCTCGGTGGTTCTGCATTGGCTCAGGTCTATGGTCAGGTAGGTAATGAAGCGCCGGACCTGGCGCATCCAGAAGATCTCAAGGCCTTCTTCGATGCCATCCAGCGTCTCAATGCCGATGGCAAGCTGCTGGCCTATCACGATCGCAGTGATGGCGGTCTGCTGACCACGCTGATGGAAATGTCCTTTGCGGGTCGTGTCGGTCTCGACATCAACCTCGATTGGACGGCTGCCGAACCGGGCCAGGCCACAGGTGCGCTGTTCGCTGAAGAGTTGGGTGCTGTGGTTCAGGTGCGTCGTGAGCACACTGAAGCCATCCTTGCCGAGCTCAAGGCTGCTGGCCTTGCACACAGTGGCGTGATCGCCACGCCGCGCGGCGATGAGCAGATCAACATCACGCTGCTGGGTCAGACGCTGCTCTCCACCACGCGTGCCAGCGCCGAGCGCCTGTGGGCCGAGACCAGCTATCGCATGCAGGCCGCGCGTGACAACGCCGATTGCGCCAAGAGCGAATTCGAGTCCATCAACGACGTGCGTGATCCGGGCCTGTCGGCTCAGATCACCTTCGACGTCAACGACGATATCACTGCGCCGTATCTGAACCTTGGCGCACGTCCGCGCATGGCGATTCTGCGTGAGCAGGGTGTCAATGGTCAGCTTGAAATGGCAGCGGCATTTGATCGTGCCGGCTTCGAGTCAGTCGATGTCCATATGAGCGACATCCTCTCCGGTCGTGTGGATCTGGAGACGATGCGCGGTCTGGTCGCCTGCGGTGGCTTCTCCTACGGTGACGTACTTGGCGCTGGTGGTGGCTGGGCGAAATCGGTGCTGTTCAACGCCCGTGCCCGCGAGCAGTTCGAGCGCTTCTTCACGCGTGATGACAGCTTCGCACTGGGTGTCTGCAACGGTTGCCAGATGCTCTCCCAGCTCAAGGAGCTGATACCGGGTGCCGAGGCATGGCCGCGGTTCGTGCGTAACAAATCTGAGCAGTTTGAAGCACGTGTGGCGATGGTCGAAGTCGAGAAGAGTGCCTCATTGTTCCTCTCCGGCATGGAAGGCTCGCGTCTGCCGATCGCCATCGCGCATGGTGAAGGACGTGCCGAGTTCCGCGATAGCGCTCACCTGCGCAAGATGCAGGGCAGTGGTCAGGTCGCATTGCGCTACGTGGACAATTACGGCCAGACCACCACGCGCTATCCGGCCAATCCGAACGGTTCGCCATCCGGTATCACCGGCCTCACCACTGACGACGGGCGTGTCACCATCATGATGCCGCACCCTGAGCGGGTGGCGCGTGCCGTCACCAACTCATGGCGCCCGGATGACTGGACGCAAGACGGTGCCTGGTTACGCATGTTCCGCAATGCACGTCGCTGGGTCGATTGATCTCGCACGTGATCATGCAGGTCTGATGACGGCATGAAGAACGCCCTCATGGTTGATTCCATGGGGGCGTTCTGCGTCATGATGCTGACGATCTTGCCGTACGGCCGGAAGTCGGTACCGAGAGTTCAACGCCATGTTCTGCGCATGGTGGAGACAGGTGCCTTGTCATGATGCAGTCTGATGCATATGGATGCCCCTGTATCGCATGGCTGGTCCCCATGACTGGCTTTCCCGATGATGGCGCCTCCAGATGTGGCAACGCGTCCATTGCAGGTCTTCTGGCGTATCACCACACACAACACCTCAATCGCAGCCCTGACATTGCTGCCTTACCGCTGCCCTGATATTGCAGCTCGCTGGCAAAGGAAAGTTTGATGAAATTGAAATGGTCGCTGTTACCGCGCTATAGCGTATTTGGCCTCTGTATTCTCGGTCTGATCGTGGGTCTGCCACTGGCACTGATGACGGCTTGGATGTGGCCCTTCACGCTGCTAATGGCATTTCTGGTGGCCGTCGGCATCAATGATCTTCAGCAGGCGGACTACGCGGTGCGTCGCAACTATCCGGTCATCGGCAACATGCGCTATCTGTTCAAGGCGCTACGTCCGGAGATGCGTCAGTACCTGTTCGAATCGGATACCGATCAGCTGCCGTTCTCCCACAAGCAGCGCGAGTTGGTCTATGCGCGCGGTCGCCAGCGCAATTCCTCCCAGCCCTTCGGAACACTGCTCGATGTCTACTCCGACAGCTATGAGTTCATCGGCCACTCCATGCAGACTTCCGACGTGCCGGACACGAAGGGCTTCCGTCTGACTATCGGCAACGCCCAATGTGCCCAGCCGTACAGTAGCTCACTGTTCAATATCTCGGCGATGAGCTTCGGTTCGCTGAGTGCCAATGCCATTCGTGCGCTCAACAAGGGCGCGATGCTGGGTGGCTTTGCTCACGACACTGGCGAAGGCAGCATCAGTCCTTATCACCGTGAGTTCGGGGGGGATTTGATCTGGGAGCTGGGTAGCGGCTATTTCGGTTGTCGTAACGAGAAGGGCGGCTTTGATGCCGAGAAGTTCTCCCGTCAGGCGGCCAATGCACAGGTCAAGATGATCGAGATCAAGCTCAGTCAGGGCGCCAAGCCGGGTCATGGTGGTGTATTGCCTGCCAGCAAGATCAGCGAAGAGATTGCCGAGACGCGTGGCATTCCGATGGGAGAGGACTGTATTTCACCCGCGAGCCACAGTGCTTTCTGCACGCCCCTCGAGTTGCTGGAATTCATCAATCAGCTTCGTGAACTTTCCGGTGGCAAGCCGGTGGGTTTCAAGATGTGTCTTGGTCAGCCATGGGAATTCATGGCCATCGTCAAGGCGATGTGTGAAACGGGGATCGTGCCCGACTTCATCGTGGTGGATGGCAGCGAAGGGGGGACGGGTGCTGCGCCGACAGAGTTCACCGACCACCTCGGGACCCCGTTGCGTGAAGGGTTGCTGTTCGTGCACAACTCGCTGGTAGGGGCTGGCTTGCGTGACGAGGTACGCATCGGGGTCAGCGGCAAGATCATCAGTGCCTTCGATATCGCCTGTGTGCTGGCGCTGGGCGCAGACTGGGTCAATGCGGCGCGTGGCTACATGTTCGCCCTCGGTTGTATCCAGTCGTTGAGCTGCCACACCAACAAGTGCCCAACCGGGATTGCCACTCAGGATGATCTGCGTCAGAAGTCGTTGGTGGTTGAGGACAAGGCCGATCAGGTCCGTCACTTCCATCACAACACGCTGGATGCGCTGGCGGAAATTCTCTCGGCGGCTGGTCTCTCCACGCCTTGGCAGATAACGCCGGACCATCTGGTGCACCGTGTCTCGGAGAATGAAGTCCGCCTGTTCTCACACCTTCATCCTTTCTTGACGCCTGGCGCCTTGCTCAGTGATGCGGATGACTATCCCTTCTATCGTCGTGTCTGGGCCATGGCGCAGGCGGAAAGCTTCCAGCCACGCTCGTTGGCGGAGGTCTCTGGCGCCAAGCGCGAATAGTCTGATCTGCGACCAAACGACCGTTTTATAATTCGTCACGGGCGGCCACACTGATCCTGAGATTGCGGTATCTGCCAAGTACGCTGGCAAATACCTCATGTCGACAAGGGGCGGAGTGGCCGCCCGTATTGCTTTTTGATCAATATCTGATCGTCGCTTTGTTCGCTATTCGAGGAGACCGCCATGAGTGAAGCCCCCAGCAGTTCCGATTCGCGTCGCGTGACCGTCGAGATCTGCGAACATGTCGCCGATGTGCGTTTCAATCGTCCTGACAAGCATAACGGTCTGGATTGGCAGATGATCGAGGCCATATTGGGCGTGCAGGCCGAGCTGAAAGTACGCGTCGAGGAGGGCAGTCTGCGTGCCATCGTGCTGTCGGGAGAAGGTGCCAGCTTCTGTGCCGGGCTCGACATGGCGGCCATCATGGGTGATGCCGTGCGCGTGCCGCAATTGCTGGTCGCGGGTGCCAATGGCTGTACGTCGACGCGCAATACCGTGCAGCAACTGTCGCTGGGCTGGCGAGATAGCGGTGTGCCGGTCATCGCTGCCGTGCAGGGCAATGTCTTCGGCGGTGGGCTGCAGATCGCGCTTGGGGCGGATATTCGCTTGTGTGACCCTGAAGCACGTCTTGCCATTCTCGAGATCGACTGGGGCATCATCCCCGACATGGGTATCAGCGTCACTGCGCGCGGCGTGCGCAGTGACTGGCTGCATGAATTGAGCTGGAGTGGCCGCAAGGTCGGCGCGCGCGAGGCGTGTGAAGCGGGGCTGGTCACGCGCATTGTCTCCAATCCGCGTGAGGAGGCATTGGCGCTTGCACGTCAGGTTGCGGGTCGCTCTCCCAATGCCATTCGTGCCATCACCCAACTCTACTCGGAGGCGCTGATGGCCTCGGAAGCTGACGCACTGGCGCTCGAGGCCAGGCTGCAGTCGGGACTGCTGGGCAAGGCAGAACACATGGAGTGCGTCACGGCCAAGCTGGAAGGGCGCACGCCTCACTTTTTATAGCGCGCGTCATGGTGTGTGTGGGTTTTCTTGTGCTGGCCTTTGTCAGCAGATCAGGTTGCCCACACCCCTGTCTTTGCGGCCATCGCGGAGGATCAGGATAATGGGCACGCTTTCTCCCCAGTCTTGATCCGGTGGCTCCTGTCATGAATTCTGTCTGTCCTCTGCACGCCCCTGTGGTTCGGGTGCGCCATGTTTGAGCTGCGTCCTTATCAGCAAGAGGCGGTCCGTCGCACCGTCGAGCACTTTCGCGGCAGTGACGAGGCCGGTGTCATTGTGCTGCCTACCGGCAGCGGCAAGTCGCTCGTCATCGCTGAACTGGCACGTATTGCGCGTGGGCGTGTGCTGGTACTGGCGCATGTGCGCGAGCTGGTGGAGCAGAACCACGCCAAGTACGAGTCTTACGAACTCGAAGCCGATATCTTCAGCGCCGGACTCAAACGCAAGCAGGCCAATAGGCAGGTAGTCTTCGGTTCGGTGCAGTCCGTGGTGCGTAACCTTGACGCCTTCAGTCCCGCGCCTGACGCGCCCGCGTTTACCCTGCTGGTGATCGACGAGTGTCATCGTGTCTCGATGGAGAAGGATGCCAGCTACCGCAAGGTGATTGCCCATCTGCGCGAACGCAACCCGCGTCTCAAGGTGCTGGGGCTGACCGCGACTCCTTTTCGATTGGGGCAGGGGTTCATCTATCACCGCCACTATCACGGCATGGTGCGCGGTGACGATGACTGCTTCTTCCGTGATTGCGTCTTCGAGCAGCCACTGCGATTGATGGTGCGTCAGGGCTTCCTGAGCGAGCCCCGGCGTATCGATGTCGCGGTGGCGCGCTACGACTTTTCTCAGCTCGCGCCCGGCAGTGCAGGCAGCTTCAAGGAAGAGGAGCTCAATGAGGTGGTGCAGGGCTCTCGCGCCACACCCGGCATCGTGTTGGATATCGTCGCCCAGGCGCGTGAGCGACGTGGCGTGATGGTGTTCTGTTCTACCGTCGAGCATGCTGAGGAAGTGACTGGCTTGCTGCCCGAAAGCGAGGCGGCATTGATTACCGGTACTACGCACGGCGATGAACGTGAGCGGTTGATTACGGCGTTCAAGGCGCAGCAGCTCAAGTATCTGGTCAATGTAGCCGTGCTGACGACGGGCTTTGATGCACCGCATGTCGATCTGATCGCCATCCTGCGACCGACAGAATCGGTCAGTCTTTATCAGCAGATCATCGGTCGCGGCCTGCGCCTCAGCCCCGGCAAGTCCGACTGCCTGATCCTTGATTATGCGGGCAACCCCTGGGATCTCTACGCGCCGGAAGTGGCGACCCCCAAGCCGGCAGGTGACACCGAACCAGTTCAGGTTGAGTGTCCGGTGTGTGGCAACGCTAATCTCTTCTGGGGACGCAAGGACGGTGATCTGGTCATCGAGCACTTCGGGCGACGCTGTCAGGGGTTGGTCGAGCCATCCGCACTGCTGGGCGCAGCGGAGCCTAGGCACGAGGCTGAGCCAGGCAACGATGGCTCGCCGGTCAAGGCCATCAAGTTGGTGCAATGTGATTTTCGCTACCGTGCCAAGGCCTGTCCGCAGTGTGGTGAGGCCAATGACATTGCCGCGCGGCATTGTCATGCTTGTCAGGCTCGGCTGGTGGACCCGGATGACAAACTGCGTGATGCGCTCAAACTGCGTGATGCACGGGTGCTGCGTGTCAGCGGTTGGCAGCTGGAGGAGGCGCGCAACGGGCGTGGTTTGCCACGCCTCAAGGTCACCTACTTCGATGAGGACGGTACTGACCTCTCGGAATGGTTTGCGCTGGAAACCGCCCCACAACGCCATGCCTTCCGGCTCAGTTTTCTGGCGCGTCATCTGCGTGCGCCGGGCAGTGACTGGGCGCCGCAGGACATTGCCGAGGTGTTGGCGGGTGAAGCGCGCCTCAAGGCGCCGGACTTCGTCATCGGCCGCAAGAGCGGTCGCTACTGGCAGATTCGTGACAAGCTATTTGACTACGCTGGCCGCTACCGGACAGGCATTGCGGCAGGCTGATAGTGCGGCTGTTTCACGCTCCATGGCGGGCGCCCGCAGGCCTGTCAGGCGATGGATGATGGCTGGCGGAGGCGTATGCGACAAATGACATGGCGTCGCGGGGCTGCTGATCGGCGCTTGAGGTTGATAGACTGACCGCCTCATACGCTTCAGGGAGAACTCACAAGGTGAGTGCCACCGATACCTCGGCCAGGCTAGTGTCCGGTTTACGCCCCACTGGACACCTGCAACTCGGACACTATCAAGCAGTGATCCGGCGCTGGACCGAGCTGCAATACCATCACGATGCCTACTTTCTGGTCGCCGACTGGAATGCACTGGCGGTCAGCGGTCATACGCCTCATGAGATCGAGCAGTACAGCTGGGCGATGGTCATCGATTGTCTCGCCTGTGGCGTCAATCCCAAGCTTGCGACCCTGTTCATCCAATCGTGGGTGCCAGAACTGACCGACATCCACATGATTCTGGGCAGTGTCACGCCCAAAGCATGGCTGGAGCGCCTGCCCAGCTATCGCGAGATGGTGGCAGGCCTTGGAGAGCAACAGGGTGCCAGCTTCGCCATGCTGGGGGCTCCTCTGATGCAGGCGGCGGATATTCTGGCATTGCGCGGTGAAGTGGTGCCGGCCGGCCCGGAGCAGCGAGCGCACGTCGAGTTCACGCGTGAGGTCGCGCGGCGCTTCAATCATCGCTATGGCCGTGATGCCGGCTTTGAAGAGCAGGCCGAGCGCGCCATTGCTCGTCTTGGCAAGAAGAGTGGCCGCCTGTATCGCGACTGGCTGACGGCTTATCAGGAGGAAGGCGATCTGGATGCCTTCGAGCGCGCGCGTGGTCTGCTGGCTGAGCAGGACAAGCTCAACCGTCATCAGCAGGAGCGTCTGCTGGGCTATCTGGAAGGCGGGGGTCGCCGTATTCTCGGCGAGCCGGAACACTGGCAGAGCGAGACGCCGTCACTGCTGGGCATGGAGCTGAAGGCCAGTGGCGGTGGGCGTGATGAGGCCATCTTCCTGCGTAGCAATCGTCGTGAAATCGAGGCGTGCATACGCGACATGCCCACCGACCCTGCGCGCGTGCGGCGTAGTGATCCCGGTGATCCTGAACGTTGTCCGCTGTGGAGTCTTCATCAGAGCTTCACACCCGACGCTGACCTTCAGTGGGCCTCCAGTGGATGCCGCGAGGCATCCATCGGGTGCCTCGAGTGCAAGGGCTGCCTGATCGAGCACATCGATACCACGCTTGCCCCGATACGTGAACGCGCCGAGGAGTTGGAAGGCAATCACGGCAAGGTACGTACACTGATGACGGAAGGCGCTGAGCGTGCCCGTGACACCGTACGAGATACGCTCGACGAGCTGAGGCGCGTCATTGGCCTGACCTATCGTTGAGGGCTGACGCTTGCGCCAGTGTCGCCGTTGATAGTCTGCAGCCACTGCCCGCATGTCTGTCACGAGCCCTGCTCTGATGTGCGGGGTTAGTGATAGGCAACATCATGGCTTGGGGGATGGGCCATGAGCCGCTAGAATGCCCGTCCCCCCGCAGTCGCGGGTCCCCGTGGGTCAATGATTCAGGCCCCCTCGCAGGAGATTTCATGAGCGACCTGCTCGATGGCGCAAGCTTTGTCCTGACCGATGGGCATCAGCCCGCACCGCTCGTCGTTGCCCCTGCGGCGGCCTCGGCAGTGCTGGCGCGCGTCAACGACACGGCTCTCACGGAAATGCCGCAAGACCTCTATATTCCGCCCGAGGCCCTGCGCGTATTCCTCGAGACCTTCGAAGGGCCGCTGGATCTGCTGCTCTACCTCATCCGTCGCCAGAACCTCGATATCCTCGCCATCAATGTCGCGGCCATCACGCATCAGTACATCGAATACGTCGAACTGATGCACGCCATGCAGATCGACCTAGCGGGTGAGTATCTGCTGATGGCCGCAATGCTGGCGGAAATAAAGTCGCGCAGTCTGCTGCCGCGACAGCCGCGGCAGGACGATGAAGAGGGCGAGGAAGATCCACGGGCCGAGCTGATTCGTCGCTTGCAGGAGTACGAACAGACCAAGCTGGCGGCCGAAGGGCTCGACGAAATGCCGCGCCAGGGACGTGATTGGTTCATCGCCACGGCCGATCTTCCTGAGCTTGAAACGCGTATCGCGCATCCCGAGGTTGATCTCTCGGAGCTGCTGGGCGCATTGTCCGGCCTGCTACGACAGGCAGACCTCGTCCAGGCCCACACCATCTCCCGCGAGGTGATGTCGACCCGCGAGCGCATGCTGCTCATCATGAATCTGCTGACGCACGATCACTTCACGCCATTCGAGAAGCTGTTCACGCTGGATGAAGGCCGAGCCGGTGTTGTCGTCAGCTTCATGGCGATTCTGGAGCTGGCCAAGGAATCGTTGATCGAGATCGTCCAGAACGCGGCGCTGTCACCTATCCATGTGCGTGCTCGCACGCCGGAACCGGATGGCGAAGGTGGTGATGATTGGCTGGCGCAGGAATTCGGTGACGAACATGAAGTAGCCCCCGGGCAGGGTGCCTTTGATGATGTCCAACCTGATGAAGCCCGGTCCGATGATGCCCACGGCGATGCCACTTCCTCCTATCCCCCTCAATCCGACGAGCAGGAGAACGCGGCGTCATGAGTCAACGCGATGCCCCTCTAGACCAGATCATTGAAGCCGCGTTGCTGGCGGCCGGTGAGCCGTTGACGCTGGACCGCATGGCGGGCCTGTTCGATGAATACACGAGTCCCACCAAGCCGGCGCTACGTGAAGCACTCGGTCGCTTGGGCGAACGTCACCTGCCCAAGAGCAGTGCCTTGGAGCTGATCGAGACGGCCAGTGGCTGGCGGTTGCGTGTTCGCCAGCAGTTTTCCCCCTGGGTCTCGCGGCTATGGGAAGAGCGTCCGCAGCGTTATTCGCGTGCCTTGCTGGAGACTCTGGCACTGGTGGCCTATCGTCAGCCTGTGACGCGTGGTGACATAGAGCAGGTACGTGGCGTGACGGTCAGCTCATCGATCATGCGCACGCTGGTCGAGCGTGGCTGGGTGCGGGTAGTCGGCCATCGTGATGTACCGGGGCGCCCGGCGGTATTTGCCACCACACGCCAGTTCCTGGATGACTTCGGGCTCAAGACGCTTGAAGAGCTGCCGCCGGTACATGAACTGAAAGGCTT
The DNA here is from genome assembly GCF_002213105.1 of Cobetia sp. QF-1. Classification (NCBI taxonomy): domain Bacteria; kingdom Pseudomonadati; phylum Pseudomonadota; class Gammaproteobacteria; order Oceanospirillales; family Halomonadaceae; genus Cobetia; species Cobetia sp. QF-1. The sequence goes on from NZ_NBVS01000010.1 coordinate 18,142, forward strand.
CGAAGGACTCGAACAGCTTGAGGCAGAGCTGTATGATGTGCCGCCCTCACAGACCTTGCCGCTTCCGGAAGATCCGGAAGCGGCTGACGGTAGTGATGCAGACGGTGATGCAGGCGGTACTGAGATAGACGATGCTGAGATGGACGGTATCGAGGCCACAGGTGGTAAGACGGCCAGTGTGACCACGGATAACGACACCGTGGCGGAACCGGATGAGGGTGGTGAGGAGACTCCCACATACTCTGGTGACGCGACGGCCGCGGCGGTGCCTGATGATTGGCAGCCGCCGGAAGTGACTGCCGAGCAGCTTGAAGAGGCGCTCAGGATACGTGCGCTGGAAAGCGTGCCTGAAGCCTCTTCGCTTCCCTCGGCTGCAACACCCTCCGCTACGCAGGCGGAAGAAGACCACGCCGGGATGGCGTCCACAGGCTTGGGTCTCGACTTCGCCACACTCGAAGCGCGCCTCAGCCAACGTTTGCGCGGTGTAGACGAGGATGATGACGCTGCGGAGACGCAGCCGCACGACTCCTCCACTGCCGGGACCGTCGATGATGACGACCCTGCGTAAGCGAAACTCCTATTGATGAAATGGTTCATGTCATGAGCAAGACAGATTCCGACAAGCGCAAGACCTCTCGTCCGGCAGCCAGCAAGCCGAGCAACGGCAAGCCCGCTGGTACCAAAGATGCCGCAGGCAAGTTCCGTTCCGGCAAGGATGCTGCTGGCAAGTCTGGAGCAGGCAAGGTTGCTGCAGGCAAAACGGGGACAGGCAAAGCAGCTACAGGTAAGGTCGCGACCGCGAAAGCGGCTGCAAGCAAGGCTGCTGAAGGTGCTGAACAGGCGCCGGCTCGCCCGTCACGTGACACGGGCAAGTCCACGCGCGGCAGCAAGGCCAACGTCGGCAAGAAGCCGGTGGCAGAAGCGCCTGAGCTGCGTCCGTTGCCGCCGCAGGCCAAGGGGGACAAGCTGCTTGAGGACGAGAAGGTACAGAAGGTGCTGGCACGCTCCGGTCTCGGCTCGCGACGTGAGATGGAAGCGGCGATCAGTGCTGGTCGCGTCAAGGTCAATGGCAAGGTTGCCCAGCTGGGTGATCGCATCGGGCCGAACCATCAGGTCAGCCTCGATGATCGCCCGCAGAACCTCAAGGGTGCTGAGGAAAGTGCGCGTCGCGTCATCATGTACAACAAGCCGGAAGGTGAGCTGTGCACGCGCAAGGACCCTGAAGGTCGTCGTACGGTCTTCGAGCGTTTGCCGCGATTGAAGGGTGAGCGCTGGATCGCCATCGGCCGCCTCGATATCAATACCAGTGGTCTGCTGTTGTTCACCACTGATGGTGAACTGGCCAACCGCCTGATGCACCCGTCGACGCAGGTCGAGCGTGAGTACGCCGTACGTGTCATGGGTGAGGTCAAGCGCGAGCACGTCGTCAATATGGTCAGCGGCGTGATGCTGGAAGATGGACCTGCACGCTTCACCGATGTGCAGGAATTTGGTGGCGAAGGCATCAATAGCTGGTTCCACGTCGTCATCATGGAAGGGCGCAATCGTGAGGTTCGCCGTCTGTGGGACTCCCAGGGCCTGACCGTCAGCCGTCTGAAGCGCGTGCGCTACGGCACCATCTTCCTCGACAAGCGCGCACGTGCTGGCGAGTGGGTGGAGCTGGAACAGAGCGAGATCGACGAACTGTCGACCCTATCGGGTCTTGAGCATCGCAAGGCGCCAGCATTGACGCCGGATGAGCAGAACCGCTGGAGTCGCGACAAGCAGAAGCGTCGTCCGGTGCGCGCGATGAAGAAGCCACCGCAGCGTACGCGCAAGCCGCGCTGATAGGCGTTTCACGTCCGCAGTCACGACTGGCTCTGCTCGTGGCCCTTCAAGCCCGAGCTGGAATGTCGCAATGCCACGCAAGCCCGCGCCTGTCGCGGGCTTGCGTGTATCCAAAGATACCAAGGGCGGGGGAGTGAGTCGTCGGTCAGTCGTGGTCAAGCTGGTCATTTGCTTGAAGTTTTTTCGCGAAAGGCTTGCGTCATCACGGGAATGGCGGTATCTTACGCCCCGCTTCGCAAGGGTCGTTAGCTCAGTGGTAGAGCAGTTGGCTTTTAACCAATTGGTCGAAGGTTCGAATCCCTCACGACCCACCATTTTTTGAAAATGGTCTCTTGCAAAGCACCCGGCGGCGGGTCGTTAGCTCAGTGGTAGAGCAGTTGGCTTTTAACCAATTGGTCGAAGGTTCGAATCCCTCACGACCCACCATCCGCCACCCAGTTTTGGGTCGTTAGCTCAGTGGTAGAGCAGTTGGCTTTTAACCAATTGGTCGAAGGTTCGAATCCCTCACGACCCACCAGATCTTGCCCCGTGCCTTTATTGGCGCGGGGCAATTTTTGTTGTGCCAAGGAAAACGTGTGTCGTCTCAAGGGATGCGTACTTGCGGCTCTCGCAGTTGGAGAGGGGAGTGTGCAGGAGTATCCTTGTAGAGTCCGTGACATGCGGGCAACGCTGCGGGCGATAGACGCCCAAGGCATATGCGGCAGCTTGGGGAGCCCAGCTGCTGCGCAGGCAGGGCCACCACGGGCCGTTCGCGTCCGAGGCCGAGTCCTGACCCACTCAGCACAGGGGGAGCCTCTGTGAGCAGGTGAGAGAGATATGAATAGCCTGACATACGCCACGCCGGGTCGTGAGGCCCACAATGCCGTCCGTGAGCAGGTGCGTGAGCATCTGGCCCGCGCATACTGCCCGACCCGCCCTGCAGCAGAAGATGCAGCCTTGATAAAAGAGATCAAGCAGCTGCTGATCGAGCGGGACGCTGCGTTGGTCGCACATTACTACTGCGATGACGCCATCCAGCAGCTCGCCGAGGAAACCGGTGGCTGTGTCGCCGATTCCCTCGAGATGGCTCGCTTTGGTGCCCGCCACGAGGCGTCGACGCTGATCGTCGCAGGGGTGCGCTTCATGGGCGAGACCTCCAAGATCCTGTCGCCAGAGAAGCGTGTTCTGATGCCGACGCTTGAGGCGACTTGCTCGCTGGACCTCGGCTGTCCTGAAGACGAATTTGCGGCTTTCTGTGACGCCCATCCAGAGCGTACCGTGGTGGTCTACGCCAATACTTCGGCTGCCGTGAAAGCGCGTGCAGACTGGGTAGTGACTTCCTCGATTGCTGTTGATGTCATCGAGCACCTGCACGCCAGGGGTGAGAAGATCATCTGGGCGCCGGACAAGCACCTGGGTGGCTACGTTCAGAAACAGACCGGCGCTGACATGCTGCTGTGGGACGGCGCTTGCATCGTGCACGACGAGTTCCGTGCTCAGGGAATCACGGACCTTCTCAAGGTCTACCCGGACGCCGCCGTGCTGGTGCACCCGGAATCCCCGCAGGCGGTGGTGGAGTTAGCCGATGTGGTGGGCTCTACTTCACAGCTGATCAAGGCGGCGGTGGAATTGCCTCATCGGCAGATGATCGTCGCCACTGATCGCGGTATCTTCTTCAAGATGCAGCAGACAGCGCCGGACAAGCAGTTGTTTGAAGCGCCGACCGCAGGTAATGGCGCGACCTGCAAGAGCTGTGCGCACTGCCCATGGATGGCGATGAACGGACTGGAGAATCTGGCGGCCGTGCTACGGCGTGATCCGGCTCAGGTTAATCCCGAGGAGGTCTTTGTGGACGATGGCCTGCGTATGCGCGCCTTGAAACCGTTGACGCGCATGTTGGAATTCAACCGCTGATGTCTGGCCATTTCCTGATGTGATGGCACCAGGAATGGCTGAGTTGGACATGAAAAAACCGCCGCTCCCGATTTCTCGGGGCGGCGGTTTTTCGTGCGGTACTTTACGTGTGTCATGCGCGCCGTCTGGCGCCTTCAGTCACAACGGATCAAAATTCATCGATGGCGTTGCGATAGCCTTTGAAGTCTTCGCGACGCGCGCTGATGCGGTTGGCCATACTGAAGTCGCCATCTTTACGTGCGGCCTCGTCAGCCAGCTTCAGCTGTGCGAAGGCGCGGTCCATGCGACCCTCCAGCTGATCGAATTCTGCACGGTAGAGGAAGGCCTCGGCCTTGTGTCCGCTACGACCACTGGCCTCCGAGGCAAGACTCCAGACCGCGGGGTCACTTGAGTGTTCTCGCAGGATATCCTCGAGTTGTTGGCGAGCGGCAGCAGGGTCTTGCTGTAGTGCGACTTCAGCCAGCGCCAGGCGTGTCGGGAGGTAGTCTGGTTGCAGGCGCAGCAGACGCTTGGCACGTTGGGTGGCCTCATCATAGCGGCGCGCATCACGCGCGACTTCGACGGCGCTTGCGCTGATCAACGTGAGATCAGGATGCTTGTCATGCAGGCGGTCCAGTGCGGCCAGTGACTTGTCGGTCTCGTTATTCTCAGCCAACGCCAGCGCCTGATAATAGGCAATGGCGTCAGGGTCTGGAGAGTCTCCGCGCAGTGTGATCAGCCCCTGCTCCGGTTGGCGAAGGTTGAGCGCCAGCAATGCACGAGCCCGTACGAGTGAATAGGACAGCGTGGCCAGCGGATTAGGCGTTGCGGTCTTCAATTTGTCAGCACGGGCCTGGCTGTCACCGATGCGCGCTTCTGTCACGGGGTGAGTCAGCAGGAACTCCGGAGCATCGTTGCCCTGTAGGCTAGCCATACGCTGCATGGCGCGGAACATGCGCGGCATGGCTTTTGGATCGAAGCCCGCGCGTGACATCGCTTCAATGCCCACGCGATCGGCCTCTTGCTCGAAGCGCCGTGAGTAGGCCAGTTGATCGGAAATGGCGGCAGCCTGTGTGCCCGCCATGGCCGCAATGCCGGCGGAACCACCGCCGCCAGCGGCGATCACCATGCCGGCAAGGAAGCCTGCTAGTGTCGGCAGGCGAGTTTCGGCTTGGCGCTCCATATTGCGCGCGAAATGGTGCTGGGAAAGGTGGCCAAGCTCGTGAGCGAGCACTGAAGCAAAGGCGTCGCGGTCTGGCGCAAAGGCGAACAGGCCGGTGTTTACGCCGACGACTCCACCGGGCACGGCGAAGGCGTTGAGCTGACTGCTGGCGACCAGTGTGATGATGAAGTTGCGATCATCCAGCTCGCTCCACGGGGCTAGTTGGCGGACTAGCCCGCCAATCCAATCCAGTGTGATGGGATCACCCCACTCGCGGACATGGGCGCGGAATTGGCGCAGCCAGGCACGCCCGATACGATATTCATCGTTGTTGGAAATACCGCCGCTGGCGCTGCCCAAGTCCGGTAAGCCATAGTCATTCTGGGCGGCAGCCGATACGCTTACAGCAGGTGTGCTGAGGAGAAGAATGCCGAGCAGGATGCTCGGTAAACGCATGCTCGAGGGGCGTATGATCGCCTGTGATGATGTGGAGCGTCTCAGATGGGATAGCAACGACATGCAGGCAATCCTCTTGAATAAGGCGCAATGCGCAAGCCGCTCGGGCATAAGCACGTGGGCCAGACTGGCATTGGCAACCCCGCTGTTATTAGCTGATGGGGCGGAAAGTTGCTTTGTCAGGCAAGGTGCCCTTAAATCGGGGCGTTTTCAAGCTACGGTCTTCATGGCACGTAGCAGAACATCACAACGATAACGGAAGGGCAGATGGCATCCGAACGACCTACCGCTGAGACTGCGAATCCGATGATAGACCCAAAATCAGGTACCGACGTTCAACAGCTCGATGCTCGCGGTCTTCATTGCCCGCTGCCGCTGCTGCGCACCAAGCTCACGCTGGCCAGCATGGCTGCTGGCGAGCAGCTTGAAGTATTGGCCAGCGACGCCGGTGCCTGGGGGGATATTCCGGCTTATCTCGCGCTGAGTGATCATGCGCTCATCTCTCGCGAGGAAACCGCGAGCGGTGACTATCGTTTTCTGATCGCCGTGCAGTCCGAGGAAACCCCATCATGACCATGAAGACCCTGTTGCGCGGCTGGATCGAGCGTTATTTCTCCGATGAGGAGGCGGTGGTCCTGTTTCTGGTGCTAGTGCTGGTTTTTGCCGCCGTCATCTTGCTGGGCAGTATGCTGGCGCCTTTTTTCACTGCGCTGGTCGTAGCCTTCTTGCTACAAAGCGGTGTTAGCTGGCTGGAGCGCCGCGGCCTGCCGCGCTTGGCCGCCGTTAGCCTGATGACACTGGTTTTCATGGGCATCATGCTGGCTAGCGCGTTGATTTTGTTGCCGCTGGTCTGGCACCAGTTAGCCAACCTGATTCAAGAGATACCCGGCATGTTTGCTTCCAGCCAGCGTTGGCTGGGTGAGCTGCAAACGCGCTTCCCGGGATTGATTACGCCAGAGCAGGTTCAGCAGTGGATTGGGGCCGCTGGACGCGAGTTGACGCAATTCGGTCAGCGTGCCGTCTCGTTGTCACTAGCGTCGTTGGGCAATCTGATGGGCGTGATCATCTATCTGGTGCTGGTGCCGATTCTGGTGTTCTTCATGCTCAAGGACCGCGAACGGCTAGTGGACTTCACGCTGGCATTGCTGCCGAACAAGCGCCTGCTGATGAGTCGCGTCTGGAACGAGATGGATGACCAGATTGCCAACTTCGTGCGCGGCAAGGTGATCGAGATCGTCATTGTCGGCGGTATCAGCTATGTCACTTTCGTGGTGTTCGGGCTGCCGTACTCGGCGTTGCTGGCGATCGTGGTCGGCTTCTCGGTGCTGATCCCTTATATCGGCGCGGCAGGCGCAACGCTGCCGGTCGCAGCCGTCGCAGGTTTCCATTTCGGGTTGGGCGATACCTTCATGTACGTGATGGTGGCCTACGGCATTATCCAGGCACTGGATGGCAACGTGCTGGTACCGTTGCTGTTTTCCGAGGCAGTCAACCTGCACCCGGTAGCGATCATTCTCGCCGTGCTGTTCTTCGGGGGCATTTGGGGCTTTTGGGGCGTGTTCTTCGCCATCCCGCTGGCAACCCTGATGAAGTCATTGCTGTATGCCTGGCCACGCCGAGCGCGTGCCGAGGAGAACATGGTCTGATGTGACCTTTGAAGATGAAAAAAGCCCCGCCATCTGGCGGGGCTTTTTTTGTTCATTTTCGGGTTCGGTGCATCAAGCGCCAGCACGAAGTCTCACGCTGCTGAGTTCAATTCGCGAGCCGCTTCCAGCACTTCCTCGACGTGGCCCTTGACCTTAACTCCGCGCCATTCGCGTGCCAGATTGCCATCAGCATCGATCAGGAAAGTGGAGCGCACGACGCCCATGCTCTCCTTGCCCATGAATTTTTTGAGATGAATGACGTCAAAGACGCCGCACAGCACTTCGTCCGGATCGCTGATCAGCTCGAACGGATAGCCTTGCTTCTCACGGAAGTTCTCGTGGGTGCGCAAGCTGTCGCGAGAAACGCCGAAGATGATGGTGTTGGTGGCTTCAAACGCTTGCAGATGGTCGCGGAAGTCACCGCCTTCGGTGGTGCAGCCCGGGGTGTGATCCTTCGGATAAAAATAGATGACGGCTTGCTTGCCCTTGAGGCTTTCGGGCGTGACCACGGTATCGCTGGTGGCTTGAGAGGTGAAATCGGGGATTGGCTGACCGACGCTGACGCTCATCGTGTTCTCCTGGCAGAAAAGGTGCCACGCGTGAAAGCGGGTGGCAGAAGGAAGGATGGCTAAAAACGGGGCGGGTCGAAACACGCGGGCGAGAAACGGGCCGTCGCGCGAGTTTTTCGTGCCCTGTCCTGCATTACACGCAGGGTGTCGCAGCTTGTCAAAGTCCGCGTTACGGTGCGTGCTACAGCCCCGTACGCAAGCCATCGATCACAGCGATTGCCCCTTGTTGGCATGAACCTGTGCAGATGGCGCCTGTACAGGCTTCGATGGTCTTTGTAACATCGACATCATTGATACGGTTCGCGTGATGTCGTGCTCACGCATTCATGGTCTTGCGTTTACCACTTATGCCAGAGTTTGGCTCTTGTCTGCCCTCGTCCAGAAGGTAGAAAGAGCGGCTGGCGCATCAGGCACCAGAGGAGAGATCGAGGGATGATCACAGGTAGCATTGTCGCACTGGCGACCCCGATGAAAGCCACCGGCGAGATCGACTGGGACGCCCTGCGCCAGCTGGTCGGTTTTCACCTCGATAACGGCACCGATGCCATTGTGGCTGCCGGTACCACCGGCGAGCCCACCACCATGTCTTTTGCGGAGCATTTCGATGTGATTCGCTGCGTGGTCGAGACGGTTGCTGGCAAGATTCCGGTCATTGCCGGTACGGGTGCCAACGCCACCTCTGAAGCGGTTGAGCTGGCACGCTACGCCAAGGAAGTCGGCGCTGATTACTGCCTGTCTGTCGCGCCGTACTACAACAAGCCGACCCAGGAAGGGCTGTATCAGCACTTCAAGGCCGTCGCAGAGCAGGCCGGTATTCCGGTTATTCTCTACAACGTGCCGGGCCGGACTTGCTCCGATATCTACAACGAGACGGTCTTCCGTCTTGCTGAGCTCGACAACATTGTCGGCCTCAAGGACGCCACCGGTAATCTGGAGCGTGGTCAGGAGCTGATCGATCGTCTCAAGGATACTGACTTTGCGCTTTACTCCGGCGATGACGCGACAGCCTGTGACTTCATCCTGATGGGCGGGCATGGCGATATTTCCGTGACGGCCAACGTCGCGCCACGCCTGATGCACGACATGTGTACTGCTGCGGTTGCCGGCGATGCAGAGCGTGCCCATCAGATCAACACGCGCTTGATGCCGCTGCACTCCGCGCTGGGTGTCGAATCCAATCCGATTCCGGTCAAATACGCCATGCATCGCATGGGGATCGCACCGGAAGCTGGCATGCGTCTGCCGATGACCTGGTTGTCCGATCAGTATCACTCCACGGTTGATGAGGCGCTGCAATTGGCCAAGGTGCTTAACCAATGAGTCAGCGTATTGTGCCACTGGCCCTGTTGACCGCACTTGCGGTGGCGGGCTGCTCCAGTGATGGCTATTACTACGACCGTAACAGCGAATATGGGGATGCGAGCATTGCGCCGCCGCTCGAGCTGCCGGCGACCCGTAATGCAGCGGATTACCAGGATTCCATGCCGGTGCCGCAGGCCAGCAGTGACTTCCTTGCCAGCGAAGATTTTGAGGCACCGCGCCCTCAGCCGCTGGCGACCAGTGAGCAGGGCGAACGTGAATTCGTCGCTCTGCGTCAGAGCGGTGATGCCCGCTGGCTGGCAGTGAACGCTGCGCCGGCAGCTGTCTGGACACGACTGCAATCCTTTGCGCGTGACCAGGGTCTCGACGTGCAGAATATCGATGCCGGCAAAGGCGAGATCACGACCAGTCAAGGCGTGATCAGTGTCAGCCAAGGCTTGCGTTCCGACGCTTCTGAAGTGCGCTGTCAGCAAGGTGCCGGTGTGTCCGGTAGCTGTCTGAATGCCCTGCGCGGCTATCTGTCTGCCTCTTCTTCTGACAGTGGTGTATCGCTGGCAGCGCAGTCGCTGAGCCGTGATGACCGTGTACGCCTTGAAGGCCGTGATGGCACTTGGCAGGTCGATCTGGCACTGGATACCGAGCGCAGCTGGGCTGAGCTGCTGTATCAGCTGCAGAAGAACTTCAATACCGAATACCAGAAGCTGACCGATCAGAATCGCTCCAAAGGTGAATTCATGGTCGATTATATTCCGCGCGAAGATCGTGACGGTGGCTGGCTGGGTATCGGTGGTGACGGTGATCCGTTGCCGATGGTGCTGACACTGCGTGGCGAAGATGATCACACGTTGGTCACTGCACATCGTGCCGACGGTGAAGATACCTCGCCGGCACTGGCGCGCGAGTTGCTCGACGCCGTGGCGTCGACACTGCGCTGAGCATGCTGCTTGATACGCCTTGCGCCGCCTCATCTGACGTTTCGTCGGATGAGGCGGTCGCGTCGTTTCAGTCCCTCTTTCCCGCACCCGAGGGCGGTGCAATAGCCTCTGGCCTGCTGGTTGAGGGGCGTCAGGGCGTAATGGCGATGGCATCGCTTGGCAGTGGCAGCAAGGGCAACGGCACGTTGATAAGAACGCGTGAGGCGCTGGTGCTGGTCGATTGCGGCTTTACGCTCAAGGATACCGAGGCACGTCTGGCGCGCCTTGGAGTGCATCCTTCTCAGCTGGACGCCGTATTGGTGACGCATGAGCACGGTGATCACTTGAGTGGGGTTGGCCCGTTGGCGCGTCGACATAAAATTCCTGTGCATCTGACGGTGGGCACCTGGCTTGCTGGACGTGCGAAGAAGCTTGGGATATTGCCGACTCGTCACCTGATCACACCTCAGCTGGAATTCGCGATCAAGGATCTCGAGATTCTGCCGGTCACCGTGCCACACGACGCACGTGAGCCAGTGCAATTCGTGTTCAGTCGACGTGGTGAGACAACGGCGCGTCGACTGGGTGTGCTGACGGACCTTGGTCATGTCAGTGAGCATGTGTTGCAGTGCTTTTCGGATTGCGATGCCTTGGTGCTGGAGTTCAATCACGATCCGCAGATGCTGGCGAAGGGCCCGTATCCGCCTAGTCTCAAGCGGCGTGTTGGCGGGCGTTTTGGGCATCTGGCTAATGCACAGGCCTGTGCTGCCTTGCCATATCTTGGGTTGGCACGTCTGCAACGACTGGTAGCGTCACATCTGTCAGAGCACAATAATCATCCGTCACTCGCCCGTGAGGCGCTTGCGCCTTGGCTTGAGGGTGACGATAGCCGCCTGATCATCGCCGCGCAGGACAGCGGCTTTGGTTGGCAGGCCATTGCCTGAATCACAAACGCCCGGTCGCTCTGCGATCGGGCGTTTGTGATTCAGGACTAGCTGACCAGACGGACAGCTCTCAACGTATTCCGTCATGTGGTGGGTCTTTCATTCGGCCAACGACGTGGCTATCAAAGATTCAAGCGTGATCGAGCCAATTTCGACCGCCTAAACACTCGACGCTGTGTGCGTCATCAGGGGGAACCTCATGGAAAAGCGTGAAGCGCTCTACGCCGGCAAGGCCAAGTCTGTCTTCGTTACTGACGACCCGGATCTGCTGCTGCTGGAATTCCGCGACGATACCAGCGCCTTCGACGGCAAGCGTATCGAGCAGCTGGCGCGCAAGGGCATGGTGAACAACAAGTTCAATGCCTTCATCATGCAGAAGCTCAAGGCGGCCGGTATCCCGACTCACTTCGAGCGTCTGGTCAGCGATAACGAATGTCTAGTCAAGCGCCTCGACATGATGCCGGTGGAATGTGTGGTGCGTAACATTTCCGCGGGTTCGCTGGTACGTCGTCTAGGCATCGAAGAAGGTCTCGAGCTCACACCGCCGACCTTTGAGTTGTTCCTCAAGAACGATGCGATGGGTGACCCGCTGATCAATGAATCGCTGGTCGAGACCTTCGGCTGGGCAGAGCCTGCGCACCTGGCGCGCGCCAAGGAACTGACCTTCCAGGTCAACGACATTCTCAAGAAGCTGTTTCTCGACGGCGGCATGCTGCTGGTCGATTACAAGCTGGAATTCGGTGTCTTCAATGGCGAAGTCGTGTTGGGTGATGAATTCTCACCGGACGGTTGCCGTCTGTGGGATGCCGAGACGCGCGAGAAGCTCGACAAGGACCGCTTCCGTCAGGGGCTGGGTGGCGTGATCGAAGCCTATGAAGAAGTCGGTCGCCGTATCGGTATCGACTTCACTGCGTGATGGCGGCCTGACGATTCGTCGTCACGCTGTAAAGTGCATGAAAAAACGCCCCCTCTGCCATTGGTAGAGGGGGCGTTGTTGTTGATGGGGCAGGGGCCAGAATGATGTTGTCAAAAACGTCGCTTACGAAGAGCGCAGGCTTGCCAGTTCGATTACCTGCCGCGCGACGCTCGCCAGCGCGTGGTCCTGACCTTCGTCATCCAGACTGCCATCCTCGCGGAAGGCGCTCCCCGCACGTGACACTGCGATCTGCTGTGGCGTGACCAGCATGCCGAGATTGTTCAGGTACAGGCGTACGAAGGGCAGGGCGCGCATGCCACCCATGGCCCCCGGTGAAGCGGAGACGATGCCGACCGGCATGCCGCGCAGTGCATCCATGCCGCTCTGACCATCAGTCGCGGGACGCGATAGCCAATCGAAGGTGTTCTTGAGCAGCGGGCTAAAGAAGCCGTTGTATTCCGGTGTCGCCAGCAGTAGCCCTTGATGACTGGCGAACAGCGCTTGTAGGTGATCAGCGCTGGCAGGCCGGCCGCTGACCTCTTCGCTATCACCATCGTAGAGTGGCATCGGGAAATCGTTGAGGTCGAGCAGAGTAATCTCGGCACCTGATTCACCGGCCAGATGCGCCAGACGGGTGATCAGGCGGCGATTGACAGAGGACTTGCGGGTACTGGCGGCGAAGGCTAGTAGGCGGACGCTCATACGGCAGACTCCCGAGAGATGGCGGATAAACAGCAAGTAGTCGACATACCTGCCCAGTATGGGCAGTCAGCGAGGTTATCTGCCATCCCGCAATTCGTCTTGCCTGATGTAGTTCAGAGGAATATGCCGTTGCGTTCATCTGCTCAAGCGGTGGTGTTGATGAGAGTGATCGATAGGAAGCGTTACGCAGTGACGATGGATTGGACCTGCATGAACAATTGGTCGTCCGGCTGAGTGAGCGCAGTAAAGCGTACATCTACATCCACCAGACGTACGCCATACTGACGCTGACCATCGGCTGGCTTGGCAGCGTGATAAGCCGGGCGTGGGTCCTGTGCGAGTACTTCCTCGATCAATGCGCGCAGGGTGGCGTGATCGGCCCGCTGCTGGAGTGTCTCGGTGGCGGCTGTGCTGAAGACGACTGCATGACGAGCAGGCGCTGCCGGTGCATAACCGGCTTGGGCATCGGGAACAGCATCGACCCACGGCAGATACGGCTTGATATCCATGACTGGCGTGCCATCGAGCAGATCATGTCCGCGTAGCAGCAAACGCACGCCATTGTCGCTCGAGCTAGCCCCGCTCTTGCGTGCCCCGGTTTCGACGCCGGCCAGCTCAACGACAGACTGACCCAGACGATTAGGGCGGTGCGTGCTGCGTGACGCAAACACGCCGGTACGTGCGTTTCCGCCAAGGCGTGGTGGTCGGATCAGCGGCGTCCAGCGGGTAGGGCTTGCGTGAAACAGGAAGTGGATCCATAGATGGCTGAACCCCTCAATGTCGCGTACGCAATCCGGGTCATCGAAGGGCGGCAGTAGATGCAGGATGGCGGTGGCATGACGTGCCAATCCCGGCTGACGGGGAATGCCGAACTTGTCCGGATAGCAGCTCTCGATGATACCCACCGGCTGCATGGCCTGTTCGCTCAGGGCGGCTGCTTGTTCGCGTAAATGCACGGGAAGCCGCGGCAACCGACGTGCCAGCGCAGTAGCCTCGCCAGTCGCGTCTGGTACTGGGGAGTGATCCATGTGATCTGAGGGAGTCATGATAAGTCGTCGACAATGGGCGTGAGAAAAGCGCACTCGATAGAAAACAAGAAAAGCAGCGCAAAAAAAGAGTCGTAGACGCCATGATGCCACGCTCGGTAGCGCGCGGCATGTCTTGCGCCATGACGGCCTCATCCCATGATTGCCGCGCGCCATGACTGGTCTCGCCTTGCCGGCTTGTGTAGTCTGCCGCGAGAGCATCGCCTCGCAGCGCTGCATCGTGATGCTGACGTATGGGCTGATTGCCCCACGGGACTCTTGAGGGCCACTTTCATCATGTCAGACCCTATCACCATTGCCGCCACTTCTTCGGGCGTACAGTCGATGTTGGACCTGGACCGTCTTGCGCAGGCGAGCCAGCAGTTGATTGAGGCTGGGCGAGCGCTGGACGCCGCAAGCCAGGTACCCGCGACCGGTGGTAATTTCTCTTGTCGTCTGAGCGACACCTTGATGGCAGTGACCGCCTCGGGCTGCCACAAGGGCCGTTTGACGACAGCTGATGTCCTGGTCAGCGATTTCGCCGTCAGGTTGCTGGGCACCTCCCGCAAGGCCTCTGATGAGGCGCGTCTGCATGGTCAGCTGTATGAAGACCTGCCTGAGGCTCACGCGATTCTGCATACCCACTCCCGTGCGGCCACGGTGCTGTCGCTGTGTCACGTCGGCGATACGCTGAGTCTTGAGGGTTTTGAACTCAACAAGGCGCTGGAGGGTGTCAAAAGCCACGAGACACCGGTACGTCTGGCAATATTCGACAATACTCAGGACATCGCGGCGCTGGCGCTTGATGTTCGGGCACGGCTGCAAGTGGATGCCAATCTTCACGGCTACCTGATCCGTGGCCATGGCCTCTACACCTGGGCCAGCAGCATGACTGCCTGCCGCCGTCATATCGAAGCACTCGATTTCCTGATGGGCTGTGAACTGGAACTGAGGAGACAGCGATGAGCTTTCTAGCGATCTACGCCGAACAGGACGCCTCGCGTCCGCAGTTGCTCACCACCGATGGTGCGCAGATCGCCCGTGAGCTTGAAGCCGAGGGTATTCGCTTCGAGCGTTGGACGGCGGGCTGTGAGATGAGTGACCCGACCGATCAGACCCAGGTGCTGGCGGCCTATGCCGATGATGTGGCACGCCTCAAGGCCGAGAACGGTTTCGTTACTGCTGACGTGATCGGCTTGACGCCTGATCATCCTGAGCGGGCGGCCTTGCGCGGCAAGTTTCTCGATGAGCATCGTCATGCTGAGCACGAAGTACGCTTTTTCGTACGCGGCAGCGGCATCTTCTATTTGCATCTGGGTGAGCGCGTCTTCGCGGTCGGCTGTGAGCAGAATGATCTGATTGCGGTACCGGCAGGTACACCGCATTGGTTTGATATGGGGCCGACGCCGGATTTCACCGCCATCCGCCTGTTCACCAATCCAGAAGGCTGGGTCGCCAACTTTACCTCCAGTGACATCGCGAGCCGTTTTCCGCGTCACGAGTCATTGGCTGAGCACTTCACCCAGACAGCAGCCCCACATTCCGAGGAGTCCGCATGATTCGCGCCATCGTCACCGATATCGAGGGCACTACCGGCTCGATCCGCTTCGTGCATCAGGTGTTGTTCCCTTATGCACGCCAGCATCTTGGCGATTTCCTGCGCGAGAATGCCGAACGTGCCGACGTGGCGGAGCAGATCGCCGCCACCCGCGCGCTGGCCGAAGCACCCGAGGCCAGTGTCGAAGGCGTGATCGCTATCCTGGAAGGCTGGATTGACGCGGACCGCAAGGCCACGCCGCTCAAGGCTCTACAGGGGATGGTGTGGGCGCGGGGCTATGAGGCTGGTGACTTCACGGGACATGTCTATCCTGATGCGGTGAAGGGGCTTCGCGATTGGAAGGAACGCGGACTGTCCTTGTATGTCTACTCTTCAGGCTCTATTCAGGCGCAGAAGCTGTTGTTCGGTCATTCTGATGCGGGAGACCTGACACCGTGGTTTGCTGGCTACTTCGATACCATTACTGGTCCCAAGCAGGAAGCCGATAGTTATCGCCGCATTGCTGGTCAACTCGGGATACCGGGTGCCGAGATTCTATTCCTGTCCGATGTCGTCGCTGAGCTGGACGCCGCCGCCGCTGCCGACTTTCAGACATGGCAGCTAGTGCGCGAGCCGAACATGGTTACCGGTGACCATCCGCAGGCTAGTAGATTTGATGAGATATCCTTCAGCGGTTGAGTCAATAGCATTGGCTTGCAGGGACATTGGCAGGCTTTCTTTCGGGAGGGCATAAGGGGGACGAACGATTGCACAGTCAGACAGATAGCAGCGAAGTACAGGACGTTCGCATCAGTATCGTGCCGGCGTGCACCCAGCATGCGGCAGATCAGGCCGAGGTGTTTTATCAGGCTGTCATGCAGGGGGCAGCAGGCTTTTATGATCTGGCACAGCGTGAACAGTGGGCAGGACGTGTACCGCGTGATGCAGAGCGCTGGGCTGCACGTCAGCACCGCTTCGAGGTATTGGTGGCTGAGCGTGATGGTCGTTGCATCGGCTTTTGCGAGTACGCCCCCGAGTGGCCGTTGGCACGCATCGAGATGCTATATGTCTATCCAGGCCTGACGGGACAGGGTATCGGCTCACAATTGCTTGCTGCTGCCGAGAGTGACTTGCGTCGACGTAGTGTGCGCGTGGTGAGTCTTGAAGCCAGTCTGATGCTATCACCAGGACTGGTGCGCCGTGGCTGGGAGAGTTTAGGGCTGGAGCACGTCAAGCGTAATGGAATCTGCCTCAAGCGTGAGCGTTTCGAGAAGCGTCTCGACGAGTGAGTGCAAGTTCGTGACAAGAAAGCGCCCTCAGCGATCGCTCGCTGGGGGCGCTTTGCGTCAGTCATCTGGGCGCAGGATCACCGGCATGATGGCTATGACGTGATAGCTATGGCGTGATGAATGTGGCGGGTGTCAGGCCATGGTATCGACGATACCGCCTTCCACACGCAATGCAGCGCCCGTAGTGGCACTGGCCTGCTCAGAGGCGGCATAGACACTCATGCTGGCCACTTCCTCCGTTGTCGCAATGCGCTGAATGATGGAGGACGGACGGGTTTGCCTGACGAAGTTGGCCTCAACCTCTTCGAGCGTGCTGCCTTGCTCCTCGGCACTCTTCCTGAGCATTTCCACCACACCTTCGGAGCGTGTCGGCCCCGGCAAGATAGCATTGACGGTGACATTGGTTCCGGCCAGGACCTTGGCCAGGCCTCGAGAGACGGACTGTACGGCAGACTTGGTCATGCCGTAGTGGACCATTTCACTGGGAATGTTGAGCGCGGATTCGCTGGAGAGAAACTGGATACGGCCCCAATTGCGCTCTTTCATGCCGCGAGCGTAATGGCGCGACAAGCGCACGCCTGACATCACGTTGACCTGAAAGAATTGCTCCCAGGTGTCGTCATCCGTCTCGAAGAAGTCCTGTGGCGCAAAGACACCGACATTGTTGATCAAAATGTCGGTGTCCGGCACGGCGCGAATCAGCGTGTCGCAGCCCTCGCGAGTACCAAGATCTGCCGCTACGCCCTGTACTCTGCTATCTGGCAGCTCTCGTCGAAGACTAGCCACGGCCTCATCAACCCGTGATTGCTGGCGGCCAGTGAGAGTGACGCTGGCGCCTGCATGGGCAAGGCCCGAGGCAATGGCGTAGCCGATACCCGCGGTGGAGCCACTGATGATGGCACTACGTCCGGTGAGATCGATTTGCATGCATCCTCCTTCACAAAGCGGGAAGCTTTACGTGACAGTAGAAATGTCCTGACACTCTGCAAGGCATGATGTCGGGAGACAGGTAAAACAAGGGTGAAGGCGATGCGGATCAGATCTTGCGCAGGTGCATATGACGCAACAGCCCACCGGGGCCCAGGTCACGATCACCCAGTCGCTTTACGGCATGCTCTTGCAGCAGGCTGTCCAATGGTACGCTGAGGTTGGTGGCGATCAGCCGTGCCAGTGGGTTGAGCAGCCGCCGGATCACACCGGCCGGCTGCTGACCGCGCAAGCCCTTGTCGAGCAGTGACAGTTCCCCATCGTGGGCCAGCACGCGCAACGCCTCATTAAGGGCAGCCTGTGGTTCAGGTACCACGGCAATGATCAGGTGGGCGATCACTACATCGAAGTAACCGTCAGGGAAATCGAGTGCCATGGCGTCGCCCTGTTTTACGTTGGCATCAAAGCCCAGCGTCTCGGCACGTTCACGGCAACGGCGCAGCATGGCGGGAGAGGCATCGATGACTTCAAGTTCGATATCGCGCGGTAGGAAGGGCAGATCGAGCCCCGTACCTGCCCCAAGTAGCAGTACGCGCGTGCCGGCCTTGAGGTCCAGTGTGGCAAGTGCCTCACGGCGTGCCGACTTCAGTGCGCGCGCTGCTACCTGATCGTAAATCGGTGCGTAAAGACTCCAGCGAGCTGTCTTCCAGCCTCTGCGTGCTTTGGAGGTACTGGCAGGTGGAGGCGTGACGGGAGAAAAAGGGGACATGGGCGCCTCCCTGGCGGCATGGCAAGCAGGATGCCCCCTCAAGGAGGCAGAGCCTGCCGGTTGGCTAGCGGGTTTCGACAGTGTAGACACGCATCGACAGATCGATGGCGGTTACATCCTTGGTCAGCGCGCCTATTGAGATGCAGTCCACGCCGGTGGCAGCGATGCCGGGCAAAGTAGTCTCGTTGACGTTGCCTGACGCCTCCAGCACTGCCGGCGTGGCATGTGCCTTGTTGCGGGCGACGGCTTCGATCAGCTGCGCGTTATCGAAGTTATCCAGCATGATGACGTCGGCACCGGCATCCAGCGCCTGGGCCAGCTCCTCGAAATTCTCGACTTCCACTTCGCAGGTCAGGTCAGAGGCGATGTCGCGTGCCTCACGCACGGCTGCCGCGATGCTGCCACAGGCGGCGATGTGGTTTTCCTTGATCAGGAAGGCGTCATACAGACCGATGCGGTGATTGTGGCCACCCCCGCAGCTGACGGCGTATTTCTGGGAAACCCGCATGCCGGGCAGGGTTTTGCGAGTATCCAGCAGGCGTACATCGCTGCCTTTTACCAGCGTCGCATAGTGATTGGCGCGAGTGGCAGTACCGGACAGAGTCTGCAACAAGTTGAGCGCTGCGCGTTCGCCAGTCAGCAGTGAGCGCGCCGGGCCTTCCAGCTCAAGGAAGGGCTGATCGGCGTCGATACGGTCACCATCGCTGGCAAGCCACTTGAGGCTGACGCGCGAATCGAGGCGACGAAATAGCTCATCGACCCACGGTACTCCGCAGAGTATTGCTGGCTCACGGCTTATGACGCGGGCCTTGGCCCACTGGCGCTCCGGAATCAGTTCGGCAGTGATATCGCCACCGCCGACATCTTCGGCAAGCAGGCGGGCGGCACTGGTACGGATATCTTCGGCGAGGGCGTCGTGGAAGTGCATGCGTATCGGGTCCTTGTGCAAAAAGTGCTGCCGGAGCAGGGCTGTTGGCGGCGGAACGCCGCTGACACAGACCCATAGCTGCCGAGCATGCCATAATGAGAGCCATTATAGGAAAAGCCACGCGAGCGGTCAGTCACTGTTCGTCTGGTGCGAGGACAATATGCGCTATTGCTCAACCTTGCCCGCCCTACGTGCGATGCCGTTCCCGTCTGGAGTTCTTGATGCCCCCCTTTTCTTCCTTCCCACGGTCGGGCCAGTTGGCACGCCTGTCGGTCACCGCCGAGCACTGGCTGGAGAGCGCCCGCTGCGTGCCCTCGCCCAATCATAATGCCCGCCCTGAGGGAGAAGTGTCGGCGCTGGTGTTGCATTCCATCAGTTTGCCGCCAGGGCGTTTCGGTGGGCCTGCCATCGAACAGCTATTCACCAATCAGCTCGACCCCGACGCACATCCCTACTTCGCCGACATCCATCAATTGCGTGTCTCTGCACATGTGCTGATCCAGCGCGATGGGCGGCTAGTGCAGTTTGTGCCTTTTGACCGGCGTGCCTGGCATGCCGGTCGCTCACATTGGCATGACGGTGAGCGTGAGCGGGTCGAGCTCAATGATTTCAGTATTGGTATCGAGCTGGAAGGTGATGAGGTTCACCCGTATCGCGATGTGCAGTACCGCACCTTGGCACGCGCTGTCGCAGGGCTGTTGCAACGTTACCCAGCACTGACGCGCGATCGGATTACTTCGCATGCGCGGATTGCGCCGTTGCGCAAGACGGACCCTGGTCCTGCGTTTGATTGGGCGTATTTTGATCGGTTATTGGATGACATTCAGGGCTAAGGTCGTGGTCGCGCCGCAATGGTGCATTGCAGCATCGTAGATGCAGATTTTTACTGATGGTCGACGAAGTGCGCTGTGGCGGGGCATGTTGGTAGTTTTATTACACGCTCGGTCGACAAGCCTTATATGAACGGGGTGTGAATCCCTGCCGAAAAGTGGCGCAAGCCAGTGGTGAGGCGGGGAAGGCATTACCTGCATTATTGCGTGAGGACTCTGCTCTCCGAATTGGCACGGGGGGGTGTTTGCGGTATCTTTCACGCCAAATGACGGCATCTTGTGCCCCGCTTTGGCGCACAACGCATGTCGCACCTGACGGTCGGTCAATGCCGCCTCAGACGCTTTATCGGAGATGTAGCCCACTCAGAAGGCTACGCCCACACTGAAGAGCGCCACTGGTTCCGACGTAGCATTTCGTCGGAACATCTGACAAAAAATTTCTTCACTCGGAGAGACGTCTATGAGTCTGGAGGCAAGAGAAGATCTCGATCCGATCGAAACCACGGAATGGTTGGACTCCTTGGAATCGGTTCTGGATCGCGAGGGCGAAAATCGTGCCCAGTACCTGATGTCACGCCTGGCCGACCGTCTGCGTCGTGATGGCCATCAGGTACCCTTCTCGGTGACCACGCCCCATCGCAACAGTATCCCTGTGCATCGCGAAGCGCGCATGCCAGGCGACCTGTTCATGGAGCGTCGTATCCGTTCGCTTATCCGTTACAACGCCATCGCTCAGGTGATCCGCAATAACCGTGCCCATAAGGGCCTGGGCGGTCACATCTCGAGTTTCATGTCCAGTGCGACGCTTTATGACGTAGGTTTCAACCACTTCTTCCGTGCGCCGGAAGGGGACTTTGAAGGCGACCTGCTGTATATCCAGGGCCATGTGGCGCCGGGTATCTATGCACGTTCCTTCCTGGAAGGCCGTCTGTCCGAAACACAGATGGATAGCTTCCGTCAGGAAGTTGACGGCAATGGCCTGTCTTCCTACCCGCACCCGTGGCTGATGCCGGATTACTGGCAGTTCCCGACCGTTTCCATGGGGCTGGGTCCGATTCAGGCGATTTACCAAGCGCACGTCATGAAGTACCTCAACTCGCGTGAGTTGAAGTCCATGTACGACCGCAAGGTATGGTGCTTCATGGGTGACGGCGAGTGTGATGAGCCGGAATCTCTGGGGGCCATCTCGCTGGCGGGTCGCGAGAACCTCGACAACCTGATCTTCGTCATCAACTGCAACCTGCAGCGTCTTGACGGTCCGGTTCGCGGCAACGGCCGCATCATGGATGAGCTGGAAGGCGTCTTCCGTGGTGCCGACTGGAACGTGCTCAAGGTCACTTGGGGCCGTTTCTGGGATCCGCTGTTCGAGCAGGACAAGAAAGGCATCCTGCAAAAACGCATGGATGAAGCCGTCGACGGTGACTACCAGAACTACAAGGCTAACGGTGGCGCGTACACGCGCGAGCACTTCTTCGGCAAGTATCCGGAGACAGCCGATCTGGTCAAGGACATGTCAGATGACGACATCTGGCGTCTAAACCGTGGTGGTCACGATCCGTACAAGGTCTACGCGGCGTACCACGAAGCGGTCAACAACTCCAATGGTCGTCCGACCGTCATCCTGGCGCATACCGTCAAGGGTTACGGAATGGGCATGGGCGATGGCGAAGCCGCCAACGAAGCCCACCAGGTCAAGACCATGGAATACGAGGCGATGAAGACATTCCGTGATCGCTTCGGTATCCCGTTGACCGATGAACAGCTGGAAGAAGTGCCGTACTACAAGCCGGCCGATGACAGCCCGGAAATGAAGTACATGCACTTGATGCGTGAGCGCCTTAACGGCTATCTGCCGCAGCGCCGCACCGAGTACGAAACGCTGGAAATTCCGCCGCTGGACGACAAGATCTTCGCGTCCCAGCTCAAGGGTTCCAACGGCCGCGAAGTGTCCACCACCATGGCCTTCGTGCGCGTGCTCAATGGCCTGGTCAAGCACAAGACTCTCGGCGAGCGTGTCGTCCCGATCATCCCTGATGAAGCACGTACCTTCGGTATGGAAGGCATGTTCCGTCAGCTGGGGATCTACACGGCGGCGGGTCAGAAGTACGAGCCGGTCGACAAGGGTCAGATCATGTATTACCGCGAGGACCAGAAAGGTCAGGTTCTCGAGGAAGGCATCACCGAAGCGGGCGCCATGTCAGCATGGATCGCGGCGGCAACGTCGTATGCCAACCACAACCTGCCGCTGATGCCGTTCTACGTTTATTACTCGATGTTCGGCTTCCAGCGTATCGGTGACCTGGCGTGGGCCGCAGGCGATCTGCAGGCGCGTGGCTTCCTGGTCGGTGGTACCGCGGGTCGAACAACGCTGAATGGCGAAGGCCTGCAGCACCAGGATGGTCACAGCCATATCCTGGCCTCGACCATTCCGAACTGCCGTACCTACGATCCGACCTATGCGCATGAAGTGGCGGTCATCGTGCAGGACGGCATGAAGCGCATGTTCGAGCAGCACGAGCCGATCTTCTATTATCTGGCAGTGATGAACGAAAACTACGAGCAACCCGTGCTTGAAACGGTGCCCGCAGACGACATCATCAAGGGTATGTATCTGCTCAAGGAAGGCGCGAAAGACGGTAAGGCACGCGTTCAGTTGATGGGCTCCGGCACCATCTTGCGTGAAGTCGAAGCGGCTGCGGTGATGTTGAAGGATGACTACGGTGTCGATGCTGACATCTGGAGCGTCACCAGCTTCAATGAGCTGCGTCGTGAAGCGCTTGAGTTTGAACGTCAGTCCTTCCTCAAGCCGGAAGAGACCCCGGCCAAGCCGCACATCACGAAGTGCCTGGAAGGGCGTGATGGACCGGCCATCGCAGCGACAGATTACATGAAGCTGTTCGCCGACCAGGTACGCGCTTGGGTGCCGACTGACTATCACGTGCTCGGTACCGATGGTTTCGGCCGTTCCGATACCCGCGAGAAGCTGCGTCACTTCTTTGAAGTGGACCGTAACTTCGTCACCGTTCAGGCCCTCAAGGCGCTGGCGGACCGCGGTGAGATTGACCGCAAGGTCGTCTCGGAAGCGATCAAAACCTATGGCATCGACCCCAATAAGCCGAATCCGCTGAACGTCTAAGCGGAGATCGCGGAACAGGCGAGCGGCACTTCACCTATCAAGATGACGGTGATAATAGTGCCGCTCCCCGTGCACGTTTTGGAAGGAGCACGATCTTGAGCAGCGAAATCATCAAGGTTCCCGACATTGGCGGTAGCTCCGATGTCGAGATCATCGAGGTAACGGTGGCGGTGGGAGATGTGATCTCTGCCGAAGACACCATGATCACGCTTGAGTCCGACAAGGCCAGCATGGATGTGCCGGCACCGAAGGGCGGCAAGGTGGTAAAAATTCTCGTCAAGGAAGGCGATACCGTCTCCGAAGGCGATGACATTCTGGAGCTGGAAGCGGAAGGCGAGAGCGATGCTCCTGCTGAGGAAGCTTCCGAGCCTGCTCAGGAAGCGCCGAAAGCTGACGCTCCCAAGCAGGAAGCTTCGAAAGAGGAAGCTCCGCAGCAGGCAGCCCCTCAGAAGGCCGCTGCCGGTGGCACACAGACCGTCGACATCGTCGTGCCGGATCTGGGTGATTCCGAAGCTGTGCCAATCATCGAGATGGGTGTGTCCGAAGGCGATGAAGTTGACGCCGAAGATGCGCTGATCACGCTGGAATCTGACAAGGCCAGCATGGACGTCCCGAGCCCGCACAAGGGCAAGATCGTCAAGCTGACCGTCAAGGAAGGCGACAGCGTCGCTTCCGGTGATGTCATCGGTCAGATGGAAATCGCAGGTGAAGGCGGTGACAGTGCCTCCTCCAACGATGCGGCCTCTACCGAGTCAGCCCCGGCAGAACAAGCGCCTGAAGAGCAGGCAGCTGAAGCGCCAGCCGAAGAAGAGCAGACGTCCGGCGAGCCGCAGCGCAAGGAATTGCGTGTGCCTGACATCTCTGGCAGCGATGCTGTGCCGATCATCGAGATGGGCGTGGCAGTCGGTGATGAGGTCAGCGAAGAAGATGCGCTGATCACGCTCGAATCCGATAAGGCGACGATGGATGTGCCCAGCCCGTATGCGGGCAAGATCGTCGAGCTTTCCGTCAAGGAAGGTGACTCGGTCTCTGAAGGCGATCTGATCGGTTACATCGAAGTGGCAGGTGCTGCTCCGGCGCCGAAAGCTGCCAAGGCAGAAGCTCCGGCCGCTCCCAAGGCTGCCGAAGCGAAGAAGCCGACTCCGACGCCGGCTGAAACACCGAGTCCGGAAGCGCAGATGGCGGCACAGAAGCCGAGCAAGGGCGCCAAGTCACACGCTGGCCCGGCTGTCCGTCTGTTGGCCCGCGAGTTCGGGGTTGATCTTGCTGATGTCACGCCAAGCGGTCCGAAAGGTCGCGTGGTGAAGGAAGACGTCCAAGCTTACGTCAAGCAAGTGATGAAGAAGGCCAAGTCCGCACCGGCAGCTTCCGCTGCGCAGGCCACCGGCGGTGCCGGTATCCCGCAGGTGCCGGATCAGGACTTCAGCCAGTTCGGTGAGATCGAAGAGTCGAAGATGGGCCGCCTGATGAAGGCTGGTGCCACCAATCTGCATCGCAGCTGGCTCAACGTCCCGCACGTGACTCAGTTTGACGAAGCCGATATCACCGAACTTGAGGCCTTCCGCAAGTCCATGAAGGCCGAGGCGGAAGCCGCGGGTGCCAAGCTCACGCCGTTGCCGTTCATGATCAAGGCGGCAGCGCATGCGCTGGCCAAGTACCCGCAGTTCAACGTCAGCCTCAAGTCTGACGGCGAGACCCTGGTGCACAAGAAGTACGTGCACATTGGTATCGCAGTGGATACGCCGGATGGCCTGATGGTGCCGGTGATCCGTAATGCGGATCAGAAGAGCCTGCTGGATCTGGCTCGCGAATCCGTTGAGCTGGCCAAGAAGGCACAGACCAAGAAGCTCAAGCGCGAAGAGATGACCGGTGGTTGCTTCACCATCTCGAGCCTTGGCTCGATTGGTGGGACTGCCTTCACGCCGATCGTCAACACGCCGGAAGTCGCCATCCTGGGTGTCTCCAAGGCGCAGATGAAGCCGATGTGGGATGGCGCTGCCTTCCAGCCGCGTCTGATGATGCCGCTGTCGCTGTCCTACGATCACCGTGCAGTCAACGGAGCAGATGCGGCGCGCTTCACCGCCTATCTGGCTCAGGTGCTGACTGACGTGCGTCGTATGCTGCTGT
The DNA here is from genome assembly GCF_002213105.1 of Cobetia sp. QF-1. Classification (NCBI taxonomy): domain Bacteria; kingdom Pseudomonadati; phylum Pseudomonadota; class Gammaproteobacteria; order Oceanospirillales; family Halomonadaceae; genus Cobetia; species Cobetia sp. QF-1. Next base: position 43,038 of record NZ_NBVS01000010.1, read on the forward strand.
AACGACAGATGCAGTCATCTCTGTGAGCGACGTATTGCTCACTGACAGAACGGCTTCCTTCGGGAGGCCGTTTTTTTGTGTCTGGCGCATCTCGAGAGCGTTGGCGCGTCAATGACGGCATATCTGTTGCTGATTCACGCAACATGCCATGATTCCTGCCAGGAAGAGTGCCGTGGCGCGACTCATCGGATGATGGGGGACGGGCGTCAGCAGGCGCGCTTCACTGAACCCTATTGGATCGGTCAAGGAGCAAGGCAATGGAATGGCTGATGGACCCTTCGGCGTGGGTGGCCCTGGCAACCCTGACCGCACTGGAAATCGTGTTGGGTATCGACAACATCATCTTCCTGTCGATTCTGGTGGCACGTCTGCCGGAGTCTCAGCGTCAACGTGGCCGCATGATCGGGCTTGGGTTGGCGATGGGCATGCGTATCGTGTTGCTACTGTCGTTGTCGTGGCTGATGTCACTGACCGCGCCGTTGTTCAGCGTGGCGGACTTCAGTTTCTCCGGGCGTGATCTGATTCTGGTCTTCGGCGGACTGTTCCTGCTCGGCAAGAGTACCCATGAGATTCATGCCAATCTGGAAGGGGAGGATCCCGCGGAAGAGGGTGCGAAGAAAGGGGGAGCCAGCTTCATGGCGATCATGCTCCAGATTGCACTGATCGACATCGTCTTCTCGCTGGATTCGGTGATCACGGCCGTCGGAATGGTAGATCAGCTCATGGTCATGATCATCGCGATCGTCATCTCGGTGGGCATCATGATGGTAGCCGCCAAGCCGATTGGCGACTTCGTCGATAGTCACCCGACCATCAAGATGCTGGCGCTGTCCTTCCTGATCATGGTCGGCATGATGCTGATGGTGGAAGGCTTTGGGGTTCACGTTCCCAAGGGCTATATCTATGTGGCAATGGCTTTCTCGCTGGCGGTGGAGATGCTCAATATCCGTCTGCGCGGCAAGCGCGCCAAGGCAGTGCGTCTGCGTCGGAGTAGCCAGGCAGAAAAGACGACCGAATAAGCGTTCACGTGCAAACCGCTTGAATTTTCCGGTACCCCCTGCGACTCAGAGTCGCAGGGGGCACTTTTGTTTGTAGCATTGCACTGATGGCATGCATTGATAGCAACAGTTGATAGCACTCCCTGATGTCCCGAGCACTACGGCCGCGCGAGGCGGCATACGCGCCTTTGGTGTGCTTGTGCCATTGCCGTGTGAGCGGTATCGTCGGGTTGTACATTGCATGCCAATGACATAATGAGATCGCAAGTGCGGGCAAATAGTGAGTGCTCGTCACCAGTCGGTCCAATACCTGTTTTCATTCTGGTAATCGACGATCTCGGTTATTTCAACGACATCGATAGCGTCGACGATCAGAGCGCCTCGGATGGCCATCTGCTACCGAGGGCGGGGCGCGCAAGCGTCAGATGACTTTTTTGACACCTGTTTCATATTTTTCGTTTGCACATTCAAGGAGCAGTACCGATGCGTTTGATCCTGTTGGGCGCCCCCGGCGCCGGCAAGGGCACCCAAGCCCAGTTCATCTGCGAGCGTTTCAACATTCCGCAGATTTCCACCGGGGACATGTTGCGCGCCGCAGTCAAGGCCGGCAGCGAGCTGGGACTCAAGGTCAAGGAGATCATGAATACTGGCGGGCTAGTGTCCGACGAGATCATCATCGCCTTGGTCAAGGAACGCATCAGCCAGTCTGACTGCGAGAATGGCTTCCTGTTTGATGGTTTCCCACGGACGATTCCGCAAGCGGACGCCATGAAGGAAGCCGGTGTGAAGCTTGATCACGTGGTCGAGATTGCGGTGGCCGATGAAGAAATCGTCAAACGTTTGTCTGGCCGTCGTGTGCATCCGGATTCCGGTCGCGTCTATCACATCGAGTACAACCTGCCGCGCGAAGAGGGCAAGGACGACGTCACTGGTGAAGCGCTTATCCAGCGTGAGGATGACCGCGAAGCTACCGTGCGCAACCGCCTGTCGGTCTACCATGAGCAGACCGAACCGCTGGTCGAGTACTATTCCAGCTGGGCTGCCACTGGTGCTGCGCAAGCGCCCGCCTACCATCGTATCGAAGGCATCGGCTCTGTCGATGACATTCGTGGTCAGCTGGTCAGTGCGTTGGAGCACTGAGCGCCGCTACCCGTCATTGCAACATTGCATGACTGACGCGATTCGAAAACGCCCGCAGACATTGTCTGCGGGCGTTCTTTTAGGGGTATGAAAAAGAAATCGTGAGTTGCGGTATTTCACTCTCCAGCGTGGCTGCGGGGGGTACGGCACGACTGACGCCCGCTGCCGACACCTGCCGTGGACAGCCTGCGTCTTTTGCTGCTTACGGCGGACAGGTAGAATCGCGTCACATTTTTCTGACGACGAACCGCCCATGACCACGCTTCTGGCCATTGATGCATCCTCCTCCGCCTGTTCCGTTGCCCTATGGCAAGACGGCGTTGTTACTGCCGAGCGTTGTGAGGCCCCTCGTCAGCATACCCAGCTGATGATGCCGATGATTGAGGCGCTCCTCGCGAGGGCTGATGTCGCCTTGAATGACCTTGACGCACTGGCCTACGGCCACGGGCCAGGTTCTTTTACCGGCCTGCGTATCGCTGCCGGCACTATTCAAGGGCTGGCATTCGGGCTCAACTGCCCCGTCATTGGGGTCTCGACGCTCAAGGCGCTGGCGCTGCAGGCCCATCGTCATCACCACGCACGCTTCGTGTTGCCGATGCTTGATGCTCGCATGGGGGAACTCTACACCGGCGCTTACCGCGTCATGACGCGCAGTGATGGCGAGTTGAATATCGAGCAGGTGCTGCCAGAGCAAGTCTGTGCACCGGGACTGCTCGAGTTACCGACAGACCTGCGTGAGCATGACTGGTTGGCGATTGGCTCTGGTCTGGTCATGCATGACGAACTGCCTGAAGTGCTGCGTGCCAGCCTGGCGCAGCGTCTGCCAGAGCCCCAGCCAGATGCCGAGGACATGGTGATGCTGGCAGCACAGGCGTTTGCCCGTGGTGAGGCCGTACCTGCCGTCGAGGCGCAGCCGGTTTATCTGCGCAATGAAGTCGCGTGGCGCTGATCGCCTCATAAGATTGGTACAAGGTTTTATTGTCAAACTGTTCTATCAAGCGTGACGCCACTCTTGTCGTCCGTGTGGGCTATCTGAGGCCCGATGTTTAAAAAGGATTTTTCATGGAACTCATGCATGTGGTGGCATTGGCCATCATTCAGGGGCTGACGGAATTTCTCCCGATCTCGTCCTCGGCTCACCTGATTCTGCCGTCTCAGGTGTTTGGCTGGCCAGATCAAGGGTTGGCCTTCGATGTCGCAGTTCACATCGGTACGCTGCTCGCCGTGGTGATGGCCTTTCGCAAGGATGTCATCAATATTCTGGGTGGCTGGTTTGGTCAGTTCAGTGGTTCTGGCACGCTAGCCACTCGTCAGACGGAAGATAGTCGCCTCGGGTGGGCAGTATTGCTGGCGACGCTGCCGGCCGTCATCTTCGGGGGATTGTTCGGTGATGTGGTAGAAACGGCTGGGCGCTCCATTGCCGTGATCGGGACGACAACCATCGTGTTCGGTCTGTTGCTGTGGTGGGCGGATGCCAAGGGGACACGTACGCGTGATCTGGCGACGCTGACCTTGAAAGGTGCGCTGATCATTGGCCTGTTTCAGGCGCTGGCGCTGATTCCCGGTACGTCTCGCTCCGGTATCACCATCACTGCTGCACTGATTCTGGGCTTCGAACGCCAGAGCGCTGCGCGCTTCTCTTTCCTGCTGTCGATTCCGCTGATTCTGGCGGCCGGGGGGCTCAAGGGGCTGGAGTTGATCGAGACGGGTACCGAGGCGCAGCTATTTGATGTGGCGCTGGGTGTCCTGCTGTCCTTCCTGTCGGCACTGGTGTGCATCAAGTTGTTCCTCAAGGCAATCGATAGCATCGGCATGTTGCCGTTCGTGATCTATCGCTTGCTGCTGGGTGGCCTGCTGTTCGGCATGTTGCTGCTGTAAGCGTTACGCTGGATGGCGTAAGCTTGACTACTGACGGCGTCGCACTTGCGGCGCCGTCAGCGTTTCTGTCAGCCTGTCATCAAGGTGCCCGAGCGCCTGAATCTTTTTCTTTCGTCACTCACCGAGTCTGTTTCATGTGCCCTATCGTTGCCCTTGATGCCACGGCCCCCGTAATTGCCATTGCTCGCTCTCGTGTTGACGCGCGTCCGGAGCTTGCGACACTGGCCGCCCACTTCGGCATTGCGATTCGTGATGACGACGCCCTGCCGTCACTGTTGCTGGATGTACAGTTGGATGAGCAGGGGGCGCTGCGGTTGGTGATTGCTGGTGATGAGCGTGAATACGGCAAGCCGCTGTGTGTGGATTTCGTGGCAGGGCGTGTCGATCATCGCCGCCGCTTCGGTGGCGGTCGCAATCAGCTGATTGCCCGCGCCTGTGGCCTGAATCGTGGTGCGCTACCCAGTGTTGTCGACGCGACAGCAGGTCTTGGGCGCGATGCCTTCGTGCTGGCAAGCCTTGGGGCACCGGTGCTGATGGTGGAGCGTGTTGCGGCCACTGCAGCGATCCTGGTCGATGGACTGACGCGGGCGCAGGGCTGCTGGGACGAGGAGGTGCGTGAGATAGCGTTGCGCATGCAAGCCTTGCACGGGGACGCCACGCAGGAACTGGGGGAGCTGGTCGCGCAGTGGGATCACCCGCCGCAGGTGGTGCATCTGGATCCTATGTATCCGCACCGGGACAAGTCGGCGTTGGTGAAGAAGGAGATGCGCGTCTTCCGCACGCTGGCAGGCGATGATGCCGATGCCCCCGCTTTGCTTGCGGCAGCGCTTGAGGTCGCCACGCATCGTGTAGTGGTCAAGCGCCCGCGCAAGGCTGAACCGATTGGCGGCATCGCGCCGAGTCACATGGTGGAAGAGAAGACCAGTCGCTACGATGTCTATGTGAAGCAGGCGCTGCGCTAGGCCGGCGTCAAGCCTTAAGAAACCTAAAGACCCCGCTTGCGATGAGAGTCGCAAGCGGGGTCTTTTTATCTGGCTGGCATGATGAAGGGGCAATCATTACTCGCTGGCAGGACTATCCTCGCTCTCAGGCTCACTCTCAGATTCACCCTCGGTCTCCTTGTTGCGCAGGCGCACATGCTGCAGGCGATGGCGTAGCGCGGGGTCGAACAGGTCACGGCCCCGCAGTTGCAGCTCCTCAAGCGCTTCGCTGAAGCACAGTCTGCCGTCTTCCAGCCAGATGAAGTCCAGCTCCAGTAACGTATCAAGCAATCCGCTGAACAGGCGCTTGTCGAAGAACTCTGGTGCATTGAGCCCTGACAATAGCGTCAGGCGCTCTGCCAGCGCGCCAGAGTGATTCTCCAGTGCCTCGCGATCCAGTGTGCCGCTGCCATGCTGCAACAACACGGCGAGCAACAGATAGCCGCGCTCCAGCGTGGGTTGGACTGGCTGAGCGAGTAGGCGTAGCTGCTCGGAAGGCTCCTTGCTGGCGACAGGACGTGACCAGCGAGCAGGCGTGTCGCAAGTAGCCGGTTGATGCTCTAGCAGGCCCTCTTCGCTCAGTAATGCCAGTGTCGTGGCGATATCTGCCGTCAGGTCGGCGGATTCCGGCACGAACAGCTCTCGTACCAGCACCGGCCAGGCGGGGCTGATCTGATCGGAGAGCGTCTCGAGCGTGAACTGCGGGTTGTTGCGGAAAGCGAAGGCGATCAACGCCGGCAGCGCCAACAGATGCAGGACATTATTGCGATACCAGGTCAGCAGGCTGGCCTGCTCTGGCGTGGCGATCACCAGCTCACCGAGGCTTTGTGGGCGCAAGGTGATCAATCCCAAGTGTTGGCAGTGTGCCAGCCAATCCTGAGGGTCGCCATCGGGTAGGGTATGGTCCTGACGGCCTGGCAGCTTGCTTGCCAGGCGTACCAACATGGCGAGCTGACGCTGCATCAGGCTCGCCTCGATCGCATGGTGCGCAGTGGAGAGCAGCACCAGCGCTGTCAGCGAGACAGGATTGAGGGCGGCGGCGGCATTGATGCGCGTCGCGATCTCGTGGCCCAGCTGTGGCACCGCCGTCGTTAGCCATTCGGGGCGACGTTGATGGCGACTCGCCTGCCAGTCAGGTGTGCTCTCATCCAGCCAAGCACCCAACTTGAGTGGCTCACCGATATTCAGGTAGACCTTGCCGAAGGGTTGCTTGAGCTGGCCCAGTACGCGGAACAGGTCCAGCGGCGACTCTTTCTTCTTGCTCGCTCCTGATAGCTCTCGCTGGTAGCTGACACTCTCGAACACCTTCTCGTAACCGATATAGACCGGCACGAAAGCCACTTCGCGACGGGTATCACGCAAGAAGGAGCGCAGCGTCATCGCCAGCATGCCCGGACGTGGCGGCAGCATACGGCCAGTGCGTGAGCGTCCACCTTCGATGAAGTATTCCAGCGGGTGGCCACGGGTAATCAGCTGGTGAACATATTCATCAAAGACCGCGCCGTACAGACGATTGCCACGGAAGCTACGGCGCAGGAAGAAGGCACCGCCGCGCCGTAGAATCGGACCGATGATCGGCATGTCGAGATTCTTGCCAGCCGCGACATGCGGTGTCATCAAGCCTTCGTGAAACAGCACGTAGGACAGTAGCAGGTAGTCGATATGGCTGCGGTGGCAGGGAACATAGATTAGCTCGCAGTCACCGGCAATTGCCTTGACGCGCGACATGCCGCGCACCTCAACGCCATCGTAGAGCTTGTTCCACAGTCGCTTGAGGGCATGTGCCAGGAAGCGCTGAACCGGATAGCCCATGTTCGAGGCGATTTCACGGCCATATTTCAGTGCGCGTTTTTCCAGCCGTGCTGGTCGTTGATCCTGCTCACGCGCTAGCTCGGCGATGACATCCTGTACGGGGGGAGCCTTTTGTAGATTGCGGATCATGGTGTGGCGATGAGAGAGGTCTGGCCCGAGCAGACGGGTGCGCACACGACGGAAATGCACGCGCAGCAGCCGCGCAACACGGCGACGTGCCAGCGCCTTATCCTCGGGGCCTTCGCGTAACACCTCGTGCAGGTTCAGCGGCTGACCAAAGTGAACATCTACCGAGCGACCGTGCACAATGATGGCAATTGCACGCCGCAGTACACCTGTGACACGCCAGCTGTCAGCTGAGATGAACTTCCAGAAGCCGAATTCCTTACCCGGTGCGCGTCCCCAGAACACACTGACCGGTACCAGCTGCACTTCAACGTCATCTGGTGCGGTTTCCAGTGCCTCGATCAGCTGCGCCAAACGGCGTGAGAGCAAGCTCTTGTCGTTGCGTGAGCGACGCAATAGCCGCAGGCGTGAGTGATGCAGCCTCAGATCACCTATGCTCAAGGACAGCGTCGGTGAGGGCAGACCGCGAGCCTCACAGAGTTGTTCGACGACCAGCTCATCCGACAGCGCCTGATAAGGGAAGACGTAGACCACTGGCAGATCAGGATCGAGATTCAGTGCACTGTGATCGAGCGCATTGATGTCGGGTTCTACCGCGCGCAACTCTACCCACTTGTCCAGTAGACGGCGGCTGAGGTTGCGCAAGGGGCGCACTAGCAGGGTGACTGGCGACATGGGAGAGTCTCGCAGGTGTGCTCGAAGACGATCAGCTGAGGGACACAGCATCGCGATAGGTATCAGAGGTAATGTGTCAGAGGCGATGAATCAGGGTTTACTGGTACTTTTACAGGGTCTGGCTGGTGCGCGCAGCCGTGTGCATGATATTGATCATTATACGCATTCTGTCTGGTGACGCCGACCTCGGTTGTCATGTCAGGGTGTTGTCGTTACAGGAGGCTGGGTATGCTGGGGATGTGGCGATCAGGCAATCGTTTTACCTTGTTGCCGGAAGGCGCACGCTTCCTGCCTGGCATGCTCAAGGCAGTGGATGAAGCACGGCAGTCGATTCTGCTTGAACTCTACCTGGCCGAGAGCGGACATTTAAGTCGCGTATTGATTGATGCCCTATGTACGGCCCGCAGACGTGGCGTCAATGTGCTGGTGCTGTTGGATGGCTTCGGATCGCTAGGACTCAATGAGGCAGATCGGCAGATCATGATTGAGGCCGGTATTCAGTTGCGTATCTATAATCCACTCCGCTGGTGGCGGTTAAGCGGTAACTTGACGCGTGATCATCGCAAGTTGCTGGTCGTGGACGGGGAGATCGGATTCACGGGCGGATTTGGTGCCGTGGATGTGTTCGCCGAGGCCTGGTCTGAGGTGGCGGTACGCGTCGAGGGGCCTTGCATACGTGATTGGGTGCGTCTCTTCGCACGCGTGTGGGATTCGCCAGCCAGCGCTGGGCCGGGGAGTCGTCAGGCGGTATGCGGTGTAAATGTCAGCGCGACCCGTGTCGATGGCTATCTCGGCATGCGTGGACGCGTTGTCTGGGGACATGGTTTCCGCTATCAGGCCATTCGACACTCTTTGCAGCATCAATCCAGCAGTGCCCGCAAGCGGCTATGGATATGTACGCCTTACTTTGTACCAACTTACAGCATGCGACGTCGTCTGCGGCGTGCTGCACGGCGTGGTATCGATGTACGCCTGTTGATCGCCGGTAATTATCACGATCATCCCGGTGTGCGCTCAGCGGGTCAGCGCTTCTACACGCGATTGCTCAAGGCGGGAGTGCGTATTCATGAGTTCCAGCCAAGCTTTCTGCATGCCAAATTTTCGCTGGCGGATGATTGGGTCACGATTGGCTCGTGCAACTTCGATCACTGGAGCCTGCAATGGAATCTCGAGGCCAATCAGGAGGTGCAGGACCATCGCTTTGCTGCTGATGTGGCGGCGTTGTTCGAGAACCACTTCACACATAGCGTCGAGATTACTCAGGCCGCCTGGCTGAAGCGGCCTTGGCTGCAGCGCTGTCGTGAATGGGGCTATGGCACCCTTGATAGTCTCGTGACGCGTTTACGTTGAGTGTTTTCTGTCTCGCACGGCTAATTATCTGAGCGAACATGCAAGAACGGGCGGCCCCTAAAGGCCGCCCGTTCTTGTAGATATGGCTAAATATCAAAATCTTAACGCTTTTTTCCGCCGCTTTTATTCCCCTTGCCACTGGCCTTGTTACCAGCGTGTTTGCTGCGCGGAATACCGGCAGCCCCAGGTGCAACGGTACCCGGAACAGCAGAGCCCTTGCGGCGTGGTGACGGCTTGGGGCTTTCCGGCGGCACGCGATATAACAGGTACAGATCCAGCAGTAACTCGGGTAGCTGGTTGACGAAGCGCTGAGCGCCGATCGGGTCAGCAATGAGCTCGCCGATTTCAGCGTCTTCATCATCGAAGACACCGGAAATGGCCATGAAGGGTAGCAGCAGCTCAGCAGCAGACTCTTCCTGTGTGCCAAACCATGCCTCTTCGTCCATGAAAACGCCTTCCATGAAGCCTGCACACCAATCGCCAATCGGCGTCTCGACCGGATCGCTGCCGCCAAGATCCAGCTCGAACAGCAGCTCTGGCAGTATGCCGTGCTCAAGCGCCTCGATGGCATTGCTGCGCATCTTCTCGAACAGGGCGACGACGTCGGCTTCCTGTTGTGGGTTTTCGTAGGCCGGCTGACCCTGGAACAGTTCTGGCAACCACAGGCTGGATGGCACTTCACGCGGCGCAATGGCTAGCGCCAACATGAATCCGTGTGCACTGATAATGTCGAGCGCCTCCGGGCCGACCAGGTCGGATTCGAGGAATTCGTCGAGGATATCGAGGGATTCATCATCCAGCAGCGGCTGGGTCTGGACAGGCTCGGCCATGGGGGAAAGTCTCGTGTGCAAAGGGGAGGAGTCAGGCAGTGCCTTCAGGCAACTGCGAATGACGTTAGTGTATCATTCCGTGCCTGAGTATTTTGTGACGCTCGGTGTCTACACCTGAGCCGGAGCGGTTCGGTTCAGCTATCTTTCTTGCACTTTGGTGTTCGTGTCATGCCTTCTTCTCCTACGCCTCGCGTTGTCGTTAGCCGCTACCGCTTTCCCGCTGGCCATGTACTGGCCTGTCTGGGAGAAGCGCCGGCTACGCCGCTGCCCTTGGCCGATGAGGCTACGCTGGCAGCACTAACGGCCCCGTCGTTACATGCCACGCTAGAGGCCCAGGTGCTGGCCTGTCTGGCGCGCGCCCGAGTGTTATTCCCCGCACTGCGCATGCCTTCCATTTCCTGTCGCCTCAAGGGACGTACTGCGGGTACGGCGGATTCGACGCGTCAACGGCTACGCTTTAACTGGCAGCTGCTCAGCGAGAATCGCCAGCACTTTCTGTCCCAGACCGTCCCTCATGAGGTGGCGCACTGGGTGGTGATGGAAGTGGTGGAGCGCGCGAGCGGCCAGCGGGTCAAGCCGCATGGCCCGGAGTGGCAGCAGGTGATGACGAATCTCTATGGCGTCTCGCCTGAGGTGACCCACCGCATGGATGTCTCGGCAGCCAGTCCCATGCCGTGGGCCTATGGTTGCGCCTGCGATGCGCCGCATTACTTCAGCCATCGGCGTCATGCCAACGCATGCCGTGGCCACCGTTACCGCTGTCGCCGCTGTGGTGAAATGCTGATAGGGCCATTGGTATCGTCGTAAGGCCATTTGCATGCCATTTTTATTTTCTCACTTCCTCCGTTGAGGTCTACTTTCGCGCAAGATCAGGTTTTCCTCCTCCCAAAGGCGTGTTCTCCTCCTCCGAAAGTCGCTGTGACCTTGGTTCTGTTTGTTGATAATCAGTTGAAATTGTTAGTAAAAATTTTTCTACCAAGGTCTAGTGTGTAGCCCCCCCATGCTTGGGTTTAAGCTGGATCTGACTTTGATCGACTCGCAAGGTGTCGTCTTCAAGAGCATATGAATGCTCCATAGGGCAGCTTTGCCATGGCAAGCGTCTCGCCATGCAAGCCATCCGCTCCCGACAATAACAATGTCGATACCTGCGTCGCCCGCCAACTTGTCAGAGGTCGTACCATCATGAGCGAACATGCCAAGCTCCATCCGGTCGCATCCGACGTCGCTGCCCGTGCCTGGGTAGACCGCGAAGGCTATCAGGCCATGTACAAGCAGTCGGTAGAGGCTCCCGACGACTTCTGGGCCGAGCAGGCCAAGACGCTGGACTGGTTCCGTGCACCTTCGATCATTCGCAATACCGATTTTGGCCCCGGCAATGTCGATGTGCGCTGGTTCGAGGATGGACAGCTCAACGTGTCGCACAACTGTCTCGATCGGCATCTAGCGACGCGTGGCGATCAGGTCGCCATTATCTGGGAGGGCGATGACCCTAACGAATCCCAGTCAATCACTTATCGCGAGCTGCATGCGCGTGTCTGTCAGTTTGCCAATGGTCTCAAGGAATTGGGCGTCAATCGTGGCGATGTCGTCACGCTCTATATGCCAATGATTCCTGAGGCTGCGATGGCGATGCTGGCCTGTACTCGTATCGGCGCGGTGCACTCGATCGTCTTCGGCGGCTTCTCGCCAGATGCGCTGGCGGGTCGTATCAGTGATTCCAGTTCACGCATCGTGATTACTGCTGATGAATCGCTGCGCGGTGGCAAGCGTGTTCCGCTCAAAGAGAACGTTGATGAAGCACTGGAACGCGACGGCACCGACTGCGTCGATCACGTCTTGGTGGTAAGGCGCACAGGTGGTGATGTCCAGTGGGGTAGCCGTGATTGCTGGTTCCATGAGCTGGTTGATCGTCAATCCAGTGAGTGTCCGGCTGAGGCGATGGGGGCAGAGGACCCACTGTTCATTCTTTACACCTCAGGCTCTACCGGCACGCCCAAGGGGCTGAAGCACACCACTGGCGGCTATTTGCTTTATGCGGCGATGACACATCGTTATGTATTCGATTATCACGATGGCGATATCTACTGGTGTACCGCCGATGTCGGCTGGGTGACGGGGCATAGCTATATCGTCTATGGCCCGCTGGCGAATGGCGCTACCACACTGATGTTTGAGGGCGTGCCTAGCTATCCGACTCATGGCCGTATCGGTGAAATCATCGATAAGCATCAGGTGAATATTCTCTACACCGCACCGACTGCTGTACGTGCCTTGATGGCGCATGGTGATGCGGTGATGGACTCCAGCTCCCGAGATAGTCTGCGACTGTTGGGGTCGGTGGGCGAGCCGATCAATCCCGAGGCTTGGGAGTGGTTCCACCGTGTGATCGGCAAGGGCAACTGCCCGCTGGTAGATACATGGTGGCAGACAGAAACCGGCGGCATCATGATTGCACCGCTGCCTGGCGCCACTGACCTCAAGCCTGGTTCTGCGACGCTCCCGTTCTTCGGCGTGCAGCCGGCACTGGTCGACAACGAGGGCAATATTCTGGAGGGAGTCGCCGAAGGGAATCTGGCGATCCTCGACAGTTGGCCAGGTCAGGCGCGCTCGATCTGGGGCAATCACGAGCGCTATATCCAGACCTACTTCTCAACCTATGACGGCATGTACTTCACGGGTGATGGCTGTCGCCGTGATGAAGATGGCTACTACTGGATCACCGGGCGTGTCGATGATGTGCTCAATGTCTCTGGGCACCGCATGGGCACCGCCGAGATCGAGTCTTCACTGGTCGCGCATGAAGCGGTTGCCGAGGCAGCAGTGGTTGGCTATCCGCACGATATCAAAGGGCAGGGTATCTATATCTACGTGACGCTCAATGACGGCATCGAACCGACTGACGAGCTGAAGAAGGCGCTGACACAATGGGTACGCAAGGATATTGGGCCGATTGCCTCGCCGGATGTCATTCAGTGGGCGCCAGGGTTGCCGAAGACACGCTCTGGCAAGATCATGCGGCGTATTCTGCGCAAGATTGCTGCCAACGAGACCGATGGCCTGGGTGATACCTCGACACTGGCAGATCCATCCGTGGTGGACGAATTGATTGAGCATCGTGCTAATCGCTGAGTCAGTGAGCTGATCTGTAGCAAGTGGAAATGACATGACCGAAGCGTGGGAGCCTGGCTCCCACGCTTTTTTTGTACCAGAAACGTCAAGTGTCACTAAAAGACATGTTTGCCGTTGAGGAGGGCCTCCTGAGGAGTGCACGGACAGTTTGAAGCGCAGATAATGATACCTTTGGGCAAGATTTTATTAACGCGGCACTGCATGTGACTGCTTGAGTGTGAGGTTTTCACATTCAAGCCATATTCAACTCACTATCAGGGTAACTCCATGGCAGCGGCAGGTAATTCCGATGCACCCTCGACACCTTCAGAGGCGTCTCCACAGATAGCGTCTGGAGACTCTTCGCAGCAGGCTTCCTTGCAGACAGATGACGGTGAAAATCGTCCACGCGCTGTGGTGCTGATGTGCCTGTCGGCGATCTCTTTTGCACTGATGGGTGCGATGGTCAAACTAAGCGGTGACCTGCCGCTGTTCGAGAAAGTCTTTGTACGCAACCTGATCAGTCTCGGTGTGGCAGTGGTGATGGTGCGCATCGCGGGCGCTCGCTTGCTGGGCCATTGGCACCATCAGCCGCTGTTGCTGGCGCGCTCGTTGATCGGGCTTGGTGGAGTAATGAGTTTCTTCTATGCCATTGACCATCTGCTGCTGGCGGATGCCACCATCCTCAACAAGCTGTCACCATTTTTCGTCAGCCTTTTTGCAGGGCTGTTTCTGGCTGAGCGTCTTGGTGGCTGGCGACTTGTCGGCATGTTAGTCGCTTTTACCGGCGCAGCTCTGGTTATCAAGCCCCAGTTAGCCTTTGCTGAAGGTGGCGCTGAAGCGCTGGTGCCAGCATTGATTGGGCTTGGTTCGGCGATGTTGGCTGGTGCGGCCTATACATTGATTCGTGCGCTCAGGGGGCGCGAAGCCTCGGCAACAATTGTGCTACATTTCTCGCTGGTATCGAGCGTGGTGACGTTGGTGCCGATGCTGATGAATCCGGTGATGCCGAGCGGCCCGCAAGCATTGGCGTTGTTAGGGATTGGTCTTTTTGCAGCGGGTGGCCAGATTCTGATGACGACGGCCTATCGATTGGCGCCGGCGGGAGAGGTCTCGATTTATTCCTATCTGACCATCGTCTTTTCAGCGTTGGCGGGTTGGGCGCTGTGGGGGGAGGTGCCGGATGTGGCCAGTCTGATCGGCTTTGTGCTGATTGCTGGTGTGGCATTGGTCGGCTGGCATGCCAGTCGCGTTGCGGGTAGGGTGGTCTGATTCGCCATCCCTAGGATGCTGTCAGAACTCGCGCATGGATTGATCGCTCATCGGGCCTCAATCCGTGCGATACTCGTGTTCCCCGAGCGAAACATCAGTATGTCTCCCGATGGTGGGCTGCTTTGTTAAACGCGCGTTCCATGGGGTAACATGCTAGAAAATAACGGCGATTGTTGGTCGGCCAGGAAGGTCGACGATGATCACCATCGGGGTTTTGGAGGAGACTCAATGGCCTTTGCCCAGAAGTTTATCGTTGCAGACGATCATCCGCTTTTTCGTGCCGCACTGACGCAGGCGCTCAGGCAAGTGGCCTCTCAGGCGGAGATCGTTGAGGCTGACAGCATGGAAGCGACCAACGAAGCTGTTGCCCGCCATCCCGATGCTGACTTGATCCTGTTGGACCTGCACATGCCGGGAGCCCATGGCTTCTCTGGTTTGATTCAGCTGCGTGGCCAGACTCCGGATATCCCGGTGGCTGTTGTATCCGGTAGCGAGGAGCCCTATGTGGTGCGCCGCGCCATCGATTACGGAGCCTCCGGTTTCATTCCGAAATCCGCAAGCCTTGATGTGATTGCCGAAGCGATTGGCGAAATCCTTGAGGGTGAGGTGTGGCTGCCGACGTATATCGCCGAAGCCATGGGCGATTCGACTGAAGATGAGTCACGCTTTGCCGAGGCAATTGCCTCGTTGACGCCGCAGCAGTTCCGCGTGCTCAACATGCTCACTGAAGGTCTGCTCAACAAGCAGATCGCCTATGAGCTGAGTGTCTCTGAGGCTACCATCAAGGCTCACGTGACTGCCATTCTGCGTAAGCTCGGTGTGCACTCACGCACTCAGGCCGTGATCGCGGCCCAGCGTCTTGAAGTCGAGCCGCCGAAGGTTCGCTCCTGAGCCCAGGTTCGTTCTTGAAGTAAGGCCCGCAGCAGCAGGTTGCTGAAAGCATGAAAAAATCCCGTCCCGTCCTGTCACTGACAGGGCGGGATTTTTGCGTTCACTGGCAGTCATTCCCCACTGCTGATATTGGCTATCGTTGGTGACTTGCCATCAAGAGGAATAGCCGCAGCGATAAGGCTACGGCCGTGCGTGCACTGACTAGTCTGTTGGTGGTGTCTCCGAAATATCATCTGCGCCGGAGGTACCTGTTGCATCCGACGCTTCGTCACTACCGTTACTGATATGCTTCTCGGCCCGGTTGGCCTGCAGAGTACGCGTCAACAGAGCACGCAGTGCAGCAGGTCGAACCGGTTTTAACAGCAGATGATAGCCGGCACGCCGCACTTCCTCGGCGACCTCATCAGTGCGGTCAGCGGTGATCACGACACCTGGTACCGAGCCGGACAGGCGCTCATCCAGTGCATCCAGTGCCATCAAACCAGTGACCTCATTGTCGAGGTGATAGTCGGCGAGAATGGCATCGGGATCACCATCCAGATTGCGGATAACCGATTTAGCTCCCCCAATAGAGGTGGCGGTGAACACTTCACAGCCCCAGCCGGACAACATCGCCTTCATTCCCTCGAGAATCAGACTCTCATTATCGATACACAAGATGCGTGAACCGGTCAGTTTGTTGCCTGCGCGTTTGCGAGCCGGTATGGCATCAGGATGCTCGGCAGCGGGCAGTGTCTTGCTGATCGGTACACTGACGGCGAAAACGGTGCCGATATCCACCCAGCTGCGTACCGTGATGGGGTGGTCCAGTACGCGACTCATGCGTTCGGCAATCGACAATCCAAGGCCGAGCCCCTTCTCGCTTTCCTTGTGGCGCTCGGTCTGATCGAGGCGGCGGAATTCCTGGAAGATCTCGGTCAGCTTGGATTCGGGGATACCGGGGCCGGTATCCCATACTTCGATACGGATACGATCCCCAATACGACGACAACCCAGAAGTACGTGCCCCTGGCGGGTATAACGCACCGCGTTGGACAGGAAGTTCTGGACGATACGCCTGAGCATCTGACCATCGGAATCGACGGCCAATTGCGTCATCACGACCTTGAGGTCCAAACCGCGATTTTCTGCCATCACCTCGAATTCCGCCTTGAGCGGTTTGAGAATGTCGGAAAGGCGGAACACGCTGCGGCGCGGAGCCAATGCGCCGGCATCCAGCTTGGAGATATCCAACAGAGTGCTCAGCAGTTCTTCGGCAGCCTGCAGTGAGTTATCGATGTGATTGGTGGTGGTCTTCATCTCGCCCTCGACCTGCTGCGAGAGCGCGGAGGTGAAGAGTCGCGCAGCATTCAAGGGCTGTAGCAAGTCATGGCTGGCAGCGGCGAGGAAGCGAGTTTTTGAGGCGTTGGCGTCTTCCGCCAACTTCTTGGCCTGACGCAATGCCTGCTCGGCCTCAGCACGTACGCGGTTCTCGGTACGTAACGCCTCATTGACCTGTGACAGTTCACGCGTACGCACACGGACGCGCTCTTCCAGATTCTCGTTGGTTTCCTTGAGCGCAATTTCTGCCAGGCGCCGTTCGGTAATGTCCTGATAGAGCGCAAAGAAGCCGAGAATATTGCCCTTGGTGCTGAAGTGCGGTGTATAGGTGACCAGCATGTAGCGCACCCCGCCCTCCGGTGCTTCCAGCGAGATTTCAAACGATACCCGTTCACCTGCCAGTGCACGTGTCATCCATGGGGCGCGCTGGCGATAGATGTCTTCCGGCATCGCGGCTTCGGCTGGCTCGCCGATGACGGCGGTGCGATCGATCCCCATTACCGCTTCGTAGGCGCGGTTAGTGAAGAGATAACGACATTCTTTGTCGAAGTAGGCAATCAGCGCTGGCACGTTATCGGTATAGATGCGGATATTGTTTTCCGAACGGATCAGCGCTTCTTCGGTGCTCTTCTGCTGAGTGATGTCCTGATAGGTATAAACGAAGCCACCGCCGGGCATCGGGTTACCCTGAATTTCCATCACGCTGCCGTCCAGGCGGTAGCGTACATAGCGATGTGGCACACCATCACGAATGGCGTCCAGCAGCTGATCGACGTGCTCTTCTGGGTCGCCGGGGCCATATTCACCATTGTGGGCGTTATAGCGGAAGATACGGTCAATCGGCGCACCGACCCGAATCAGATTGTCCGGGAAGCGGAACATGTCCAGATAGCGTTGGTTCCACACCACCAGTCGCATGTGCTGATCCACCACGCTGATGCCCTGATGAATATTCTCGATGGTGGCCTGCAGCAGTGCGCGGTTGAACTCCAGTACCTGTGAGGCTTCATCGACGATCGAGATGACGTCCGAGATGCCGATGCCACGACCCTGGAGTGCCGAATTGACCACGATACGTGCCGAAGAGGCGCCGAGGACGGAAGCCAGAAAGCGCTCGGTGAACTGGATCAAGTCTATGGATGCACGTGCATGCAGTTCCAGCGGTTGCCCACTGCGGCGGCCGTAGTCCTCAAATGCACGCTCGACCTGTTCATCGCTCAGGAAGCGTTCGCACAGGACGCGCAGGTCAGAGACAGAAGTGGAGCCGGTCCATGGGCGTGAGACGCTGGTCTGGCGCGTCTCGACACTGTCGACGAACAATGAGGCTTGTATGCGTTCAACCACGCGCTGTGGCGTCATTTGAGAGACAAAGATGTAGAAGAATAGATTAAGACCCAGTGACAGCATCACGCCATGCGTTAGCGGGTCACTGAAGGGAAAGCCGAATAGGCCATGCGGTGACAGCCAATCGATTCCGAGTGGACCATGATTGACCATTTCTGCTGGCATCAGTCCAGCTTGTGACAGCGCAGGGACCAGTAGCGTCCATGCCCATACTGCGAAGCCAGCATTCAGACCAACAATGACACCCAGGCGGTTGCCACGCTTCCAATACAGGCCACCGATCAGCGATGGTGCGAACTGGGCCACGGCGGCAAATGATAGTAGGCCAATGGCGGAGAGGGTGCTGTATTCAGCAATCAGCAGATAGAAGCCGTAGGCCAGCCCCAGGATCATCACGATGGTCAGGCGCCGGGCCAGCAGCACGATATGGCTGTAGTCACGGGCTTCGGTGTCGAACCAACGCAGCCTGAACAGCAGTGGAATGACGATCTCGTTGGAGATCATGATCGAGACGGCGACAGCGGCGACGATGACCATGCCGGTCGCGGCCGAGAAGCCACCAAGGAAGGTCAGTAGTGTCAGCCAGGTCTGGCCGGCCGCCATGGGCAGGGCGAGCACGAAGCTATCCGGTGAGACAGAGCCATCCGGGAATAGCGTCAGGCCTGCCGCGGCAATGGGCAGGACAAAGAAGGAAATCGCGATCAGATAGATCGGGAATAGCCAGCGCGCGCGGCGTGCATCTCCATGGTGTGTGTTCTCGACGACCGCGACATGGAATTGGCGCGGTAGACAGAAGACGGCCAGCATCGCGAGTAGCGTCTGTGCCCAGAAGCCAGAGCCGAAGGTCTGGGTTTCCAGTTGCTGTTGCAGCGCCAGGTAGGTATCGGCCTTGGTGAACAGATCTCCCAGGCCATCGAACATTCCCCAGGTGACATAGGAACCCAGTATCAGGAAAGCCACCAGCTTGATCAGCGACTCAAAGGCAATGGCCTGCAGCAGACCTACGTGATGCTCGGTGGCATCGGTATGGCGTGTACCAAACAGGATCGCGAACAGCGCCATGATCGCTGCAACATAGAAGGCGGTATCGCCTAGCCACGGCGTACGCGTCACGTCACTGGTGTCTGTCAGCACCTGATAGGCGCTGGAAACGGCCTTAAGTTGCAGGGCGATATATGGCAGGGTGCCGATGAGTGCCACTAATGAGGCAAAGACGGCCAGCGACTGTGTCTTGCCGTAACGCGAGGCAATGAAGTCAGCGATCGAGGTGATGTTCTGTCGCTTGGCGACACGAATCATCTTCAACAGGATCGGCCAGAATAACAGGCAGGTCAGGATCGGCCCGATAAAGATGCTCAGATAGGCCCAGCCGCTGGTCGCTGCCTGACCGACGCTGCCGTAGAAGGTCCAGCTGGTGCAATAAACTGCTAGCCCCAGACTGTAGACCGCTGGTCGCCGATTAGGTGACCCGTTTTTCTTGGCGTTACGATCCCCGCGCCATGCAATCGTGAACAGCACCGCAATATATGCGAGTGCCACTGCAATCAGCCACCACCCCTGGAACATGTCGCTCTCCTCTCTGGAAGCGCCATTCTACGCAGGCCGTGCCACGAGGCCCAAGCATTGCATCCCACCAAAGGCACTGAAGCTGCTCGTATTTGCCTGCCAGCTTCATCGCATATCAGTCAGAGACAGGGCCTTCGAGCATATCAGGCAGAAAATTGCGCTTGTTTCACGTAAGGATTACCAAGGGATGGCACGCTCTCAAGTAGTAGTGTGTGGGATGACCTCGGTTTCATGCTTACTCATTTGGCCAATAGACCAAGGGATTGCGCCTTTAGGTTATAGTGTAACTTATTGATATATTTGTAATTAATATGCTTTGCCAAGTAATAAAGAAGAGATGGCTAACGCTCGCGACTAAAGTCAGCCTGCAGTCATCACCTGACTTGTCTACTGTCAATTACGAGTCTTCGTGTTTCTTAAAAAGCAACGGTAATGGCAGGGGATATCAAGCGACCGAGAAAAAGCACAGTGAGTGACATCTAGCGGCAATGTGCCGATAAGGTGCTAGCTAATCTGTCACTAACCACAATAACAACGCGAGAATTTCGTCATGAAAGAAGCGAATGCCAAGGCCTACTGGGCTGCCAATATCAAGCTGATCATGGGGTACCTCGTGGTCTGGTTTGTCGTGTCCTATGGATGTGGGATATTGCTGGTCGATGTGCTCAATAATATTCATTTCTTCGGTTTCAAACTGGGATTCTGGTTCGCTCAGCAGGGAGCGATCTACTTCTTCCTCGCGCTAATCATCATGTACGCCCGCTCAATGAACAAGCTTGATGAGCGCTTCGACGTGCATGAGCAATAGGGCATATTTCGCGTCTCGTCTTACACAATAACAAGATGATCGATATCGCCAAGGACAACGCCAATGGATGTTCAATTACTGACGTATCTGTTTGTGGGCGCTTCGTTTGCGCTCTATATCGGTATCGCGGTCTGGTCGCGAGCCGGATCTACCAAGGAATTCTATGTCGCCGGGGGTGGGGTGCATCCTATTGCCAACGGAGCGGCAACGGCGGCGGATTGGATGTCTGCGGCTTCCTTCATTTCCATGGCAGGGATCATTGCCTACTCCGGTTATGACGCCTCCGTTTATCTAATGGGCTGGACCGGCGGTTATGTACTGTTAGCAATGTTGCTGGCGCCTTACCTGCGTAAGTTCGGCAAGTTTACCGTGCCGGATTTTGTGGGTGATCGTTACTACTCAAGCGTCGCACGTACTGTTGCCGTCGTCTGTGTCATCTTCATTTCCTTTACTTATGTGGCAGGTCAGATGCGCGGTACCGGTATCGTGTTTGCCCGCTTCCTTGAAGTCGATGTGAACGTCGGCGTGATGATAGGCATGGCGATCGTCTTTTTCTATGCCGTACTCGGTGGGATGAAAGGCGTCACCTATACCCAGGTCGCCCAGTACTGCGTACTGATTTTTGCCTTCCTGGTGCCGGCAGTATTCCTGTCGATCATGATGACGGGGCATGTACTTCCGCAAACCGGCTTTGGCGGCACATTGGTAGATGCACAGGGCAACGATACTGGTGTCTATTTGCTTCATAAGCTGGATCAGGTGGTGACTGACCTTGGCTTCCGCGAGTATACCGAGGGCTCAAAATCCACTATTGATGTCTTCTTCATTACTGCTGCGCTGATGTGCGGTACTGCAGGTCTGCCTCACGTCATCGTGCGTTTCTTCACTGTTCCGACAGTACGTGATGCGCGTATCTCTGCGGGCTGGGCGCTGTTCTTCATTGCACTGCTGTACACCACTGCGCCGGCCGTGGGGGCTTTTGCTCGCGTCAACCTGATTGAAACCGTCAATGAGACTGCTTATGAAGAGTTGCCGGGATGGTTCTACAACTGGGAAAACACCGGACTGATCGGCTGGGTCGACAAAAATGGTGATGGCATCATCCAGATGCGCGGTGGTCATCCGTTTGTCGGCAAACCCTCCTATGAGGGCGCGTCAGCCAGTCAGGGAGCACGCGGAGAGTATGGCGAGCGTCTGCTGAGCAATGCGCCCACCGACAACGAGAGCGAGGTCTATATCGACCGAGATATCATCGTGTTGGCCAACCCTGAAATCGGCAATCTGCCGGCCTGGGTGATTGCGCTGGTAGCCGCAGGTGGTGTGGCCGCCGCGCTATCGACAGCGGCCGGGTTGCTCCTGGTCATCTCGTCGGCAATCTCGCATGACCTCCTGAAGAAGACGCTCAAGCCGAATATCACCGAGAAGCAGGAGTTGTTGGCAGCGCGACTGGCAGCAGCGGTGGCAGTCGTGATTGCCGGCTATTTCGGTATCAATCCGCCCGGGTTCGTGGCCCAGGTCGTGGCCTTTGCCTTCGGGTTGGCTGCATCGAGCTTCTTCCCCGTCATCTTGCTGGGCATCTTCTCCAAGCGTATGAACAAGGAAGGTGCGATCGCAGGGATGCTGGTCGGCCTGGTCTTTACCTTCAGCTATATCGTGTTCTTCAAGTTCATCTCGCCAGAGCTGAACACGGCTGAGCATTGGCTGCTAGGTGTTTCGCCGGAAGGCATTGGTACTGTGGGGATGATACTCAACTTCATCGTCGCGGTGCTGGTCTGCAAGGCGACACCGCCACCGCCCGAGTACATCCAGCACATCGTCGAGGATATCCGTATCCCACGCGGGGCAGGGGCATCAGTGGATCACTGATCGACGGTAGCAGGGCCTGTCTATGCGATGCAGAGTGATTCGTACAAGACAGGCCCATGAACGTATCCCAAGGCCCCGCCGTGCTTATGCAGGTGGGGCCTTGTGGCTTGGTGGCCTGTGCAGCGCCGCGCTGGATGGGCATAGGTGGAGTTCGTGTCATGCAAGCCACACTTGTTGATATCCCGTTTAATGAACCCCCGCTCAGTCTGCTGGATACACGTAACCGCCAGCGGTTGGCCGAGAGTGTTGATCTGCGCTATTTCGAAACACTGGCACAGCCGCTGACGCCTGGCGCGGTAGGTGACGCCGTCTACATCATCTACAAGGGTGAAGTAGTGGAGCTGGCGTCCGAGACGCCGCTTCCGGATGCTGCAGAGTTGAAACAGGCTGCTCATGAGGGGCGCGATGCCTGGGCGAGTCTGCGCATTGGCCATTACAGCCAGGGAGATCTCTTTGGTGCGTTGACCTTGCTCAACGGTGAATGCCGCACGCGCTTTGTTTGTGAACAGGAAACTCTGTGCTATCAGGTGCCAGCGGCACTTTTTCATCAGCTGTGTGCCGAGAGTCCCGATTTTGGCAACTTCTTTCAGCACAGTCTGCGTGACAAGGCACGGCTATTGGCCGCTTATCGTGACACGCGGTTGGGAACGAGCCATGACCAGACAGACTTCATGTTGGCTCGCGTGATGGACTGCATGCGACCGCCACTGGTGATGGCGGCTAACCGCAGCATAGATGAGGGTGTGAGGGCGCTGGAGGCAGCACGTGCTGACAGCCTGATTATTGAGGTTGAAGGGCGCTACGGTGTTGTCACACGCACGGATTTGCTCAACGCGCTCGTGCTGGAAGGGCTCGCCTCGACGCATCGACTGGCACCCTTGGGTAGTTTTTCGTTGGTGGCAGTGACGGCCGAGGACTACCTCTTTCAAGCGTTGGTCCAGATGACGCGGCATCGTGTCGCGAGGGTCGTGGTACAGGAGTCACTGGCATCGGATTCACCGGTCGTCGGTGTGATCGAGCTTACTGATGTACTGGGGTTCTTCTCCAATCGTAGCCAGCTGGTGAGTCTGGAGATCGAGCGTGCCAGCGATATGGAAGCGCTCGCACTGGCCAGTGCTCGTCTACCTGAGCTGGTACGTGCGCTGGTGCTGCAGGGCGTACATCTACGTCATGCGATGGCGCTCCTCAGCGCGCTCAATGGGCGCCTTGTCGAGCGTACCTTTGTGATGACGGTCGCCGAGGTGCGGAGAGAATCGTGCTGTCTGATGCTGATGGGTAGTGAGGGGCGTGCAGAGCAGCTGCTCAAGACTGATCAGGACAATGGATTGATTCTGGCCGATGGCGATCAGTGGCCTGAGTGCGAAGCGGTCATGGAAAGTTTCAGCGCTGCGCTCGCACGGTTGGGATACCCACCATGTCCGGGCAATGTGATGGTCTCCAATCCGGACTGGGTTGCTACGGAATCACGTTGGCGTGGCAAGGTCGCCCGTTGGTGTGCGGGACGAGACGGCGAAGCGCTGATGAATCTGGCCATCGTCTTTGATGCGCGCGCGAGCGGCGGCAATGGTGAGCTGGTCGAGAGCCTGCGCAGCCATCTGGTGCGTCACGTTAACCATGATGAGTTGTTGTTATCGAATTTCGCTCGTGCGGCGCTGCGCTTTTCGACGCCGTTGACACTGTTTGGCTCGTTACGCACGCCGCGGCATGGTATCGATATCAAGAAAGGCGGCATCTTTCCGATTGTGCATGGTGTGCGCACGATAGCGCTGGAGCGTGGCGTGATGGCCACCAATACCTTTTCTCGATTGGACGCGCTGGTCGCGGACGGCAGTATCGAGGCCCGCGATAGTGAAGACCTTACCGAGTCGCTATCGCTGTTTGCTGAGCTACGCCTGCGTCAACAGCTGCGCCATCTGGATGAAGCTTCGATGACATCAGGCTCAAGCGGCATTCAGGCGGACGCGAGTCACCGATCAGACAGTCGTGCTCGTGAAGTCGATGAAGGTAGCGCCAACCTGATCATCACCCAGTCGCTGTCATCGCTGGAGCGTGATCTGTTGCGCGATGCCCTGAGTCGAGTGAAGGACTTCAAGCAACGCCTGACCCATCGTTACCATCTCGAATATTAAGAGACTTGTTGATCGACTGCTGGGCGTCATACCCCAGTGGGATACTGGGCATCTGGCCCAAGGAGGTTGCATGTTTCAGCAGTTACGACGCGCCACTGATCGCCGCAGGCATGCACATGGCGAGTTTGCCGAATTGTTCAGGCCTTGGCATGGCGATGAGCGAAGAGGAGAGCGAGTGGCACTGGACTGTGAAACCACCAGCCTGGAGATTGGCTGCGCCGAGCTGGTATCGATAGCCGCGGTACGCTTCGATGCACGGCGCATCCAAACATCCGATGCACTCTCGTTACATCTTCAGCGACCCAATAGCCTGCAGGGCGACTCGATTCGTATTCATCGTCTGCGCGGTATTGATCTACACGGTGGTGAGGCTCTGGGTGATGCGCTGAAGCGCCTGCTGTTGTTTATCGGCAACCGTCCTCTGGTTGGCTGGTGTATAGATTTTGATGTTGCTGTAATCAATCGGCATCTACGCCCGCGATTGGGGTTTGATTTGCCTAATCAGCGTCACGATCTAGCACGTGATTATTTACAAGGTTGCCGTCGTGTGCAGCCAGAGTCTCAGCCTGATCTGCGTTTTGATTCCATGGCTGAAGCACTCGGTGTGCCGGTAATCGGACGGCACACCGCCTTGGGTGATGCGGTCACCAGCGCGTTGATAGCACAGCGACTGATGCTATCAGCGCCATCGATGAAAACCCGGGAGGGGCTGGCATAAGCCTCTTGGATATTAACCCAAGGTCTGTTGCCGGAATGTCCAATGGCTACAAATGGTTGGTTTGGCCACACTGAGGCTATACAACGCACCCATTGAAGAGGGTGAGGTTGATCCGAATTACACGCCAGTGCACGATCAGGCCAGCAACGCGGCCAGCCATGCAGGATGCAACACCGAGCAGTCTTGATAATCATAACGAAGCGGCGACAGTGTGCAGAGGCCACCCGCGACACGGACCTGCTGTCAGTCAGTTTCAGTCAGGCCTGAGAATGCTTTGGCATCTCAGGATTGCCATCACTGCGCCAGGTGGTGGCCACCGGGTTTCGGGCATGTGCTCGAAGCCCGGTTTCAGATAAGGCCTCAGATGTCTGATGCCTTTATTGACGACTTAGGGTTCTTGCCCACGAGGTGCGACATGCTGATCGCGACCAACACGCTTTTGATTCTCGGTCTTGCCATTGTGCTGTTTTCCTACAGCCATTACATCCGTCGTACGCAGGATGTACGCGGTGTATTGATGTTCTGGTCTCGCAAACTGGCGTTGACCTCTATTGAATTCCGTCTGCAACGCTTCGGTATTCTCGTAATGCTTGGCGGTGTGGTGATTCGTTACCTGGAAGTGCTGCGATTGTTTTGAGGCAGGGTGCATTGTTCTCTTCTGCGCCTTCTTTCACTCCTCAGATAGTTGCCAATGAATCTGTTCAACGCCCGCCTTCGGCGGGCGTTGTGCGTTGTGCGTTGTGAGAAGCTGGACTTCCTGCCTGACTGCCTCTGTGACGCACCATTGGCGAGTGCTAGACTATGCGCCCTCCCAAACTGCCTGTCCTGACTGCCATGCCCCCATCTGATACCGAGTCCTGTGCGGACTCCCGTGGCACATCCGGTGCCACCAACAAGCGCGACCTGAACAAGCTGCAGCGACGGCTGCGTCGTCAGGTTGGTACCGCGATCACTGATTACGGCATGATTCGTGATGGTGACAAGGTGATGGTGTG
This sequence comes from Cobetia sp. QF-1, assembly GCF_002213105.1. Taxonomy (NCBI): domain Bacteria; kingdom Pseudomonadati; phylum Pseudomonadota; class Gammaproteobacteria; order Oceanospirillales; family Halomonadaceae; genus Cobetia; species Cobetia sp. QF-1. The sequence continues at coordinate 68,844 of NZ_NBVS01000010.1, forward strand.
CCTGTCCGGTGGCAAGGACTCCTATACCATGCTGGATATCCTGATGAACCTGCAGCGCAATGCGCCGGTGGAATTCAGCCTGGTAGCAGTGAATCTTGATCAGAAGCAGCCTGGCTTCCCGGAACATGTATTACCCGCCTGGCTTGAGTCAGTGGGTGTCGAATATCACATCCTTGAGCGCGACACCTACTCCATCGTCAAGGAGAAGGTGCCGGAGGGGAAAACCACCTGTGGGCTGTGCTCGCGCTTGCGTCGTGGGTCACTTTATAGCTTCGCTCAGGAAATCGGAGCGACCAAGATCGCGCTTGGCCATCATCGCGATGACATTCTCGAGACGTTGTTCCTCAACATGTTCTTCGGTGGCAAGCTCAAGACCATGCCGCCCAAGCTGCTCTCGGATGATCAGCGCAATATCGTCATTCGCCCGCTGGCCTACTGTCGTGAATCCGACATCGAGGCCTATTCCGCCGCGCGTGAATTCCCGATCATTCCCTGTAATCTGTGCGGCTCTCAGGAGAATCTGCAGCGTCAGGTGGTCAAGGATATGCTGCAGGACTGGGAGCGTCAGTATCCGGGGCGTCTGGAAACCATGTTCCATGCCGTGACCTCCGTCGCGCCATCGCATCTGGCGGATCGTGAGTTATTCGACTTCGCGGGCCTGGATGACCAGCGCGATCGCTTCAATGCCTCGCGTATCGATGTATTGGACATGAATTCCGAGCAGGCCAGCATGGAAGAGGACCTCTTCGAGGCTGAACGTCGTGTTCAACCGGCAGTCGGTCTCGATATGGCACTGGGGCGCGAGCTTTAAGTTTCTTGTTCTGATATGACACTGAGGGTGCTGCTGTCTGCGCTTGATCAAACGCCATCTCGCTTGCTGCGAGGTGGCGTTTTGCCATGCGTTGAACGGTGACAGGCCCGCGACCATTGTCGTCTCGCCTGATGGCGCGCGACCTCGCATGCTTGAGGCTGACGCGGCGCGTGGATGCGTCGACAGGGCAGGGGGATTGGACATGAGCAGCGATTACGATAGTGACGAGCGGGGCAATGGACAGCAAGGGCAGCGACTAGCGGCGACGGTACTGCATGGCTTCGATGAATATCGCTCGCGGTTCAAGCATATTTCCAGTGACGCGCGGCGGCGTTTCATTGAGGCTGATTGGCGAGAAGCGCAACAAGCCTCCGCGGCGCGCATCAACCTGTATGACGAGAAAGTGGCTGCCACCATGGAGCGGCTGGGACGTGCTTTCGAGCCTGAACGGCTGAGCGAGTGCACGTTGTGGACCGACGCCAAGCAGCATTACATGGCGCTGATTGACCAGCGGCTTGACTACAAGCTGGCCGAGACGTTCTACAATTCCATCTTCTGTAATGTGTTCTCCCACCGCCACATTCGTGATGACTGGATGTTTGTGTCGTCTTCACGGCAGGAGCCCGCCCGTCATTCTGGATTGAGCATCAGCCACCGCGTCCCCGTGAAGGGTAACTGGGCCTGTGCGCTAGAATCCGTGCTGTGCGAGGCTCCGTTAGGGATTGCTTTCGAGCATCAGGGGCGTGATGTCACGCTCGGAGCCGAGATGTTGCTCGATGCACTACCGGCACATGTCCGCGATGCACCAGATGCAGCTTTCGAGGTGCTGCGCAACGTGTTCTACCGTAACAAGGGCGCCTATCTGGTGGGGCGTATTGAGGCTAGTGGTGAAACTCTACCTCTAGTACTGCCTGTGCTGCATACCGAGCGTGACGGTGTCTATCTTGATACCGTTATTATCGAGCCAGAAGAAGTCTCGATCATCTTCTCGTTCACTCGCGCCTATTTCCAAGTGGAGATCGAGGTACCAGGTGAGGTGGTGGGCTTCCTGCAGACTCTGATGCCGGACAAACCCATCGGCGAGCTATATGCCGCTATCGGTTTTTATAAACATGGCAAGACCGAGCTGTTCCGTGGCCTCAATGAACATGTCGCAAGCCGTTCTGATCAGTTCATTATCGCACCAGGTGTGCGTGGCATGGTGATGGCGGTATTTGTGCTGCCCAGCTATCGATTAGTGTTCAAACTGATCAAGGACCGCTTCGCACCCGGCAAGGACATGAGTCGTGATCAGGTGCGTGAGAAGTATCGACTGGTCAAACGTCACGATCGTGTCGGGCGATTGGCGGATACTCAGGAATTCTCCAACTTTGTGGTGGGGCGTGACCATTTCGCCCCAGAGTGTCTGGCCGAACTGTTGGAGGTCTGTGGCTCTTCCATCAGCCTGCGCGGCAACAAGGTGCTGATCCGCCATTGCTATACCGAGCGCATGATGACGCCGCTCAATCTTTATCTGGCGCAGTGCGATGCAGAGGAAACGCGAGCAGTACTCAATGATTACGGCAATGCCATCAAGCAGTTGGCGGCGGCGGATATTTTCCCTGGTGACATGCTGCTCAAGAACTTCGGTGTCACCCGTCACGGGCGAGTCGTTTTCTATGATTATGACGAGATCAACTATCTGACGGAGTGCAATTTCCGTGAGATTCCCGAGGCACGTTACCCTGAACAGGAACTGGCTAGCGAGCCTTGGTACTCAGTCGGGCCCAACGACATCTTCCCCGAGGAGTTCGGTCCTTTTCTGTTTGCGAATATGGATCTACGTAAGCTCTTCTACGAGTTACATCCGGAAATCTTTCAAGCCAGCTGGTGGCAAGGGCTGCAGGATGCCATCTTGGCTGGTCGTGTGATTGATGTTTATCCGTATCGCAACAAGCGTCGCTTTGGCATTGATCGCAGTCAGGATTTCATCGATGACTGAGCGAGGTGCTGCCAGCTGTCATTATCCACGCTATTCATTTACGTGACTCACCAGCAGAGAGAATGACGATGAGTGAAGGCTTCAAGGACCCGGGAGCACGGCACGGACGTCATCTGGTCGTGCTCAGTGGTGCCGGCATCAGTGCGGAAAGTGGTCTGCGTACCTTTCGTGCCGAGGATGGCCTGTGGGAGGAGCATCGGCTTGAGGACATCGCGACACCACAGGCCTTTCGGCGCGATCCGGAACAGGTGCTGCGCTTTTATGATGATCGCCGTATTCAAGTGAGGCGTGCGCGGCCCAATGCTGCCCACAAGGCACTGGCAGAGCTTGAGCAGGCCGGCTTTCGTGTGTCGGTGATTACTCAGAATATTGATGATCTGCACGAGCGTGCGGGTTCCCGCGAGGTCATGCATCTGCATGGTGAGATTCTCAAGTCGCGTTCGAGTGTCGATTATGGTCTGCGCTATCCGCTGCCTCGTGGCGGCATTCGATTGGGAGACCTGTGTGACAAGGGAAGTCAGCTACGTCCGGATGTAGTGTGGTTCGGCGAGGCAGTACCGCTTTACGCAATTGCCGAGGAGCTTGCAGCCGAAGCCGATCTTCTGCTGATCGTCGGGACGTCACTCAAGGTGATGCCGGCCTCCAACCTGTATGCAGCGGCACCATTGGATGCGCCGATCATCTTGGTCGATCCTGATGCTCACGAACTCGCCGAACCCGGTGTACTGCCGCTCGCCGAGAATGCTGGTCAGGCACTGCCGCGTCTTGTGCGCCATTGGTTGTATCAGGGTCATCTTGGCCTGCCTGATACGTTATGATGCGCGGCCTCAGGCCTTCCGTGGGTGGGAGGCCAGTCATTCTGAAGGGCGAGGCTCCTTCGGCGACCGGAAATCCAGAGTATGTTCGAGACGCTTAATCGCTTCTTCCCCCTGTGGGCATTGGTCTTTGCAGGCATCGCCGTGATTGCGCCGACGCCTTTTGTTGCGCTCAAGGACTTCATCCAGCCACTGCTGGCGTTGATCATGTTTGCCATGGGTCTGACGCTGTCACGCGAAGACTTCATGCGCGTGGCACGACGTCCATGGCCGATCGCACTGGGCTTGCTGCTGCAATACACCGTGATGCCGCTGGCTGCCTTCCTGATTGCGCGGATGTTGGGGCTAGATCCAGCTCTGACCGTCGGCATGGTGCTGGTGGGTGCGACTGCCGGGGGGACCTCTTCCAACGTGATGACCTGGCTGGCGGGTGGCCATGTGGCACTGTCTGTGTCGATGACCATGGCCTCAACACTGCTCTCCATCGTGATGACGCCGCTGCTGACCTGGTGGTTGCTGGGTGCCGATATCAACGTACCTGTCACCGGTATGCTGCTGAGCATTGCCAAGCTGGTGGTCGCGCCGATTGTGCTCGGGGTGATCGTGCATCACTTCGCTCGCGACGCGATCCGTGAATGGGAATCGGCGTTGGCGAGTCTGGCCATGCTGGCGATAGTGCTCATCATCGCTATCGTGGTGTCGCTTAACGTCGGTCGTCTCGCCACGCTCGGCCCGCTAGTGGCACTGGCAGTAGTCGCGCATAACGCCATTGGCCTAAGTGCGGGTTATGGTCTGTCGCGGCTGTGTGGGTTGGATGAACGCACTTCACGCACCATCGCTATCGAAGTCGGCATGCAGAATTCCGGGCTGGCAGCATCATTGGCGAGCCAGTTCTTCTCGTCGACAGCAGCACTGCCCGGCGCCATCTTCTCCATCTGGCACAACGTGTCGGGCTCGCTGCTGGCGGGTTACTGGAAGCGGCGTCCACCGAAGTTTGTCACCGGTAGCAAGCATCGCTACGAGGTGTAACTGCGACGATGAATGCAGTACGAGCCGAGATGATGGCTGTATTGGGCAATGGCGGCATGGTCCTATGAGGCCATAAAAGAAGGGACACGCATGCTAGAATGCGCGTCCCTTTTTCTTTGGTTCTGACCGCTCATCATGTGTGATTCCCGCTCCTCGTTGGCAGATGCCGCGCCGACCGCTCTGGCCGAAGACCGTCCCTTTCCTGACGACCTTGATACGAAGGGTAGGAGTGGCATCACTACACTGCCCAGCGGCGAGCCTGAGGAGTGGCAAGGCAGCCATCCGCGGCGTGAGTTCAAGGCGCGCGGCAGTCAGGTAGTTCGCTGTGAGGCTTGCCGTCTGCCGCAGCTCAACTGCCTGTGCCCCTATCGAGTCAAGGCTGAGTCACGTATTCGCTTCTGGTTGATCACGCATCCGCTGGAGCACTACAAGCCGACCAATACCGGACGCTTGATTGGCGATGTGCTTGAGGGTACTGACGTCTTCAGCTGGTATCGCGTCGAGCCAGACCCACGATTGTTGGCGCTATTGGAGGATGATCGTTACCAGCCGTTCATCATCTTCCCCGATGACCAACCCGATTATGCCGATCGTGTGGTGGATATAAATGCGATTGCCGGGGTGGGTGAAGGTGTGCCGACACATACGTCGGCAGGCGAGCCCCGTATACCCGTCTTCATCATGCTTGATGGCACCTGGCGTCAAGCGCGACGCATCTTCCGCAGAAGCCCTTATCTGGATGGCTTGCCGGTATTGCCGCTACACTCCCAACGGCTCACCCGCTATCACTTGCGCAAGGCTGCTTCCGAAGCACATCTATGTACGGCAGAGGTGGCCGCAGAGTTATTGCGTCAGGCAGGGGAGGAGGCCGCTGCGAGTGTGCTGGATGACTATTTTGACGCTTTTAACGATTGTTATCGTGCTAGCCGTATTCACTATGTATTGGAGCCAACAGCGCCGATGCTTCGCTTGTTGGCCAGACGTGAAGCTAGCGACAGCAGCGAGTAACATACGGTGTACAACTCCCTGCGCTTCAGATGACATCGTATAAAAAATGCCTCGTCGGAATTTCCGGCGAGGCATTTTTTATTGTCTGAATGCTGGTGTCAGCGACGCCAGAAGGCGGGTGCGAACAGCACTAGAATGGTGAAGATCTCGAGGCGGCCCAGCAACATGGCCATTATCAGAATGCCTTTGGCAGCACTCGGGATATCGCCGAAGTGGGTGGCGACTCCACCGAGGCCTGGCCCCAGATTGTTGAGTGCCGACCCGACCGCTGACCAGGCAGTGACCTGATCGAGACCTGTCGCCAGCATGCCAAGCATCATCAGAACAAATAATAATAAATAGACGGAGAAGAAGCCCCATACAGCCTCAGCGACACCTTCCGAGATGCGCATGCGGCCAACCTTGATCGACAGGATGGCGTTGGGGTGAATCAGGCGATAGATCTCCCGCGCGCCCTGTTTGAGGATCAGCAGGATGCGAATGACCTTCATGCCACCGCCCGCCGAGCCGGAACACGCACCGATAAAGGCGGCGATGAACAGCATCATCGGCAGTACACCAGGCCAGCCGGTGAAGTCGGCGACACCGAAGCCAGTGGTGGTTGCTATTGATACTGCCTCAAAGAGCCCGTGGCGCAGTGCCTTGCTGTCATCGTAGCTGCCGGTGAGTAGCAGGCCAGCGATGGTTACGCAGCTCAATATCAGCAGCAGAATCAGAAAGAAGCGTGTCTCCGGATCACGCAGATAATGGCTGATGCGGCCTTCACGCCAAGCGGCGAAGTGCAGGCCAAAGCTGATCGAGGATACCACCATGAAGAACACGCATATCATCTCGATAGTGGCGGAATCGAAGTAGCCGATACTGGCGTCGTGTGTCGAGAAACCGCCGACGGCGACTGTCGAGAAGCTGTGGCCCAGCGCATCGAACCAGCTCATGCCCGCTGCCCAGTAACTGGCAAAGCACACCAGCGTCAGCGCAGCGTAGATATACCACAGCGCCTTGGCCGTCTCGGTGATGCGCGGCGTCAGCTTGGAATCCTTCAGTGGGCCAGGGATCTCGGTACGATAGAGCTGCATGCCACCGATGCCCAGTGTCGGCAGGATCGCCACTGCCAGCACCACGATCCCCATGCCGCCTAGCCACTGGAGTTGCTGGCGATAATAGAGAATGGAGTGAGGCAGCAGATCGAGACCGGTCATCACCGTCGCACCGGTGGTGGTAAGCCCTGAGAAGGACTCGAACATGGCATCGATGACCGACAGATTCGGATCTTCTGCCAGCAGGAAAGGCAGTGACCCGAAAGCCCCCAGTACGGTCCAGAACAGTACCGTGATCAGGAATCCATCACGGTTTCTGAGCTCTTTACGCGCTCGTCGATTGGGATAGTAGAGCAGAAACCCCGTCAGCAGAGTGATGCCCATCGCGATGGCGAAGGCACTCAGAGTGCGATCTTCGAACACGACCGAGATCACCATCGGCGGCACCAGTGTCACGCTGAACAGCATCAGAAGGATGCCGAGAATGCGATAAATCACGCGCAAACTCATGAGTCGCCTCCGCTGCGCGTGAGAAGGGGGAGATGTCGTCGAATGTCAGGAGTAATGGCCGGCATCAGAAGAAGGTCAGCCCGACCTGGAAGAGCCGCTCTACCTCGCGAATGCGGCGCTTGTCGACCACAAACAGAATAACGTGATCATTGGATTTCACCACTAGATCATGGTGAGCCACCAGCACTTCCTTGCCCCGTACGATGGCGCCGATGGTGGTGCCATCCGGCAGGTTGATATCTTCGATGCGCCGCCCAACCACTTTCGACGAGCGCTCGTCACCATGAGCAATCGCCTCGATGGCCTCTGCTGCACCGCGTCGCAACGAGTGGACATTGACGATGTCACCCTTGCGCACGTGAGTCAGCAGACCGCCGATGGTGGCCTGCTGAGGCGAGATGGCGATATCGATCTCACCTCCCTGCACCAGGTCGACATAGGCAGCATTGTTGATCAGGGTCAGCACCTTCTTGGCACCGAGGCGCTTGGCCAGCATCGACGACATGATATTGACCTCATCGTCGTTGGTCAGCGCACAGAAGATATCGCAGTCCTCGATGTTCTCTTCCAGCAGCAGTCGCTTGGAAGTGGCACTGCCGTGAAGGACGACAGTGCGGTCCAGCTTTTCGGAGAGGTCAGTACAGCGTGCCAGCGAGTGTTCGATGATCTTGACTTGATGAGTATGCTCCAGCGTTTCCGCCAGGCGCTCGCCGATATTGCCACCGCCAGCAATGACGACGCGACGGAAGTTGCGATCAACACGGCGCAACTCACCCATTACGGTACGAATATCCTTGCGCGCCGCAATGAAGAACACCTCATCATCAGCTTCGATGACCGTGTCACCGCGCGGAATGATCGGACGATTGCGGCGATAGATGGCTGCGACGCGTGTGTCCACATTGGGCATGTGGCGGCGCAGGAAACCGAGCTCCTGACCGACCAATGGGCCGCCGTAGTAGGCCTTGACTGCCACCAGCTGAGCGACGCCATTGGCAAAATCCAGTACCTGCAACGCACCGGGGTACTCTATCAGGCGGCGGATGTGGTCGGTGACCACCTGCTCAGGACTGATCAGCACGTCGACCGGGATGGCATCGTGTGAGAACAGCCCCTTGCGGGTCAGGTAGGCCGTAGAGCGCACACGGGCAATCTTGGTCGGCGTGTGGAATAAGCTATGCGCGATCTGACAGGCGATCATGTTGACTTCGTCTGAATTGGTCACCGCGATCAGCATATCGGCATCTTCACCGCCGGCCTGACGCAGTACCTGCGGATAGCTGGCAGCCCCGGTCACGGTCCGGATGTCGAGGCGGTTGTGCAGTTCCCGCAGCCGCTCGCTATCGGTGTCCACTACCGTGATGTCATTTTCTTCGTGGGCGAGGTGCTCTGCGAGCGTCCCGCCGACCTGGCCTGCACCCAGAATGATGATTTTCATGTCCGGCTCGTCCGCTGTTTCTCAGTCGGCACAGGATAGACCAGTGCCAAGACGGAAGACAGCCGCGGCTCGGAGTCGAGGCGCGGCTGTCTGATACGATGCTGTGTGAAACTGGGGCGAACGCTAGATCCGCGCGCCCATTGCTATCTCAGCGGCTCTCTCAAGTGCTAGATCTACAAGTGCTAGATCAGACACTGGCCTTGGTGATATGCGCTAGATAGAAGCCATCGTGACCATTTACCTGCGGCAACATCTGGCGACCAGCGCCCGAGACACGGCCCCAATCGGCGCGGATGGTCTCGGCCTTGGCATCCGGAGTACCCGCGAGGAAGCGGTCCATCACGCGTGCATTCTCCTGCGTGATGATGGAGCAGGTGCCGTAGACCAGTGTGCCGCCCGGCTTGAGCATGCTCCACAGATTGGCCAGCAGCTTGCCCTGCAGACGCGCGAGATCGCCGATATCATTCGGGCGACGCAACAGCTTGATGTCCGGATGACGACGGATGACGCCACTGCCGGAGCAGGGCGCGTCGAGCAGAATGACGTCGAAGGCTTCGCCGTCCCACCAGTCACGCTCGCAAGCATCAGCGCACACGACGCCGGCGCCCAGCTCCAGGCGCTCCAGCGTCTCTTCCACGCGCTCGAGACGCTCGCCGTCGATATCGATAGCAGTCGCGTCCAGTGCCGAGAAACGCTCCAGCATGTCAGCCAGCTTGCCGCCGGGCGCGGTGCAAGCGTCGAGCAAACGGACACCTTCGCCTTCGGGGTTGATGGCGGTCACGGCCGGTGCCAGCAACTGAGCGGCTAGCTGAGCGGCCTCATCCTGCACGCTGACCAGTCCTTCTTCGAAGCCCGGCAGTGCACTGACATCGCAAGCAGCAGTCAGAGTGACACCGTGTTCGGCAAACGGGCAGGCGACGGCATCAATGTCGGCCTCGGCCAGTTGGACGAGGTAGTCCTCACGGCTGATGGCGGCGACATTGACGCGCAATGTCATCGGTGCCTGAGCATTGTTGGCTTCGGCGATGGCCTGCCAGTCGTCCGGCCAGTTGCGCTGGAAGGTATCCAGTAGCCACTGCGGGTGAGATAGCGCGACGGCAGGATCTTTATCGACTTCAGCTTCGAGCTCTTCCTGCTCACGCTGGAAGCGACGTAGACAGGCGTTGAGTACGCCCGTCGCCCAGCCCTTGCCGAGACCACGTGCAGCACCGGCAGTTTCACCGACGGCTGCGTGAGGTGCGATGCGCATATAGAGCAGCTGATACAGGCCGAGCAGTAGCAGGGCATGAATGTCCTGATCCTGCGACTTGAACGATGACTTCAGCAGCTTGCCAGCCAGTGCATCAAGACGTGGCAACTGACGGCAGACACCAAAGCACAGCGCCTTGTAGAGGCCCTGATCACGGCCAGCAACGCCAGACGGCAGGCTGTCCATGTTCAGTGAGGTACGTGCAGCCAGAACCGGTGCCAATGTCCGAGCGGCGGCGACGCGAACCGCCGCGCCCGGGGATGCAGGAGCATTGTCGGCTTGGCGACGGGCGCCGCCGTGCTTTTGTCCGCCACCCTTGATGCGGGCAGGCGGAAGAGAGTTGCGTTTCTTGCCAGCACCCTTGGCGGTCGGACGGTCTGACTGGCTCATGCGGAAGTCTCGGTCTGGGAATCAGTATCTGGGGAGTGGCTGGCGCCGAGGGCAAGGCCTTCGGGAAAGCGCGCAGCACGGGAATTAAGCAGGTCTTTGACGGCGAGCGGCTTGGCACCGGGCAGTTGGGCTCGTGTGATCTCGAGCACCTCATGACCATCGCCACAGGCGATACGCAGGCAGTCATTGCCGGGGGCAAGCAGCACGCCTGGCGTCACGGCTGTATCGAGGCGTTGTCCACCTGTACGTGACAGCCACAGGCGTAGTGGCTCACCTTCAAGGCGCGTCCAGGCGACTGGCCAGGGGTTGAAAGCACGAATGCGTGCATCCAGCTCAGCTGCCGGGCGAGTGAAGTCCAATTCAGCTTCAGCCTTTGATAGCTTGGCGGCGTAGGTCACGCCTTCCTCGGGCTGTGGCGTGGCTGGCAGATTCCCCTCTGCAATCGCGTTGAGTGCCGTGACGATCGCTTCGCCGCCTTGAGCAGCGAGTGCATCGTGCAGCTCGCCACCCGTGGTGCTAGCGGTGATGGGTGTACGACGAATCAACAGCATGTCACCGGTATCTAGCCCGGCATCCATCTGCATGATAGTGACACCGGATTCGCTGTCGCCCGCTTCAATGGCACGCTGAATCGGCGCAGCACCACGCCAGCGTGGCAGCAGAGAAGCATGAATGTTCAGACAGCCGAGGCGAGGAATGTCGAGCACCGCTTGCGGCAGAATCAGCCCGTAGGCCACGACCACCATGATATCGACGTTGAGATCGCGCAGTACCTGACGGTCGGCATCGTCCTTGAAGTTGAGCGGCTGATGCACGGGGAGTTCGTGCTCAAGTGCCAGCTGCTTGACGGGGCCGGGGGTCAGCTTTCGACCGCGGCCAGAAGGGCGGTCCGGCTGAGTATGGACGCTGACGACCTGATGCTGGCTACCCAGCAGGGCGGTCAGGCACTCGGCGGCAAAGTCCGGGGTGCCGGCAAAGGCGATACGCAGGGCTTTCGACATGCAAGAACTCTCGTATGGGGAGCGCGGTTGATAACGGGCTCAAGGTGCTGGCGGAGCAGTAATGATGTACCCGCAATAGCGGATCAGTAATGACGCGCACGGAGGCAGAGAAAAATCTCAGGCCTCCGTGCGGAATGTCTACCCAGGCCGGCAATGGCGCCGACTAGAGTGGATCAGTCTTCCTGAAGCTTATGGCGCTTCTGCATCTTCTTCATCACTCGGTCCCGCTTCAGCGGAGAGAGGTAGTCGACGAAAAGTGTGCCTTGCAGATGGTCATTCTCATGCTGAATACAGTGCGCCAGCAAACCATCGGCCTCGAGCTCGTAAGCGTCGCCGTTGCGGTCCTGTGCCTTGAGTCGTACCTTCAAGTAGCGAGACACTTCGGCATAGTACTCGGGGATGGACAGGCAGCCTTCTTGCATTGGCTCCTTCTCGTCACCGATAGGCGTGTACTCAGGGTTGATCAGTACCAGCGGCTGGGACTGATCTTCGCTGACGTCAATGACGATCAGACGACGATGCTCGTCGACCTGAGAGGCTGCGAGACCGACGCCTCGTGCGTCATACATGGTCTCGATCATGTCGTCGATCAGGGTCTGCAGTTCAGCATCAATCGCTTCGATTGGTGCGGCAACGTTGCGCAGACGCTCATCGGGGAATTCAAGAATTTCGCGCTTGGCCATGACTGGTGTAATTACCGTTGTGCTGTCAGTAAGGGTTTGACTGATATTGTAGTGTGCACAAGCGAGGAACGGAACCGATGGCCGTCAATGCTGCTACTATCGCGGCAATAGTCAGGGTTGATCTCATGTGCCAGCAGGCGCAGGGATGCGGGGCTAGGCGGGGTTCACGGTACGGATTTCAGAAAAAGATCATCGCCACCGACAGTGGCGGGTGGCAATAACGCAAGGGACGCATGAATGGGCATGAAACGACTGGTCGGCAATGCCGTCTTCACGGCACTCCTCGGCATGACGGTGCTGGGGGCAAGCGCAGGGATGTCGCAGGCACAGGCGGCAACGGTACGTGACAACGTACCGTCTACCTACGTGGTAGTGCGTGGTGACACGCTCTGGGATATTTCAGGCCGCTTTCTGCGTGAACCTTGGCTGTGGCCGGAAGTCTGGCGTGCCAATCCCCAGATCAAGAACCCGCATCTGATCTATCCGGGCGACCGCATCTCTCTCTACTACGAGAACGGTGAGCCACGTCTGCGTCTTGAGCGTGGCCAGGGAGGCGTCGTCAAGCTGTCGCCGAAGATTCGTCACATTCCCAAGCGTGAGGCCGTTCCGCCGATTCCACTAGAGAAGATTTCGGCGTTCCTGAAGGAACACCGAGTGATAGATCCGGCGCTGATCAATAATTCTCCCTACATCATTGCCGGGGATGATACACGCTTGATCAGCGGAGCTGGAGATACCATCTACGCTCGCGGCCAATGGTCCTCATATGACACATACAGTGTCTACCGCAAGGGACAGCGTTATCTGGACCCGGAAACCCAGGAGTTCCTGGGGCTGGAGATGATTAGCATTGGTGACGTCAAGCTTGAGCGCCTGGAAGGTGACATCGGTGTGATGCGCGTATTGTCTGCCAATCGTGAAATCCTCAACGGTGACCTGCTGCTGCCAGCGGATGGTGGCGCCATTACTACCAGCTTCCAGCCTCAACCGCCTGCCAAGGATGTTGGTGGGGTGATTCTTGCCGCCCCGGATGGTCTGCGTAATATTGGTCGTAACGACATTGTGGCGCTAAATCGCGGCAGTCGTGACGGTATTGAACCTGGTTTCGTCTTCGGAATTGAACGCCGTGGTGAAACGGTGACTGATCCAAAAAACGGCGAGCCTGTCACATTGCCGGGTGAAGAAGGCGGCTTGGTCATGGTGTTCCGTATCTACGATAAGGTCAGTTATGCGCTGGTAATGCAGGCGGCGCGTCCACTGAGCGTGGGCGACCTGCTGCTCGAGCCACGTGGCTGAGAGCAAGACCTGGAATAGTCGATGACACGCCTGTGGCATGAATGTCGTTAAAGGCTGCGGATGATCCGCTCGGGAGGTGTTACGTGACGATTGATAGCAATGTCGAAAAGCGTATTCCCTCACGAGCGGATTTTGCGTTTCTGGCGCGACTGCCGGGCTTTGGTAATCATACCGGTGCCAAGCTCAGGGAGCATGCCGACTGGCCACAAGGCTGGTTGGCAGCACTTCCTCCACGCTTGGCAGCATCATTGAGGCTCTGGTGTGAGCGACCGACCTCCTCGCCGTTATATCAGCAGGTGATGACAGATCTCGAATGGCACTCGCCGGCTTATGGTTGCTATCTCCTGACGCCAGCAGACCCTGAATGGCCAGCGATGCTGGATACCTTGCCTGATCCGCCACTGACATTATGGGCGCTGGGACGTCGTGATCTGCTCGCGCTACCACAGTTGGCCATTGTCGGTGCACGCAAGGCCAGTCAAGCAGGTCTTGCACATGCACATGGCTTTGCCGGTGAGCTGGTGATGCGAGGCTGGAGCGTGGCCAGCGGTCTAGCGCTGGGCGTTGATGCTGCGGCACACCAAGGTGCGCTGTCAGCTGCTGTACAGCTCTCTGACGATGATTATCCCGCACGTCCTTCGACGCTCGCCGTACTGGGCTGTGGTGTCGATGTCGTTTATCCAGCGCAGCATCATCATTTGCGTCAACGTCTGCTCGAGGGTGGTGGGTTGCTTCTGTCGGAGCATCCGCCCGGTACTGGCGCGCATGCGCGCCACTTTCCGCGCCGCAATCGCCTGATTACTGGCCTGTCACATGGTGTGCTGGTGGTAGAGGCGACGCTGCGTAGTGGCTCACTGGTCAGTGCACGACTGGCGATGGAGCAGAATCGTGAGGTGTTTGCGCTGCCTGGCCGCATTGAAGATATTGCTTCGAGTGGATGCCTTGAATTGATTCGTCAAGGCGCCACGCTGGTCCGCAATGTGGACGATATGCTTGCCGAGCTTGATCACCTCATGCCTGCCGCAAGCATGAGGCAAGAGCAGCCTGTCACTCCTCGCCAACAGCGGCATCTTGCACCGCGTGAATCACTCGCGCGTGGCATGACACAGGAGTTGCCATCACTGGCACCTGCTACGCCACCTGTGGTGCAAGAGAGTTCGCCGTTGTGCTTTCTGAGCGCCATACCGGTGGCGCTCGATCAACTGGTCGAGCTGAGCGGATGTCAGGTGAGTGAACTGAGCATGCAATTGCTGGAATTGGAGCTCGAAGGGCGTGCTGTACAGGCACCCGGTGGCTGGAAGCGGATATGAGTGGGATATAGACGAGAGCATGAAGCTGCATGGCAGATGGATGCTTCACCCAGGACGCCTCGCAGAAATCCTGCGGGGCGTTCTGGCAAGTCACGGCAGTCTACGATGACGGGACCTCACTGATGTAAGTCGGCAGTACTTACTTGCCAGCAGATACTGATCCATCATCGGGCTGCCAGGCATTCAGGGCAGCAGCACGCATGGCCCGCTTCTCGGTCTCGCTGGCTTCCCAGTTTCCCTTGTAGATGACGCCTTCCCATTCTCCGTAAGTCGGGTTGGGCAACATGACGAAACGACGGCCAAATGACTTGGCCTGCTTGTCGACCTCTGCATGGCGTGCGGCGGTGCTGTCCTGCTGGAAGGCTTGGTCGAAGTCGCCCAGATTGTCGCCCATCAGAATGGCGATATCGTGGTCAGCAGTGACGACAGCTCGACGTTCGGTCTTGTCGGAGCTGTCAGTCCGCGGCATCACATGCTCGGCGTTCGCTTGCGGGAAGCCCAATGCCGCCAGATTGGCAATGGTGGCCTGCTTGCCCGCTGCCTTGCGATTGGTGATGTAGTAGACATCGACGCCACTACGCTGCGCGTAGTTCAGAAAGTCCACGGCGCCAGGCGAGGCCGCGGAAACGGCATCATCTACCCAGTTGGCCCAGCTCTGGCTGTCGTAAGTCCGCCCTTTGCGTAGTGCCCAGCCACCGTAACTGGTGGTGTCGAGGACGGTATCGTCGACATCAACCACCACGGCCAGCGGCTTGTCATGTTGAACACGGCGGGCCAGTGCCATGTTCAGACGATCATGTGCGACATTGAAAGCCTGTAGCGACAGAGCATGGAATTCGGCACTGCGCTGGACCCATAACGTGGCCAGCATGGCTTGATCACTGATCGGCGCTATCTGAGTTGCCGCTGACGGTGCTTCGCTTGTGACAGGGCGAGGGGCTACCGGGACATCAGGCTGAGAAGCGGAGCTCGCACAACCCGCCATCGTCAGCAGCAAGGTGGCAGTAGTACTGAGCGTCACGTATTGGCGCATGGAACACGTCCTTATGTATTCGAGAATGATGGAGTGCTGATCTAAAGAATCGAAGCACAGCATTATCCATGATGCCGTGACAGCTGAACGACCATAAGGCGTGTCTGTGCGACGCATCGTTGCGTCGGCCTTGCGTTGGTGAGCATGCTAGAATTGCGCCGTGCTGCGGCGAGCATCCTGTCACGTGCGTCCATCGAGTGCGTTGTCAGCTGCCGTCATCTCTATCGTCTGCTTTGAAGAGGCCTGTGCGGATCATGAATGCAAGTGCTGTCCCGCTCGATCATGCGGCTGTCGCGGATGCCGCTGGGTGTATACGCCGCGGCGGAATCGTTGCGTATCCTACTGAAGCCGTGTGGGGATTGGGGTGCGATCCTGACAATGGTGACGCGCTGGCACGCCTGATTCAGCTCAAGGCTCGAGATCCTGCCAAGGGGTTGATCCTGATTGCAGGCGATATCGCTCAGCTTGAAGGATGGCTTGTCGGCATCTCGACAGCACAGCGTGAGCAGCTGTTGGCCAGTTGGCCGGGGCCATTTACCTGGCTAGTGCCGGATAATGGTCGCGCCCATCCCTTGCTGCGCGGTGAACACGTAAGCCTTGCCGTGCGGGTCAGTGATCATCCCTTGGTGCAGGCGCTGTGTGCTGAACTTGATGGCCCGCTGGTGTCCACTTCGGCCAATCGTGCAGGCGAAGCGCCAGCGATGAGCATCGATGAGATACGTGGCACCTTTGGTACCTCGTTGGTGGATGATGTGATTCTCGACGGCCCGCTGGGTGGTTATGTGCGGCCAAGCACCATTCGTGATCTTGCTACCGGTATGATATTGCGGGCCTGAGTGTCGCGTACGCCATGGCCTTGATGTAGATCATGTGCAAGTAAAGCGCCGTCTGCCATCACCTCGAGGTGGCGGTATGCTGACAGCCTCTGTCAGCGAGGAGACGGGCAGATGGCTCGCTACCCTTTTTCATTTTTCATTTTTCGATTCACCGGAGGCACTGTGGCCCACGCCAATCTCGAAGACGTCAAGGTCTACCTACTCGACCTGCAGGACCGCCTATGTGATGCGCTGCAAGTCTGCGATGACAAGGCGAGTTTCCGTGAAGATAGTTGGGAGCGCGCAGAGGGCGGTGGTGGTCGTTCGCGAGTGATGGAGGATGGCGGTGTTTTCGAGAAGGGCGGCGTCAACTTCTCACATGTCTTTGGCCTACAATTACCGGCCTCTGCGACAGCCGTTCGCCCTGAGCTTGCGGGTCGCAGCTTCCACGCAGTTGGCGTCAGCTGGGTATTGCATCCGCATAACCCGCATGTGCCAACCAGTCACGGTAACGTGCGCTTCTTCATTGCTGAAAAAGACGGTGAAGCGCCGGTATGGTGGTTCGGTGGCGGCTATGATCTGACGCCGTTCTATCCCGAGCTTGAGGATGTGCGTCACTGGCACCAGACAGCCTTCGATGCCTGCATCGCCTTCGGTAGCGACGTCTATCCGCGTTACAAGACCTGGTGTGACGAGTATTTCTATCTGAAGCATCGTGATGAGACACGGGGTGTGGGTGGGCTGTTCTTCGATGACCTGAATGAGTGGGGCTTCGAACGTTGCTTCGCTTTCCAGCAGTCTGTAGGCAATAGCTTCCTGGAAGCGTATCTGCCGATCGTCGAGCGTCGTCGCAACATGGCTTACGGGGAGCGCGAGCGTAATTTCCAGTTGTATCGTCGTGGCCGCTATGTCGAGTTCAATCTGGTCTGGGATCGCGGCACCCTGTTCGGGCTGCAAAGTGGCGGGCGTACCGAGTCGATCTTGATGTCGATGCCGCCAGTCGTTCACTGGGAGTATGGCTACCAACCCGAGGAAGACAGCGCCGAATCCGTGCTGTATCGCGACTTTCTGCATGCGCGCGACTGGCTGGGCGAAGGCGCCTGATAGCGCCTGTCAGCCTGATTCTTACCCTGAGATCGTCCCGGAGTCCTGATGTCTCGTTATGCTGTATTCGGCAACCCGATTGCCCACTCGAAGTCTCCCCTGATTCATCGCGCCTTCGCTGAACAGCTGGGAGATTCTCTGAGCTATGAGGCACGGCTGGCCCCAGCAGATGACTTTGCCGGTGGCTGGGCCGAGTTTGTCGCAGAAGGTGGGTTAGGTGCGAATGTCACCATGCCCTTCAAGGAGCAGGCGTATCGGCTTGTCGATGTACTCAGTCCACGTGCGCAGCGTTCTTGCGCCGTCAATACTCTGCTGCTGGGCAAGAACGGCCAGGTTTACGGTGATACCACCGATGGCGTGGGCCTGGTGCGAGATCTTGAGCGTCTTCAAGCGCCTCTCGCGGGCGCACGTATTCTCGTGCTGGGGGCAGGTGGGGCTGTGCGGGGAGTGCTGGAGCCCTTGCTGGCGAAACAGCCAGCAGCGCTGATCATTGCCAATCGTACGGCAGCCAAGGCTAGCGGGCTGGCGGCTGACTTTGCGGATCTGGCGGTAGACGAGACTTCGCTATCCGGTGGTAGTTTTGAGGAGATCGAGGGGCACTTTGACCTGGTCATCAACGGTACCAGTGCGTCATTGGGCGGGGAATTACCGCCATTGCCGCAAGCGCTGTTCACCCCGCAAGCACTGGCGTACGACATGATGTATAGCGCAGAGCCTACCGTTTTCATGCGCTGGGCTGCTGATCGAGGTGCACGCTCAGAGGATGGCTTGGGCATGCTGGTAGAACAGGCAGCAGAGTCCTACTTCCTGTGGCGCCACAAGCGGCCGGATACGGCGCCCGTTGCGCTGATGTTGCGTCAGTTGTTGACGGCTTGATAGAGAGATTCAGGCGCTCTTGCGAGCACTTTCTCCATCGCTGCAGAATTCCAGTCGATAGCCATGTTGATACACGCTTCTTAGCTTGAGGCCATGGCTACCATCAAATCCTAGTTTGCGGCGAAGGCGGCTGATATGGGTATCGACGGTGCGAGTAGAGATGTCACCGTTGATTCCCCATATCATTTCCAGCAAATAGGCGCGTGAAAACAGCTCTCCTATATGGCGCATTAATAGTACGGCAAGCTGATATTCGCGCTGTGTCAGATTGACCTGTAGTCCTGCGCACCAGATGGTGTGCTCTTCCTGCTCTATTCGGTACTGCCCCGGAATACCTTCCACCTCGTTCAGTGCATTGCTGGCGGTGCTGTTGGCCAGTCGCCGGCCAAGCGCTGCCACTCGCGCCGTGAGTTCCTTGGGGTTGATGGGCTTGCTCAGGAAGTCATCAGCGCCATTTTCCAGTGCATGCACGACGTCTCCTTCCCCTTGACTGGCGGTGATGAACAGAATCAATCCCTGCCAGCCATGCTCGCTGCGCAATGAACGTGTCAGCTCCATGCCGCAGGCATCTGGTAGCTGCCAATCGATGATCAACATGTCAAAACTCTGCTCGCGTAGGGCACGCAATAGTTGATTGGCGCGTTCGAAACCCGCCAGCTCGTGCCCCTGTGTCTGAAGGCAGAGCATCAGATAGTCACGTTGATCTTGATCATCCTCCAGAATGCCGATGTGCATGCCGTCATCTCCTTGTTCGGTTGATAGAACCACCTTACGCTGCTTTAGCGTGATACGACGTCACAATGGTTCACGGTTGGCATAAACGCTGCGGCTTATACTCGTTACTATCTATTATCGAGTGGAGTAAGTGGCATGCTGAAGTTCTCTGGATATTTGAACGTTATTTCGCAACTTGCCCAGTGTCGTCGCTGGATCTCGTCCGGCTTGCTGGGTGCCTTGTTGCTATCGCCTGTCGCCATGGCGCTTGAAGCACCACAAGGGCCGATCGTTTTGAGGGTCACCGGTAATATTGAGCACACCAATGCGGGTAATGAAGCGCATTTTGATCGTGAAATGCTGAAAACACTGGAGCAACGTGAAACCCTGACGGCGACGCCTTGGCATGATGGTAAGGTTCGTTTCAGTGGTCCGTTAGGGTCTGCTCTATTGGAGGCCGTTGGCGCTGAAAGTGGCACGATGCGTGTCGTCGCGCTTAATGACTATGCCGCGAGTGTGCCAGTACAGGACTTTTTCGATTATCCAGTCATTCTGGCGATGCAAATCGACGGCAAGCGTTTGCGGGTGCGGGATAATGGTCCCATCTTCATCATTTATCCCTTTAGCGAGCAGCCCGATCTACTCAATGAAGAAATCATGACCCGTTCTGTCTGGCAGGTAAAGCGCATCGAAATCGACGATTAATTACCGTCTCAATCGTGTTTGGCAGGATGCCTACTCATGAATCCACTCAGATCGATGTATTTCAGAGCCGGTGTCGCGATTGCCGCGACGCTATTCTTTGTGTTGGTACTCGTGACAGGTGCATTGGTTTATCAGCACCAGCAAACACTTGAGCACAAGCTGCGCGAAAACATGATATGGGGGATTTATCAGTACGACCGAGAAGTTCGCGAGTTACGCATAGTGATCGCTGAAGAACGATTGTCACCTACCCCGGCACCATTGAGAGATGACAGCGAACTTCTATTGCGTCTCGATATCCTCTTCAGTCGTGTGCAGCTGCTGCAAAGTGGTGAGATGGGTCGCATGCTCAAGGCAATACCTGAGCTTCATGCACAGCTGATGGCGAGCCTGCCGCGAGTCGATGCACTGGATAAAGATATCTTGGCACTGATTGAGGGTGGCGGTCGTAATGAACTGCTTTCTGAACAGCTGCTGACTCGCCTGACATCACTGCAAGGACTGACAGGTGAGTTGCTGCTGGATATCAATGCAGAGGCCGCTATTCAGCGTTCCAAAGAACGTAATGAGTTACTGGAGCTTTATACGCTGGCGTTGATACTGCTGTTGCTGTTGACACTGAGTGGGGCAGTACTCGTGGTGGCGCTTATCGCAGAAACACGCGGACGTGCCTCGAAAGCGAGAATGCTCGAAGAGCGCACCCGCGAGCTAGATGGCATGGTGCAGCTAGCGCAGGCAGCCAGTCAGGCCAAGTCTGAGTTCATGGCGATCATGAGTCACGAGATTCGTACTCCACTCAATGGGATGGTGGGTGTGGCAGATCTGATTGGTGAGGAAGTCACGTCTTCACGAGGCAAGGAATATCTCGACACATTGCGCCAGAGTGCAGAGAGCCTACAGGTTGTCATCAATGACGTACTGGATTATTCGAAGATCGAAGCTGGCAATCTAGAGTTGGATCAGCGCTGCTTTTCGCTATCGGACTTCCTTGATTCGCTCGTGGCGCACTATGCCCGTCAGTGTGATGGCACAACCCCTGAGCACACATGCATGTTCCTGGAAGAGCGTGCAGATGACCTGCCTACCTGGGTCAAGGGCGACATTAATCGTCTGCGTCAGGTGCTGACCAATTTACTTAACAACGCGTTCAAATTCTGTCCTAAAGGCACTATTCGACTAGGTATCCGCTCTCATGAGAACGATACCTTGTATTTCGAGGTGCAAGATAGCGGCTGTGGTATTGATCACACCCAGCTTGGCCACTTGTTTGCCCCCTTCACTCAGGTCGATACGTCCATGGCCCGTCGGCATGAAGGGACTGGGCTGGGACTCGCTATTTCCAAGCGTTTGGTCGAAGCGATGGGCGGTGAGATCGGCGTGGAAAGTCATCTCGGACTGGGGAGTCGCTTCTGGTGCACGGTTACGCTTCCTGAGCTATCTGCTTCGGATGCATGTCCTGAGCAGATGATTGTCGATGAGCCCTTGCCGCAGGCCCGAATACTGGTGGTAGAAGATAATGAAGTTAACCAGTCACTGGCCCGTGCGATGCTCGAGTTTCTCGGTCAGCAGGTGACGGTCGTCGGTAATGGTGAACAGGCGTTGGAGTGGTTATCCCGAGAAGGCTCAGCAGTGGATTTGATCTTCATGGACATGCAGATGCCAGTGCTGGATGGCCTCGCAACTACGCGCCTCTGGCGTCAAATCGAAGCTGGTCAAGCTGGTCAAGCTGGTCAAGCTGGTCAAGCTGAGCGAGCTCATCTCCCTATCATTTCCATGACCGCTAACGTGATGCAGGAAGATGCCCAGCGTTGTCTGGTCGCCGGTATGGATGCGGTGTTGCATAAACCCTTCACGCGAAATGATCTGAGTCGAGTGCTCCGCCAGCACCTTGTCGTCTCTTCTGCGTCAGATATCTCTTCTCATGAACCTCTCGATGCTATCGCTTTGCCTGATACTGCCTTGACCGAGAGCTATATGTTGGCGGCAACAGCACCCGAGATAACCCATCGTGTTGCCGGCCAGCACGAGAAATCTCTCGCTGACAATATTCACGGGGATATGGGTTCAGCTATCGAAGATGAGCTTTCCGAGGAAGAGTTACAGTCTCTTTTGCAGTTGGATACCTGTCAGGAGTTACTGGAAACTCTAAATGCTGAAGCCTTTTCCAAACTGCTCGGTAATTACCTCACGCGCCTTGATCGCCGTGTGGAACAGATGTCGTCACTGCATGTTCAGAGTGACTACACCATGCTCAAGCGTGAGGCCCATTCGTTGAAGGGGGCCTCGGCGTCGCTAGGATGCCAGAGACTGGCCAGTGCTGCAGAGGTACTGGAAAGTGCGTTGGTCAGTGGCGATGATGAGATGATTCATCAGCAACTGCATCAACTTGAAGCATTGGGTGGTATGACGCGTCGTGCTCTCGTACAGATGCGCCTTCTGCAAGTATGAGAGCCCTAAAGGTAGTAAGGTTTCGTGAAAAATGTCGATCTAGAGATAAACGTATAATAATATAAATGTTAATGATGAAAATATGAAGTGGAATATGTTTGGAGAGAGAAAGTTTATAAAAATAACCCGGCTTTGGCCGGGTTATTTTTATATGTCATCTAGAGGCTAGCGTGCAGTGTTTTCCTTTTCGGTATCGCTAGCTCACTCACGGCTATTGGTGGCTGATGGCGCCAGGCATTAAAGGCCTCGATTTCAAGTGGCCGTGCAAACAAATAACCCTGTCCGATATTGCATTGAGTATCACGTAAATAGTCGCGCTGCTCTGGTGTCTCGATCCCTTCGCCAACGACGGCGAGATTAAGGCGCTGGCCTAACTCGACAATAGTACGTGTGATGGCTCTGGCTTCAGGATGGCTGTCACTGCGGCCAACAAAGCATTGATCGATTTTAATCTCGTCAAAGGGCAGGTTATAAAGCTGCATCATTGATGAAAATCCAGTACCAAAATCGTCGAGTGCCAAACGATAACCACGCTCTCGTATGGCATTAAGCAGATGACGTGCGTAGGTGAGACAGTCGATGCCGCAACTTTCTGTCAGTTCTAGCGTGATGCAATGTGGGTCGATACCATGTTCGATGGCGAGTGTATCAAGCTTTTTCAGCATATCGCGTGTGCGCAACAACTCAGGGGATAGGTTGAGTGCAAGATTTAGATTCAGGCCCTGCTTGTACCACAGCATCTGCTGACGGAAACCTTGATCCAGTACCTGCCACGTCAGTTGGTCGATACGACTACTGCGTTCTGCCAGGGTAATGAACTGGTTGGGCATGACCATGCCACGTAGTGGGTGCTGCCAGCGTACGAGCGCTTCGGCCCCCGTCAGTTTTCCGCTGCCAAGATCTATTTTTGGTTGATAGACCAAGTGAAGTTGCTGCTGGGAGAGCGCGTCATCCAATTCGCAGACGGTCAGCGGATTGTGATGCAGCTTGAGATCATTGAGCATGGAGGACAGGTGCTTGAGGTCGAAGGGCTTGCCAAGCTGTCCTAGCATGTTCAAGCCGCCTCGCCGCCCTCGATCAACCATCGTTTCCATCTCACTGGAATGGCAGGCACTCATCAGAATAATACCGGCTTCCACACTACGTTCTCGTAGATAATTGAGTACATCATCGCCAGTAAAGTCGCCAAGTTCATAATCGACCAGGATGAGATCGGCCTCCAGACGGCTAGGGTTGCAGGCAATATCCTGCAGCCCTTCACTCTCGGTACAACTGTAACCATGAGCGGAAAGCAATCCCGAGAGTAGTTCACGGAAGTCCGGGTCGTCGTCAATGATGAGTGCGAGTCGAGTCATGCTGCAGCTCCTTTACAAGTGAACGCGATGCCGATGCCCGAGAGAGGTGAGGGCTACAAAGCGTTAGGGCGTGCTAACAGACTAGCAATCCACTATGTGTCAGTGACGATATAGACACATTTGGCGACGAGTATTTACATTCTTCATTTTGTAAAAAGGCGCTCGGAGTCGCCTTTTTGCATAATGAGTGGAGAGCTAGCGCAAGCGATTACAGTTGGGCTTCTCTCCAGAGGCACGTGCCTGTTCATAGAGTGGCAGAGCTGTCTCCAGTCGCTCATTGAGCGCCGCCATGCGTTGTTCGTCACTAGGGTGCGTTGACATCCATACTGGTGGCTGGCCACCGCCAGAAGCATTCATGTTGGCCCATAGCTTGACGCTGGCACGCGGATCAAAACCAGCCTCGGCCATCAGATCAAGCCCTATTAGATCAGCCTCAGATTCATGTGAGCGCGAGAAGGGTTTGAGCACGCCGTACTCGGCTCCCATGCCCAAAAGGCCCATTATCTGGTCACCTCCTGCCCCTTCCAGGCCTGCCAGTGCCTGTGTCAATGAAAGCCCGGCAGAGGTCAGCGATTGGGTCGAGACACGCTCATTGGCATGCCTCGCCAGTACGTGAGCAATTTCGTGTCCGATGACTGTTGCCAGTTGATCCTGATTCTCAGCGATGTCCAGCAGTCCGGTATTGACGCCGATGTGACCGCCCGGAAGCGCGAAGGCATTGGCAGACTCATCCTTGAAGACTTTCACTTCCCACTGCGTAATCCCATAGCTAGTCGGTACCTTGGCGGTCACGGCGTTGGCGACACAGCTGACATAGGCGTCTTCTTTACCCTCAACGACCGGTAGTTCTTCCTGATACTTGCTGAAGCTGGCAGCGCCCATCTTTTCCAGTTCCTGATCGGAATAGAGCGTCAGCTGGCTACGGCCCAGCGGTGAGCTGGCGCAGGCACTTAGCGTGACGGCGGTCGCGATGGCTGCCAGCGGTAGCAAGAGACGCAAAGGGAAGGAAGATAAAGGGGGGAGCAATCCTGGCATGGTGATCTCCTGGTAATGATATCGGCTGAACATGAAGCAAAAGAGAAAGTGTAAGAAAAGTGCAGACAGCATAACCGGACAGGCTCACTTGTGCAGTTTTCGGAATTACCGATTGCTTGACACGCAAGGCGAGGTGGTCTGATCCGATCCATCGGCGTGGCATACTGAGAGGTAATTTCGCCGGCTGCATTACGGCCCAATCATCGTTTACCCGACAGGGAGTCATCATGTCACCAGAGTTTGAACATCGCCTCAATCAGTTGCTTGATCGACTGGAACCCTTGCTACCACCTACCGTGATCGACGTTGATTGGAATTGCGATGTCGCTGCGTTGTGGACGCGGCATCCGTTGGGTGGGCGCCTGACGCCCATCGCGCCACGTGATGCGCTGACGCTTGAAGATCTGCTTGGTATCGCCCGCCAGAAGCGTGAATTGATGGCGAATACGCGCGCGTTTCTGGCGGGAAAGCCCGCTAACCATGCTCTGCTATGGGGGGCGCGTGGTACCGGCAAGTCATCACTGGTTCGTGCATTGCTCAATACTCTCGGTCACGAGGGGTTACGGTTGATTCAGATTGATCGTCATGATCTCCCCGCGCTACCGTCACTGGTGGCAGAGCTGGCGCATCAGCCGCATCGCTTTATCGTCTACTGCGATGATCTGTCTTTTGAGGGCAGTGATGATGCCTACAAGGCGCTCAAGAGTGTGCTGGATGGCACGCTGACAGGGCCGCCGGAGAACGTGCTGCTCTATGCGACCTCCAATCGTCGTCATCTGCTACCGGAGCAGATGAGTGACAATCTGGACACGCATATCGTGGATGGCGAGCTACATCACGGCGATGCAGTAGAGGAGAAGATTTCGCTGTCGGACCGCTTTGGCCTGTGGCTGGCCTTTCATCCCTTCAATCAGGACGCCTATCTCGAGACGTGTCAGCACTGGGTCGAATGGCGTCTGGGTGAGGGGAGCTTTGATGAAGCGGCCCGTGGTGAAGCATTACGCTATTCCACTCAGCGTGGCGTGCGTAGCGGGCGTGCTGCCTGGCAATTTGCCAATATGTGGGCGGGGCAGAAGACGCTGGAAGACTGAATAGCCTCTTGATTAGCTTTCTCGCTGACAAAAAAACGCCGACTCCGCAGATAACTGCGGAGTCGGCGTTTTTTTGTGCGTCTAATCACGCCCTCAAGAAGCGTTTGGCAATTGCCGCATCATTAGCGGCGCTGCTTGCGTTCCTTGCGCGCTTCCTTGGTACGGGCCAGTGAACGTTCCTTGGCGCGCTCGCGATCATCGGTGCCTCTGGCACCATCGAACGGATTGTCGCCCGAGCGGAATTCGAAGCGCATCGGCGTTCCCTTGACCTTGAGCACCTTGCGGAAGGTGTTGATCAGGTAGCGCTTGTAGGCTTCCGGCAGCGAGTTGGTCTGGTTGCCGTGCACGATGATCAGCGGTGGGTTGGCGCCGCCTTGGTGAGCCATCCGCAGCTTGATGCGACGGCCATTGATCATCGGCGGCTGGTGCGCCTGGGTGGCATCCTGTAGCAGAGTGGTCAAACGCTTGGTCGACCAGCGTGCGATCGCACTATCAAAGGCGCGATCAATGGACGGATAAATATCGCCTACCGCGGTGCCGTGAAGCGCCGAGATGAAGTGCAGGTCAGCATAGTCGGTGAAGCCCAGACGACGCTTGATCTCGGAACGCATCTTCTCCTTGGCTTCGCTCTCCAGGCCATCCCATTTGTTGACGACCAGTACCAGTGCACGACCGCTGGTCAGCACGAAGTCCAGCAGGTGAAGGTCTTGTTCGACCAGACCCTGGCTGCCATCGAGCACCATCACGGCGACGTTACATTTCTTGATCGCTTCCAGTGTCTTGATGATGGAGAACTTTTCCACCATCTCGCTCACGTTCTTGCGACGACGAATACCCGCGGTATCGACCAGTAGATACGGCTTGCCACGACGCTCGAAGGGAATTTCGACAGCATCCGTCGTCGTGCCTGCCTGGTCAAAGACGACAACGCGCTCTTCACCCAGCAGACGGTTGACTAGCGTCGACTTGCCGACATTCGGGCGGCCGATGATACCGATGCGTACGCCACGGTCATCAAGCTCCGGGTGCTGATCTTCGTCTTCACCTTCCTCGACTTCCGGATACGGTGCGAGCACCTCCTCCAGAAGTACGGTGACGTTACGGCCATGTTCGGCAGCGATGGCGCGCGGGTCGCCAAGGCCGAGACCCCAGAAATCAGCCTTGCCGATTTCTTCGTCCATGCCATCTGTCTTGTTCACGACCAACCAGGTTTTCTTCTGGTTGACCCGTAGATGGTTGGCAATGGCTTCATCGGCCATGTTGAGACCAGAGCGTGCATCCACCATGAACAGCACGATGTCGGCTTCATCGATGGCAGCCAGTGACTGGCCAGCCATCATCAGATCGAGGCCTTCTTCATCACCACTGATACCACCGGTATCGATGACAGTGTAAGGCTTGCCGCCGACCTTGCCGGTACCGTACTTGCGGTCACGGGTCAGGCCGGGGAAATCGGCCACCAGGGCATCACGGGTTTTGGTCAGGCGATTGAATAGCGTCGACTTGCCGACATTCGGTCGGCCAACCAGGGCGATCACGGGGTTCATGAAATCTCACAGCATTCGCAGGGATAGCATCGATGCCGGCCCCGGACGGTCTGCTTCGAACCATGATGGCCGGAAAGCACCTTGTACAGGCAGGGCGATAGCGATGATATCGGACATGGGGCACTGGACGCCGCCGTTGGCCTGCAGCCGTAGACGCGTTCATCCAGTATGGTCCGCAGGCGGACAGTTACCACTGCCTGCGGAAAAATCTTGTGGCTGAATCGATAGCCATATCATGCCGGTTGCCTCGTAAAGCATTCGGCTGACAATCGCACTCGATCAGCGGGGGCAGTATTCTAGCATTGCCTGAGGGGCGCTACCAATGGCGTATGCCAGCATTGATACGACAACGACAGCCCTTGGGCTGCCGTTGTCGTATCAGCGTTCATGCACATGGCGCTGGATGACTCAGGGAGTCTCGAGATCCAGTGCCGTCAGCTCACCGTCATTGGTGTAGATGTAGATACGCTTGCCATCGGTGAGCGGGGTGATGCTGATGCCGTCACCGCCGACATCATAACGGCCGACAATCTCGCCGCTCTGGGCATCAAGCAGATGCACATAGCCGTCGAAGTCACCTACGACCAACTTGCCATCGACGAAGGCCGGAGAGGTCAGCCAACGGCCTTCCAGGTCTTCCGACTTCCACAGCACGTTACCGGTATTGGCATCCATCGCCAGTACATGACTGGCATTGTCGATGCTGAACAGGTAGTCACCCACCACGATGGGCGTCAGATAGCTGGAGGACTTCTTGTCCCACAGCGGCTCGCCATTACGGGCATCGAGTGCAATCAGTCGACCGTTATAGCTGGTGACGAACAGACGACCGTCCTGAGTCAGTACTGGCTGGCCATCAAGGTCCACCAGTTGATCGACTTCGGTGCGCCCGGCAGGTACCGCCACGCGCAGGTCCCAAAGTTCCTGGCCTGAACGATTATCCAGTGTGACCAGCTTGCCGTTGGCGAAGCCCGCGAAGGTGACCGGCTTGATGACGCGGGGTGCACCAGTACCACGTAGGGTCAGTGCTGGAATCGTGGCGGTGTAAGCCCACTGCTCTTCCCCAGTGAAGCGGTCGAGCGCCGTGATGGTGCCATCGACGCTCTGCACGACGACCAGCTCGTCGTTGTACTGCGGTGCAGCCAGTACTTCACTGGAGACGCGCGTACTCCACTCAACGCTGCCGTCTTCCTGATTGATGGCGCTGACCTTGCCATCACGAGTGCCGACGTAAAGGCGTGACGTATCGGCATTCAGGGCGCTGGTAATGCCGGAAGGCAGTGTGACCTGCCAGACATCATCACCATTCTTGGCATCCAGTGCTTCAAGCTCACCGTCTTCCGCTGCCACGAACAGGCGGTCATTGGCGACGATCGGCGCCAGTGGGTAATGGGCACGGCCAAGGCCATTGCCGACCGACTCGCTCCACGCGGAATCCAGAGTGACCTTGCTATCGAATTCGACCAGGTCCTTGGGAGTATATTCCGGCTGTGCACTATTGGCACAACCTGCCAGCAGGCTGACAGCCAAGAGCGATGCCGGCAGTGCCAGACGACCCATGCGCAGCTGTTTTAGGCTTAGCTGGCTTAGGCGGAAATTGGAACTCAGGCTCATGAGGAAGACTCCGCTGCCAGATCGGCGAGTTTCAGATCAAGCCCGTAGATTGGCTGACCGCTTTGCTGAGAGAGACTACTGGCTTCCTGATAGGCCATGATCGCTTCATCACGCTTGTCCTGAGCGACCAGTGCATCGCCGCGGACTGCTGCGGCTTGGGCAGCCAGTGGAGCGGGCGGGTTCTTGAGCAGGCTCAGCGCCTTGTCGTTGTCGCCACGCCCGACTTCAATGCGCGCCAGACGCAGGCTAGCCAGTCCTTGCAGATAGCTATCGTCGCTGCTATCTCGCACGCTTTGCAGTGCTTTGGCGGCCGTATCGAGATCCTCGGCTTTCACCGACATGCTGGCATCCAGCAGGTGCGCCATCTGGGTGTAGAGGCTATCACCATGATTGCTTTCAAGCTCGCCAATCAGCTTGCGCGCCTGTTGAGTGCCTGCGTCATCAAGCGTGGGCTGGCTGACAAGACTCACCAGCTGCTGATAGCGCAGGGAGGCCGCTTCCGACTGGCTGGCGTCATAGTTCTGCCAAGCCTTGAAAGCAAAGACGCCAGCACCGGCCAGCACGACACCGGCAATCAGTGATTTGCCGTTCTCGCCCCACCAGCGCTTGATAGCGTCAAGCTGTTCTTCTTCGCTTCTGAGCTCTTCCGCCACGGGCGGTCTCCTTGACCAGGCCGGCACGCCGGCACATGCATTCGGGAGGCGGGAACTTCTGGCGTCCCCACCTGATATTCAATGGTGGTCTCAGGCGCTGAAAACGCTGCCGAGATGCTCACCCAGGACGCGCTGGTTCAGCGTTTCCTGATCGCGCTCTTCACGCAAGAACTTGATGCCGACAGTGCCTTCGATGACTTCATTCTCACCGAGAATAAGCGCCACGCGAGCACCACTCTTGTCGGCCTTCTTCATCTGGCTCTTGAAGCTACCGCCACCACAATGCAACACCAGGCGCAGATTCGGTAGCGCGCTGCGCAGATCTTCGGCCAGACGCATGGATTCGGCTTCCGCCTGCTCGCCCATCGACATCAGGTAGACATCGACGGTTTCATGAACTTCCTGCGGCACCAGCTCAAGAGTCTCGAGCAGCAGAATCAGACGCTCGATACCCATGGCAAAGCCGACTGCTGATACAGGTTTGCCGCCCAGCTGCTCGAACAAGCTGTCATAACGCCCACCAGCACAGACAGTGCCTTGGCTACCGAGGGCAGTGGTGGTCCACTCAAACACGCTGCGCGAGTAGTAATCGAGGCCACGTACCAGGCGCGGATTGATTACATACTGGATACCCGCAGCGTCAAGACGTGCCTTGAGGCCTTCAAAGTGAACGCGAGACGCTTCATCGAGATGATCTCCAAGACGTGGCGCAGCATCGACGACGGCAGCCATCTCGGGATTCTTGGTGTCCAGGATGCGCAGTGGATTGGTGTGCAGACGGCGCTTCGAGTCTTCATCCAGTACTTCAAGGTGTTGCTCGAAGTACTCGACCAGTAGATCACGATAGGCGGCACGTGCTTCGAGGCTACCTAGTGAGTTGAGCTCGAGCGTCACATGCTCAAGCAGGCCCAGTTGGCGCCACAAACGTGCAGAGATCAGGATCATCTCGGCATCAATGTCCGGGCCTTCCATGCCGTAGGCTTCGACACCGACCTGATGGAATTGACGGTAGCGCCCCTTTTGCGGACGCTCATGGCGGAACATGGGGCCTGCATACCACAGTCGTTGAATCTGGTTGTGAACCAGACCATTTTCCATCGCCATGCGCACGCAGCTGGCCGTGCCTTCAGGACGCAGGGTCAGGCTGTCACCATTGCGGTCGTCGAAGGTATACATCTCCTTCTCGACGATATCGGTGACTTCGCCGATGGAGCGCTTGAACAGCGCCGTCTGCTCGACGATGGGCGTGCGGATCTCGCGATAGCCGTACTGCGCCATCAGGGCCTGCACCTGGTGTTCGAAGTATTGCCATACCGGTGACTGGTCCGGCAGCAGGTCGTTCATGCCACGAATGGCCTGGATCTTGGTGCTCAACGTTCTCTCCTGAATCCTTGCACATCTCCCCGCAACGTCCCCATGCAGGCATGGGAGAAGGCGGGGAGACGAAGGCGCATCATGATGATGCGCAAGCCGGCTGAGGCGTGCTCAGCCTTGGCGGATGATAGTGTCGGCCTCGCGGGCCTCTTTTTCGGCGACCTTGGCGCGAATCAAGCGCTCAAGATCTTCAACCAGTGTCTCATTGGTCAGTTTGGTGGCCGGCTTGCCATCCAGGTAGACCAGGTTGGCGGGACTACCGCCGGTCAGGCCGACATCGGTTTCCTTGGCTTCGCCCGGGCCATTGACGACACAGCCAATCACCGAGACATTCAGCGGTGTCATCACGTCTTCAAGGCGTGTTTCCAGCTCATTCATGGTCTTGATAACGTCAAAGTTCTGACGTGAGCAGCTGGGGCAGGCGATGAAGTTGATACCCTTGGCCCGTAGCTTGAGGCTCTTGAGCATATCGTAGCCGACCTTGATCTCCTCGACCGGGTCTGCAGCTAGCGAGACACGAATAGTGTCGCCAATGCCGTCCATCAGCAACATGCCAAGGCCGATGGAAGATTTTACGGTGCCCGAGCGCAAACCACCGGCTTCGGTGATACCCAGGTGTAACGGCTGCTCGATGCGTCCTGCCAGCTCACGATAGGCCGCGACGGCCATGAAGATGTCGCTGGCCTTGACGCTGACCTTGTATTCCTGGAAGTCGAGACGATCAAGGTGGTCGATGTGGCGCATGGCTGATTCGACCAGTGCGGCCGGCGTAGGTTCGCCGTATTTCTTCTGCAGGTCCTTTTCCAGCGAGCCTGCATTGACACCGATACGGATCGGGATGCCGTTGTCACGCGCCGCGCTGACCACTGCGCGCACACGATCTTCACGGCCAATGTTGCCGGGATTGATACGCAGGCAGTCAACACCCAGTTCGGCGACGCGTAGCGCAATCTTGTAGTCGAAGTGAATGTCCGCGACCAGCGGGATGTTGCTCAGCTTCTTGATGCGGCCAAAGGCTTCGGCAGCGTCCATGTCCGGCACGCTGACACGCACGATATCGGCACCGGCATCTTCAAGGCGCTTGATCTGCGCGACGGTCGCGGCAACATCGTTGGTGTTGGTGTTGGTCATGCTTTGCACGGAAATCGGTGCATCGCCGCCGACGGCAACATTGCCGACATGAATCTTGCGCGAGACGCGGCGTTTGATAGGGGAGTGACTATGCATGGGAGTCCGGATCATTCACCGAGAGTGAGTTTGGCGACGGTGCCGCGTGTGACGCTTTTCAGATCAACCGGCTTGTTCATGTATTCGAGAACGACACCTGCAGACTTGCCGATGGTGAGCTTGAACGGCGGCTTGCCCTCAAGCGTCTTGCTGCTACCGGCGGGATTGTTGCCTATCAGTAGTTTCTTGCCATCAGCATCACGAATATCGGTCCAGGAAATGGTGTTGAAGGTCAGTTCAAGCTTGCGCGGGTCGGCAGCCGGTACTGCTGCTGCCTCTGTCAACGCGGCATCACTTTCGCTTGCAGCAGCTTCACCGACGGATACTTCGCCCTGATTATCTACTGGATCAGTCGTCCCTTGCAGAGTCGTTCCCTGGCCAGCCTCGGAAGTTGCAGGAGCCTGAGAAACATCAGCATCCAGCGCTGTAGAAGTCACTTCATTCGATGCAGATTGTGCGAGAGAAAGCTCGATGGAGCCATCTGCATTGACGACGGGGTCACTGCTATCACCGATGTCATCTGCACTAGCGCTGTCGTTTTGTTCTGCTGGCGTGGTACGGCCGTAGTCACCACTTTGCCACCAGACATAGCTCAGCCCGACCAGCCCCGCGATGACCAGTAGACTGACGAGGCGGAACAGGTACTTCCCCATCTTGCCCGGTGGGCGAACTGACGGATTCATCGGTGGAACATGGCGCTCGACTTCAGTGGTACCGAAGTGCGTATTGTATTGGCTGACGATGGCTTTCTCGTCCATGCACAACAAGCGCGCATAAGCACGCAGATAGCCGCGTCGATAGGCGGTAATCGGTATCTGATCGTAGTGATCACGTTCAAGGTCATCGACCAGGCTTGGGCGCAGATTGAGCTGTGTCGCCACTTCATCACGTGACAACCCCTGATGTTCGCGCTCGGCCTTGAGACTCTTGCCAGGCAGTGAATCGCTGGCGGGCTGATCAAGGGCGGGTTGATGTTCGCTCATGGCGCATCCTTGTAGGGAAAAACTGTCTACCGAACGCACATCCGGGCGTTCTTCCGGTGCTTCTGGACATGTTTCTGTTACGAATTTCCAATACAGATACGACGCAGCTCGACGGAGCAGTAAAAGCCGTATCCCTCGGTAGCCTGTCTGAATGGCTGCCGTCCGTCGGCACTATACCAAGCTCGCGATGAGATTTTCACCGGCATTTCGGTCTTCTTAATACTGCTTCCAGCGACGGTGGCTGTCCATGACGACCAGAGAACCTGAGCGAGTGCTACGGCGTACGGATAATAGTGCTACCTGATTCGCGGGTTCTGACCTGCTCCAGCTGGCGTCCGTAAAGATCCGCCAGACGACTATCGCCACGCGCTTCAGCCACTTCCACTGCCAGCTCCAGACTTTCTCTATCGGTACCTGACAGGCGGAAATAGCGACTTAGCCCCTTTTGGGCCGTCTCATTGTCATTTTCTTCATGCGCCATGCGGGCTTGTGCAAGCCAGGCTTCAGATTCGCGCGGATTGATTCTGACAGCACGATCGAAACTTGAGCGTGCCTCATCCATCTTGCCTAGCTGCAGCTGACAACGTCCCAGATTGGTATAAAGCTGGCCACGATTATCGTAGGTCAGGTCCTGAGTGGCAGTCTGCAATTGTTGGCAGGCTTCAATATACTCGCCGCGCGCGTAGAGAAAGGCGGCATAGTTGTTGCGGGCACGCGTGAATGACGGATCACTGTCAATGGCTTGCTTGAAGTAATCATCTGCCAACGCATTTTCGCCCTGTTGCTGGTAGATCATCGCCAGACCGGCCTTGGCCTGGGCGTTGGTCTTCTCAAGCTTGAGCGCTTTCTGGAAGGCATTGTCGGCGCGCTGCAACTGATTGCGGCCCAAATAGGCTTCGCCGAGTTCCACGTAGGCGGCAGAAGCCCGGCCGGAATCGGGAGCAGCGTAGGGGTCATTGGTCTCAACGCGCGTGGCGCAGCCTGACAGGGACAGGCTGGCAATGCCGAGGCACAGCAGCAGGGCTCTGGCGTGGCCAGTAGCTCGGTGAGCAGTAAAGCGATGACGTGGCAGACGACTCGACATGCAATCCTCGCGTAAATAAAGACTCGTGGTATGCCTGCTGGCGAGGATCGCTGCAGGCAACAAAAGCGCCCCCATCAAAGCGCCGCACCCCTGACAAGTCAAGGCAGGAGGGACGGCGCACGTTTGCTCACGGCATATATCAATGGCACTAGATATAGAGGCTTGCTGGTCATGCAGGCTATCGAGCTTGCGCTTATTCGGCGTCGAGCTGGATGGCGTTGATGTAACGCTCGGCGCGACGGGTACGGTCCTTGACCTGACCAACTAGCTGGCCACACGCCGCATCGATATCATCACCGCGCGTTGCGCGAACCGGTGCGGTATAGCCCAGTTCGTACAGGCGCTGTTGGAAGCGCATGACCTGATTGCGTGACGGCTTCTCGTAACCGGAGTGCGGGAACGGGTTGAACGGAATCAGATTGATCTTGCACGGCAGCTCCTTGAGCAATGCCGCCAGTTCTTCGGCGTGATGAATCTGATCGTTGACGTCTTTCATCATCGTATATTCGATGGTGATGATGCGCGCATCATCACACTTGGCCAGGTAACGATGGCAAGCGTCGAGCAGGGCGCGGATATTCCACTTGCGGTTGATCGGCACCAGCACGTTACGCAGCTCGTCATTGGCCGCATGCAGGGAGATGGCCAGGCTGACATCCATCTCATCGCCAAGCTGGTCAAGTTTCGGCACTACGCCAGACGTGGACAGAGTGACGCGACGCTTGGACAGGCCATAGGCGTTATCATCCAGCATCAGCTTCATCGCTGGTACGACGTTGTCGTAATTCATCAACGGCTCGCCCATACCCATCATCACCACGTTGGTGACCGGACGCTTGCGCGTGTCCTTGCGGTCTACTGCGCCGCGCGTGGCAACCCACACCTGGCCGATGATTTCGGCGGCGGTCAGGTCGCGCTCGAAGCCCTGCTTGCCGGTAGAGCAGAAACTGCAATCCAGCGAGCAACCCACCTGAGAAGACACGCACAGGGTGCGGCGATTGCCATTCTCGGAGGGGATCAGCACCGTCTCGACGTAGCTACCATCGCTGACTTCCAGCACCCATTTGCGTGTGCCGTCCTTGGATTCACCTTCATAGATGATGCCCGGTGCACGAATCTCGGCAACTTCCTTGAGACGCTCGCGCAGCGGCTTGGCCAGGTTTGTCATCTCGTCGAAGCTATCGACGCCTTCCTGATGAATCCATTTCAGCACCTGGGTGGCGCGGAATTTCTTCTCGCCGATGCTATCGAAGAAGGCTTCCATCGCCGGAAGCGGCAGGCCAAGCAGATTGGTGAGCTTGACGGTCGTGGGAGCAGTAGTGTCAGGGGTCATCGCAGTGGTATCAGTCATGATGTTGGGCCGGTCGAGTCAGGGGTGGGCAGGCGCGGGTAGAGAGAATGAGCGCATGCGGGGCGGCGCTGTCAGGAGGAGGTGGCGACGTGTCGCAGACCTCGTGTGGCGTTTGCCGTCAGTAGATAGTGGCAGTCATTTCGATTGCCACATGGCACTGGTGAAAGCCTGCAGCGCCTGTCAAAGCGTATCGGACCTGCTCAAACGTCGAGCACAAGGCAAGACGTTTCAGCACGTCCGATACCACAACGGCCCCGCCGCACAGGCAGGGCCGTCGCGTCATGCACGACTGAACGACATGTGATCATTCAGGCGCACAAGAGAAATCAACCGCGCGGGCAGATTTCGTTTTCGCCGAAGAAGTAAGCAATTTCGCGCTCGGCAGCTGCCGGAGCGTCGGAGCCGTGAACGGCGTTGGCATCGATGGACGTCGCGAAGTCAGCACGGATGGTGCCGGCAGCGGCTTCTTTCGGGTTGGTAGCGCCCATCAGGTCACGGTTCTTGGCGATGGCTTCTTCGCCTTCGAGCGCCTGGATCATGACCGGACCAGAGGTCATGAAGCCGACCAGCTCGCCGAAGAAGCCGCGTTCGCTGTGCTCAGCATAGAAGCCTTCAGCCTGTTCTTTGGACAGGTGAACCATCTTGGATGCGATGACTTGCAGGCCGGCTTTCTCGAAACGGGTGTAGATTTCGCCGATCACGTTCTTGGCAACGGCATCCGGCTTGATGATGGACAGAGTACGCTGTGTAGCCATGGGTAATTCTCCTGAGACAAGCTTTGAAGAGCCGCTCGGAAAAGACCGAACGGCGAAATAGGGGTTCTGTCAGCATAAGGCGCGACAAAAGTGGGCGGCATTATAGCTGCTCGCGTCACCGGCTGCATCCATCCTGCCTGTCGCTGATGACGCGAAGATGGCAAACGCTTCAACAGTGCTGGTCATCTGGACGCCGCAGTGGACGCTACACGCTGAAGCTAGATCTACACGCTGAGGCTAGATCTACACGCTGAAGCTCTCACCACAACCACACTCGTCCTTGACGTTGGGGTTGTTGAAGCGGAAAAAGCGATTCAGGCCGTCCTTGACGTAATCCACTTCAGAGCCATCGAGAACGGTGAGGGCTTCGTTGTCCACGTAGACCGTGGCACCGTGGTCGACGAAAACGGCATCGCCCTCACTGGCTTCGTCAGCGAAGTCGAGCACGTAGCTGTAACCGGAGCAGCCGCTGGGCTTGACCGAGACGCGCAGGCCAAGGCCATGCCCGCGCTCAGCCAGTACAACGCGGATCTGATCGGCGGCAGCGGAGGAAATTGACAGATGTGCCATGAGCATTCTCCCGGGTCAGGCGCGCAGTGCGCTCAGGGCATGCCTGAGTTCAGAGAGCGCGGAATCAATGTCGGCAATGGTAGTGAATCGTCCAAAACTAAAGCGTAGCGATGCTAGCGCCAACGGACGGGATACCCCAATGCCGGTGAGTACAAATGAAGGTTCGACGCTGGCGGAGTTGCAGGCCGAGCCGGTAGAAATCGCGATGCCACGCAGTGCCATCAAGAGTGCTTCACCCTCGACGCCATCAAAGGCGAGGTTGAGGATGTGGGGCACGCTGACTTCGATATCAGTATTGAAGTGCACGCCTTCAATCTCGCGGAGACCCGCCAAAAATTGTGCACGCAGGGCAATCAGATGCTGCTGATCGATATCAAACTGCTCGCTGGATAGGCGATAGGCCTCTCCCATCCCAACAATCTGATGCGTTGGCAGGGTGCCGGAGCGCATGCCGCGCTCATGTCCGCCACCATGAATCAGTGCATCGATCTTGACCTGCGGTTGGCGGCGTACATAAAGCGCACCGATCCCCTTTGGGCCATAGGCCTTGTGAGCCGATAGCGACAGCAGATCAATTGGCTGCTGGCTGACGTCAATCTTCACCTTGCCGGGTGCCTGAGCAGCATCGACATGGAAGGCGGCGCCGTGTTCACGTGCGATGGTGCCGAGTGTTTCGAGGTCATTGATACTGCCTAGCTCATTGTTGACCGCCATCAGTGATACCAGCACGGTATCGTCACGCAGCGCCTCACGCAGGCTCTCGGGACTGATACGACCATCCGGCTGAGGGGCAATGCGCGTGACGTTGAAGCCTT
Organism: Cobetia sp. QF-1; assembly: GCF_002213105.1. Lineage (NCBI taxonomy): Bacteria > Pseudomonadati > Pseudomonadota > Gammaproteobacteria > Oceanospirillales > Halomonadaceae > Cobetia > Cobetia sp. QF-1. Next base: position 106,551 of record NZ_NBVS01000010.1, read on the forward strand.
CTGCTTCCAGCGCGCTGGCGGTGTCTAGAATCGCCTTGTGCTCGATGGTCGATGTAATCAGGTGATGGCCACGCTCGGCATTGGCGCGCATGTAGCCGCTCAATGCCAGGTTGTTGGCTTCGGTAGCACCGCTGGTCCAGACGATCTCTCGAGGGTCGGCGCCAATCAACTCAGCTACCTGACGGCGCGCACCCTCGACAGCCTGTTCGGCTAGCCAGCCAGGCATATGGCTACGCGAGGCTGGGTTGGCGAAGGTGCCGTCCAGCGTCAGGTGGCGCATCATCAGCTCGGCGACCCGTGGGTCGACAGGCGTGGTGGCGGCATAATCGAGATAGATCGGCTGGGACATGGTGACTTCCTGAAAACACGACTAGCTGAAGTAAGAGGCGCTGGATGTTGCAAGTGCAGGGCGCGGCTAATCGGCGGCGATGTTGATCGCCGCCGATTAGCCGCCTTCCATCAAGGTGATGGGAATAGGTTCGCAGGCCTCGCGCTGCCGGCTGGCGATGTGGCGTATCTCTTCGCGCGCGACCAGGTCCGCTAGACTGATGCCATCAAGAAAGCCGTGTATCTCGTCAGACAGGTCGCACCATAGGTGATGCGTCAGGCACGTATCGCCCGACTGACAGTCTGACAGTCCCTGGCAGCGTGTGGCATCCACTGACTCATTGACGGCATCAATGATGCGCGCCACAGAGGTGGCCTCAAGCTCGGTATCGAGCAGGTAGCCGCCACCGGGGCCGCGCACACTCTTGACGAGACCGGCGCGTCGCAGGCGAGCGAACAACTGCTCCAGATACGATAACGAGATGCCTTGGCGCCCGGAGATATCGGCTAGACAGGTCGGCCCGCACTTGGCATGCAGCGCCAGATCGAGCATCGCGGTGACGGCGTAACGTCCCTTGGTGGTCAGGCGCATGGCAAAACCCGTGAGCTGGTGGGGCAGATATCATCAAGCGTGGCGGTGAAGCTCATGCTTCACCGCCACCTCGTAGTGACTGGCTTATCGTGACGAAGCAGCGACCGGATGAGCGCAAGTCAGGCCATCCATTATGGTGAGCCGACGATTCGCGGTCAATCCCGACTGAAATAGTCAACTTTATCCATGCTGGCGCTGAGGGCTGGATTGCTCATCCGCAGTATCAGGCCCCGGCGTGACTACTTCAGTGACAGTACTTGCCTTGGCCGCTGTCGCGTCTTCGCCACATGGCCCCAGCTCATCGATCAACTGCGCGAAGTCAGCATCATCGAGTTCTGGCAGATGGCCGGCACGGTAGCTGGCATCCAGTTTGCGCAGGGTGCCGCACATCTGTTCGATGCGCTTGTCCACAGCGTGCATGTGATCAAGCATGGCGTGCATGGAGCGCGCAACCGGATCAGGCATGTCCTGTCCCATCCCGTAGGCGTCGAAGCCGAACTTCTCTTTCATGGCTTCACGACTTTCGGGGTCGATCGCGGGCGTATCATCGACATCCGGTTCGGCTCGCTTGACGATCTTGCCGGGAATGCCAACCACGGTAGCTCCAGCAGGTACTTCACGAGTGACCACGGCGTTGGAGCCGACCTTGGCACCGGCGCCGACCGTGAATGGGCCGAGAATCTTGGCGCCGGCACCGACGATGACGCCATCGCCTAGTGTCGGGTGACGCTTGCCAGCATTCCAAGTGGTGCCGCCTAGCGTGACGCCGTGATAGAGCGTCACATCATCGCCGATCAGTGCAGTCTCACCGATCACGACGCCCATGCCGTGATCGATGAAGAAGCGGCGTCCGATGGTGGCACCAGGGTGGATTTCGATACCAGTCAGCCAGCGCATCAGGGTCGAACCAGTGCGCGCCAGCCATTTGGCATTATGACGCCATAGCCAGTGATTGATGCGGTGAGCCAGCAGCGCGTGCAAGCCCGGATAGTTAGTCAGTACTTCAAAAGAATTGCGCGCCGCCGGGTCACGGGCAAAGACGCTATTAATGTCTTCACGCAGTCGGATAAACATGGCGTGTCCTCAATGAGCGCGGGAATCCGCGGCGGCCTGTGCCTGACGAGCCTGCTTGTCTACCGCTGACAGAATACCGCGCAGGATATTGATTTCCATGCTGTCGGGGCGGGCGCGCAGGTAAAGGCGTCTCAGGCGGGCCATCAGTTGGCGCGGCTGTTCCGGGTCTAGAAAGTCAATGCTGATCAGCGTCTTTTCCAGATGTTCGAACAGGCGTTCAAGGTCGGCGTGGCTAGCCAGAGGGCTGTCCCAATCGATGCCGAAGGGCTGGTCATCTTCAGCTCGTGGTGTTTCACCGGCTGCCTCTTGTTCGGCCAGCCATGCCTGGCGGCACTCATATGCCAGCACCTGTACCGCTGCTGCCAGATTCAGCGAGCTGAAATCAGGGTTGGTTGGAATATGGACGTGGCGATGACAGCGCTGCAACTCTTCGTTGGAAAGTCCTGAGTCTTCACGACCGAATACGATCGCGACGCGGGCATCCGGCAGGCGAATCTCATCAGCGAGCGTCGCGCCAAAGGCACGTGGTGTGATCATCGGCCACGGCAAGTTACGTGAGCGAGCGCTGCAGCCAACGACCAGACTGCAATCTGCCACGGCGTCTTCCAGGCTTTCATGCACCTGAGCGCTGGCGACAAGAGTATCGGCACCTGAAGCGCGCGAGGCTGACTCCTGACATTGCACCTGACAGCGTGGTGCGACCAGTGCGAGGTCGGCCAGGCCCATATTGAGCATGGCACGAGCTGCTCCCCCGATGTTGCCGGGATGGCTGGTGCCGATCAGGACAATGCGCAGACGTTCAAGCATGAGGACTTCCAGGGTAGCAATTGAAGGATAGGACGGCTGACGCAGCCAACGGATCTTGAGGAATAATGGGGCGTCAGAACCCGATATCCTAGCATGAAGCCGCCACAGGGAGCAGTTTGCTGCATCGTGGCCGAGGCGTGAGCAGAGTGTGTTCGAGGACAGATGTCGCGAGAATTCATGCCTTGTCTTGGTCGCCATGCAACGCGACCAAGGTCGGGTGTGGCGATGGCAGCCATGTACACCTTCTGCTAGACTACGCCGTCCTGCTATACCGCACCATCCGATTGGCACTCGCTGTCGTCGCATGTTGCGCTATATAGCGCGTTGCGTAAATTGCACTACGCACCGCGCTTTGCAACGTGCTTACTCTTCCAGTTGCGCACGACTTGTGCTTCGCATTGCTTGTGTTCCGCATTGCGTCATGCACCGTTCTTTAACAGCTCCCGACTCGTCAAGGCTTTGATCATGCATCCGATGGTCCAATTTGCGCTACGTGCTGCACGCGGCGCCGCAGAGCAGTTCGTCCGTGCTCGTGAACGTATCGAAGTCGCTCGTAACGACAAAGATCTCGATACCTTCATCGAAGACACTGCACGTCGCGCTGAAGCGCACATCGTGCGCCAGCTGGAGCGCGGCTATCCGCAGCACGGTCTTTCTGGCCGTTATACCGACCATCGCGATGGTGAAGGCCAAGGCTCTGACTACCACTGGCGTGTTGAGCCGGTGCATGGTTATTCCAATCTGGCATCTGCCGCTTCAGGTTTCGCCCTGTCAGTGGTTTGCCTGTTCAAGGGGCGTGCCGAACACGCCGTGGTCATTGCGCCCTTTACTGACGAGGAATTCATCGTCAGCCGTGGTCGCGGTGCTCAGCACTCCGGTCACCGTATCCGTGTGACCAATGCCACGTCCATCGACGGCGCACGTCTGGCGATGGGCCTGCCGGAAGACTGGCAGCGCTCGCGCTACCTGACGACTTATCTCTCTATCATCCAGCAGGTTGGCCCGCAGCTGAACACGCTACGCACCAGTGGCTGTGCATTGCTCGACGTGCTCGAACTGGCGGCTGGTCGTGTTGATGCTGTCTACGTGCTGGGCCTGGAATCGGGTGATAGTGAGATCGCCAGTCTGTTCCTGAAGGAATGTGGTGCATTGGCCGGCAGTGCCGATGGCACGCCCGTGGTGGTTGTCGAAGGCGCATTGATGGCTGCTGGTGCTCGCCTGTACAAAGCGCTGGCACAGACCATGCAGCCGCACCTGTAAGGCTGGCTCGAAACTCTGACGAGTCCTCTGCATGTGCAATATGCATGTGAGGATGAATCAAGAGAACAAAAAAACCCACCTCATCGAGGTGGGTTTTTTTGTGTCTGGCATTTGCGCTACCGCCGCCAGAGATGCCTGGGACGATAGCGCAATGAAGTGCAGTGCAGCCGATTCAAGTGCTCAGGGCGCGCCGTCTTCAAACTGCTCCTTGGGTGGCGGAATCAGGTCCACACGCTTCAGGCCCACCACCAGTAGCAATGCTGCCGCCACATAGATGGAAGAGAAGGTGCCTGCGACAACGCCGATGATCAGCGCGATAGCGAAGTTGTGGATCATGTCACCGCCGAGGAAGAACAGTGCCAACAGCACCAGCAACGTGGTGCCGGAGGTGGAGAGCGTACGTGACAGCGTGGCATTGATCGCGTCGTTGAAGATCGCCGGCATATCGTCAGTCCGCGATTTACGAATGTTCTCGCGAATGCGGTCGTAGACGATGATGGTGTCGTTCAACGAGTAACCAATCACGGCCAGTACTGCAGCCAGTACGGTCAGGTCAAAGTCGAACCCGAACAGGGCAAAGATACCCAGGAGAATCACGACATCGTGACCCAGTGAGATCAGTGCGCCGAGTGCGAACTTGTACTGGAAGCGGAAGGCCACATAGACCATCACTACCGCCAGTGCGAGCAGCATGCCAAGGCCAGATTGGTCGCGTAGCTGATCGCCAACCTGTGCGCCGACGAACTCTGCACGTACCAGGCTGACCTGATCGCCGGTCCCTTGAAGCTGGGCGACGATATCGTTGCCGATGCCGGCTTCGAAGCTCTGTTGCAGGCGTACCAGAATCTCGTTGCTTGCCCCGAAGGTTTGCACCGAGACATCCTTGTAGCCAGCGGCATCCAGCGTCTGGCGGATGCTTTCAAGGGCCGGTGCAACCTGATATTTCACTTCTACCAAGGTGCCGCCGGTAAAGTCGAGACCCAGGTTCAGGCCGTGAATCACAAGGGCGCCAATGGCCACGATCGTCAACACGATGGAGACGATGAAGGCCGCGCGCCGCTTGCTCATGAAGTCAAACTGTCGCATCACGATGGCCCCTCAGATCCAGAGTTTCTTGAGTGTCTTGCCGCCAATGGCAAGATTGATGATGCCGCGCGACATCATGATCGCCGTGAACATCGACGTCAGAATGCCGATGGACAGCGTCACCGCGAAGCCTTTGACCGGCCCGCTACCGATGGAGAACAGGATCACCGCGACCAGCAGGGTGGTGATGTTCGCATCGACGATAGAGGTGAATGCACGCTCGAAGCCGGTATGGATAGCCTGATGGAGCGGCATCTTGGTGCGCATTTCCTCGCGGATACGTTCGAAGATCAACACATTCGCATCTACTGCCATACCGAGGGTCAGCACGATACCTGCGATACCCGGTAGGGTCAGCGTTGCACCCAGCATCGACATTGCGGCAATCAAGATCGCCAGGTTCGCGGTCAGTGCAACGTTGGCGACTATGCCGAAGGCCTTGTAACGCGCCAGCATGAACAGCACGACCAGCAGCAGGCCTAGCTCAACGGACAGAATGCCGCTTGCGATATTTTCCGCTCCCAGGCTTGGGCCGATCGTGCGTTCTTGCACAAAGTAAATCGGCGCAGCCAGCGAGCCGGAACGCAGCAGCAGCGATAGCTCCTTGGCTTCTGTTGGAGAGTCGAGGCCGGTGATGCGGAAGCGGTTACCCAATGCACTCTGTATCGTCGCCAGGCTGATCAGCCCTTTCTCGGTGTACGGAATGCGCTTTTCGACCTTTTCACCGTCTTCCATCGTCGTGCGGGTGCGTGTCTTGTGCTCAATGAACAGCACCGCCATGTTGCGACCGATCGCAGCGCGCGTCACGCGGTTCATGATCGAACCGCCGGTGCCATCCAGGTTGATGTTGACCTGCGGGCGGCCACTTTCATCAAAGCTGGTGCTGGCACTGGACACGCTGTCACCGCTGATGATCACGTCTTTCATGATGTTGGCGGTACGACCTGGCTGGCTGCGGAAGGCAAAGCTTTCCATTTCACTGGCCGGGGTGTCGTTGGTCGCCTCGAGCCGGAACTCGAGATTGGCTGTGGCGCCCAATACGCGCTTGGCAGCGGCAGTGTCCTGCACGCCTGGCAGCTCAACTACGATGCGGTTCGGCCCCTGGCGCTGAACCAGTGGCTCGGAGACGCCTAGCTCATTGACGCGGTTACGGATCGTGGTCAGGTTTTGATTGACCGCATAATCCTGAATCTGCTTGACGGCGGTCGCCGTCAGCTTGAGGTCGAGCACGGAGCCGCGTTCGACATCACGCTCATCAAACTCGAAATCCTGGAAGTCCCGTGAGATCAGTGAGCGGGACTTTGAGAGGTCGTCGCCATCGGAGAAGGTCAGGCTTAACGTACCGTCGTTGACTTCGCTGCCGCGGTAGCGGATACGCTCCTCGCGTAGCATTTCCTTGATCGCGCTGGCGTTGACTTCCAGGCGTTGCTTGACGGCGGCGTCCATGTCGACTTCCAGCTGGAAGTGGACCCCTCCTCGCAGATCAAGACCCAGCTTCATCGGTGAAGCGCCAAGGCTTGAGAGCCATGCGGGCGTTGCATCGGCCAGGTTCAACGCGACGATGATGTTGTCGCCGAGCGTATCACTGACGAGCTCTTTGGCACGCAGTTGCTGGTCGTTGCTGGTGAGGCGAATCAGGCCGGTGGAGCCGTTGAGTTCTTGGGACTTGGGCGTAATGCCTGCGTTTTCCAGTGCGCTGATGGCACGATCGAGATCTTGCTGGTCGACGGCCTCGGCGCCGCTGGCGGCACTGATCTGCACGGCCGGGTCTTCGGGGTAAAGGTTCGGCAATGCGTAGATCACGCCGACGGCAAGTACCAGGCAGATGACCAGGTACTTCCAAAGCGGATAGCGGTTGAGCATGGCAGCCCTGTCCTTGGTGGAGCGGGAGAGAAAAAGCATGCTGCCGGCACAGGGGCCGGCAGCAGGAGGGGATCAGATGGACTTGATGGTGCCCTTCGGAAGTACTGCGGCCACGGCAGATTTCTGCACGTTGACTTCGTTGCCTTCGTTCAGCTCCATGGTGAGGAACTGTTCGTTGACCTTGGTGATGCGCCCGACCAGACCGCCGCCGATGACGATCTCGTCACCCTTGGCCAGGTTGCCGATCAGGTTCTTGTGTTCCTTGGCGCGCTTGGACTGCGGGCGCCACAGCAGGAAGTAGAAAATGACCACGAAACCGACCAGCATGACAATCTGACCGATAGCGCCGCCACCGGCAATGCCGGCCTCAGCTTCAGCGTGTGCGGCAGGAATGAGAAATTCCAGCATGTGTATCTCCAGAGGTTACGGGTGAACTGTTGTTGTGCGATGAGCCTGATTTTTAACTGACAGCTTTCAACTGACGGTTTCATGAACCGCCGACTCGTGCCCGTTCTTTCCTGATGCATGCAGTCTGACGAATGCAATGGGGAGCGCGAGACGAGTCCGAGCCGGATGGCGAACCCTCCGGCCGTAAACCGATCAGTCGGCCAGCGGCGGCACTGGCAGGCCGCGCGCGGCATAAAACTGTTCCACGAAGTCCTGCAATGTACCCGCTTCAATTGCACCGCGCAAACCAGCCATGACGGTCTGGTAGTAGCGCAGATTGTGGATAGTGTTGAGCATTGAGCCGAGCATTTCTCCACAACGATCAAGGTGATGCAGATAACCGCGTGAGAAATTGGTGCAGGTATAGCAATCACACTCTGGGTCCAGCGGTGACGTATCACGCTTGTGGACGGCGTTGCGAATCTTGACTGTGCCGGTCGGTGTAAACAGGTGGCCGTTGCGCGCGTTGCGGGTCGGCATCACGCAGTCGAACATGTCGACGCCACGACGCACGCCTTCAACGAGATCTTCCGGCTTGCCGACGCCCATCAGGTAACGTGGCTTGTCTTCCGGCATCCACTCGGGCAGGTAATCGAGAGCCTTGATCATCTCTTCTTTTGGCTCGCCCACTGACAGACCGCCGATGGCGTAGCCGTCGAAGTCGATCTTCTTCAGGCCTTCCAGTGACTGCTCACGCAGGTCCGGATACATACCGCCCTGAATGATGCCGAATAGGGCTGACGGTGAATCGCCGTGTGCATCGTAGGAGCGCTGAGCCCAGCGCAGCGACATCTCCATCGACTTGCGAGCTTCGTCATGAGTCGCCGGATAGGGCGTGCACTCATCGAAGATCATCACGATGTCGGAGCCGAGCGAGCGTTGAACGGCCATGGACTCTTCCGGGCCCATGAAGACCTTGGAGCCATCGACCGGTGAACGGAAGTGCACGCCTTGCTCGGTGATCTTGCGCGTCTTGCCCAGCGAGAAGACCTGGAAACCGCCGGAATCGGTCAGAATCGGCTTGTCCCACTGCGCGAAGTCATGCAGGTCGCCATGGGCTTCGATGACTTCCGTGCCTGGGCGTAGCCACAGGTGGAAGGTGTTGCCGAGAATCATCTCGGCGCCGATTTCCTTGATGGACTCCGGCGTCATGCCCTTGACGGTGCCGTAGGTGCCAACCGGCATGAACGCCGGAGTCTCTACGGTGCCACGTGGGAAGGTCATGCGGCCGCGACGTGCACGGCCATCGGTGGCGAGCTTTTCGAAACTCATGAAGCATTCTTTACGCATGATTCTCTCTTCGCTTGGCGGCGAAACAGGCCGCAGCTGGTATGTCAGTAGGGTAGCGCACGTCGCGTTAACTGCTCATGACGTGGGGCTGGGCTGTTGTCGTGCCCCTGATCAATCGCAGGGAGTTGCTGGAATTCGTTTTGCCAGAATTAGACGCGTTCGAGCAGCATGGCATCGCCATAGCTGAAGAACTGATAGCGTTCTTCCACGGCAGCCTGGTAGGCGGCCATGGTGTTTTCGTAACCAGCGAAGGCCGAGACCAGCATCAGCAGCGTTGATTCGGGAAGGTGGAAGTTGGTGATCAGTCGATCGACTACCTGCCACTCATAACCCGGATAGATGAAGATGTCGGTGTCGCCGGAGTAGGGGGCCAGTGTTCCACCGTGCGCCTTTGCAGCGCTTTCCAGGCAGCGCACGCTAGTGGTTCCGATCGCCATGACACGGTGTCCGTTGGCGCGGGCTCTGGCAATCTTGTCGCAGGTGTCCTGGCCGACGTCGATCCATTCGCTGTGCATGTGGTGTTCGAGGATGCTGTCGACACGCACTGGCTGGAAGGTGCCGGCACCCACATGCAGCGTGACAAAGGTAGTCTCGATACCCTTGTTGGCCATCGCGGCCATCATTGGCTCGTCAAAATGCAGTCCAGCCGTCGGGGCTGCAACCGCCCCATCGCGCTTGGCATAGACTGTCTGATAGCGTTCGCGATCCGACAGCTCATCGTCACGGGTGATATAAGGCGGGAGTGGCATATGGCCATGCTGATTGAGTAGCTCGATCATCGGCGTTTCGCCGTGGAAACGCAGCTCGAACAATGCATCCTGACGACCTTCGACGACGGCGGTGATACCGCCTTCAAAGATGAGCTCGGTACCTGGTTTCGGAGACTTACTCGAGCGAATATGCGCCAGCCCACGCTGTGCATCCAGCGGACGTTCCAGCAGCATCTCGATCTTGCCGCCAGACGCCTTGTGGCCATGCAGACGTGCCGGAATGACGCGGGTGTCGTTGAATACCACGACATCGCCGGGTTCCAGCAGCTCTATCAACTCCGGGAAGCGACGGTGCGCGATATCACCGCTCTTGCCATCCAGATGCAACAGGCGACAGTTGCTACGTTGCTCGGACGGATAGCGGGCAATCAGCTCGTCTGGGAGACTGAAGTCGTAATCGCTACGCATGAGCGGACGAGCGATAGCTGGGGTGGCAACGCTCGAGGCATCACCAGAATCGATACGTGACATGGCCAACGTGAAGCTCTGATAGAACGACGCACACAAGGCGCATCGCTGCATGCGTACATGCAAATAAGGGAAGATAGTACTCCTGCTCCTGTGGAGCGATTCATGAGGCTCTTAACAGGGCAGGTGAAAAAAGGTCGCCCATGATAGCGAATGCCACGCCTGACGCGAAGCCCTGCTCGTGGACTTCATCATGTCGTCCAAAAAGGGGGCAATATGGCGATATCTTGCAGGCCGCTGATCTAGCACTAAAAATCATTGACCTTGGTGCAATATTCCGTATAATTTCGACCCGTTGCCGGTGTGGCGGAATTGGTAGACGCAGCGGATTCAAAATCCGCCGCTTAATAGGCGTGTCGGTTCGAGTCCGACCACCGGCACCATGTTAAAAATCAATGGCTCAACGTCTAACGTCAGTAGCCTGGTATTATCTCCCTCGTAGTAGCCCTTCTTGCTTGCCGGTGCTTTGTGTCACATCGCAGCAGTCAGCACTATCTTTCTGTATAGCATCTTGTTGCATCTCTTGGACTCTTGGTAGCTCCCTTACGCGCTTATTCAGTGCGTTTTGTCGTGTCCGCTATTTAGCCTTTAGCCGTGAGCATATTGTGCTAATACACGCTGATGGGCATCGTTGTGCCTCAATTTTGTTTTATCCACACCCTATTTGAATGATGAATGGATACTGCCATGCACTGGATGCCGCTGAATCTCTGGCTGTCACTTGTTGCTCTTTGCGCGATGGGCGCCATGTCGCCTGGGCCGAGTCTGGCGATGGTGTTGCGACATACCTTGGGGGGCGGGAGAAGCTCTGGGGTAGTGGCTGGAGTGAGCCATGCATTCGGGGTCGGTATCTATGCAGCTGCGACAGCGTGGGGTCTGGGGGCGCTGGTGGCGCATTATCCCGAAGCCTTTCGCGTAGTAATGCTGCTTGGGGCGGTGTATCTGGCGTGGCTAGGGTTCAAGGCGCTCCGATCAGGGAGCGGAGGCGCGTTGGAGGCGCAGAAAGCCAGTACTTCGCGCTCGATGGCGGCGCGTGATGGTTTGCTGGTGGCACTAGCCAATCCCAAGCTTATCCTGTTCTTTGTTGCGCTGCTCAGTCAGTTCATTACGCCGGATATGAGTGTGGCTGGTAAGTGGTTGGTGGTGCTTACGGCAATGGTGATCGATGGAGCCTGGTACGTGCTGGTGGCGTTGGTGTTATCTCATTCGCGGGTATTGCCATGGCTGCAGGCGCATTCGGTGTGGATCAATCGTCTGACTGGCGTGGTGTTGTTGGCATTGGCGTTACGTGTGGTGATGGGGGCTTGATGAGCGAGCGTCACAGAGAGATAGGCGTTATCAGCAAGCCCACTTGGCGTAATGCATGCAGTAATCGATAGCGCGATGAATATATTCAAGCCCCCTGGCATTCTGTGTCAGGGGGCTTTGCGTTGTGTGCTTGATAAATACGTGAGTGATGATCGAGGAGGGAGTTATCAGTCTGCGACACTTATTGAGCAGCAGTGGAGGCCATGACAGCGTCATAGTCTTTCACTGGTACCTCAATATGGATGTCAGGCCGTGCGAGAAATTGCAGGGTCAGCGGGATCTTGCTCCCCGCAGTGAGAGGTTGTGATAGACCAATCAGCATGAGGTGCGGGCCGCCCCCGGGTATCATCTTGAGAGGCATGTCTGCCTGGGCCGGGAGGCTATCGAGTTTCTTCATCTGCATGCGGTCATTGGTGAGTTGCATGTCGTGCATCTCGATGACTTGTGCCCACGGTGTGCTGGCCCCTATCAGGGTCGCTGTTCCCTTGGAGGGCATCAGTGTCAGGTAGAGAGCGCCAGTCATCGCACCTGGTGGTGTGGGGAGTGCGAAGGCATGCTCGACCTCAAGTGGAGCGGGAGTGCTGATAACAGTGTCACTGGCGTGAACGGCGAGCCATGGTGTCAATGGTGGAGTGCACGCCAGTAGTAGGCAGCAGGCTTGACGAGTAAAAAGTGATGTCACGCTGGAGGTCTTTCTCTTGGAAGTCATGGCAGTACTCGGCTCAGTATCTGGGCGGACGACATACCACGAGGGAGGCCGGATACGCCGCTGGCGCCAGGGATGCCGCCGCTGAGTCGTGTGGCGCAGAAGGCGTCTGCCACTGGCTGAGGGGCATGCTGTATGAGCAGTGCGGCTTGCCACAGGACGGCGAGGGACTGCACTAGCTGGCGTGCCTGCGCTTCTTCTGGCTCTTGAAGCAATCGACTGTGTTCAAAGGCAGCCAAGGCCGTGTCGTATTCATGGTGCTGGCCTCCCGCTGCGGATAGCTCGGCCATCAGAGATTCACCAGCCTGCGGGTAGCGCGCCAGCGTGCGCAGCACGTCAAGACACAACACGTTGCCCGAGCCTTCCCAGATGGCATTCACTGGCGCCTCACGATACAGACGTGCCATCAAGTGCTCTTCTATATAGCCATTGCCTCCTAGGCATTCCATCGCTTCTGCCAGCAGGCCGGGACTACGTCGATTGTGCCAGTATTTTGCGATCGCTGGTGCAAGGCGAGCTAGTGGTCGAGCTTCGTCGTCTGCTACGGCATCATCAAATTGGCGCGCAATTCGCAAGCATAGGGCGATGCCTGCTTCCACTTCCAGCGCGAGATCTGCCAGTACCTGCTGCATCAATGGCTGTCTGGCCAGTGGTTGCCCAAAGGCGTGACGCTGTTGGCAATGATGCAGAGCTTCGACAAGCGCCTGACGCATCAGTGCGACAGGTGCGGTGGCGGCATCGAGCCGCGTCTGGTGCACCATCTCGATGATGGTGGTGATGCCGCGTCCGGGCTCGCCCAATCGCTGCCCCTGTGCATCAATTAGCATGACCTCGCTGGACGCATTGGCGCGATTGCCACACTTGTCCTTGAGGCGTTGCAGTTGTAGACCGTTGTGGCTGCCATCTTCGCGGCGTCGCGGTATCACGAAGCAGGTCAGCCCTTCATCGAGCTGAGCCAGTGTCAGGAAGGCGTCTGACATTGGTGCACTCATGAACCACTTGTGGCCATTGAGGCGGTAGCCATCAGCTGTCGCGTCGGCTCGAGTAAGGTTGGTGCGCACATCACTGCCCCCCTGACGCTCTGTCATTGCCATGCCAAAGATGGCGCTGTGTTTGTCACGCGGAGAGCGTGATAAAGGGTCGTAGGCGCGGGCCCGCAGGCGTGGTTTCCAGAAAGTGGCCAACGCCTCATCCTGACGCAGTGCTGGCCAGACCGCATGAGTCATGGTGATGGGGCAGCAGAAGCCTGGCTCTGCCTGTGTCAGCAGATAGAGAGCTGCCACATGAGCCTGGTGCCCACCATGACCCTCTTCTTCCCAGGCGACACTGTGCCAACCACCTTCCAGTGCCAGTCGCATCAGCTGGTGGTATGCCGGATGATACTCGACCTCATCCAGGCGGCGTCCCTGAGGGTCATGGGTAAGCAGTTGCGGGGCGTGAAGATTGGCAGCAAATCCCAATGCGCGGGTGTCGGCAGAGCCAACGGCTGTACCAAGTTCGGCCAGGCGTGTCAGCACCAGCGGCGACAGGCCAGGAGCCTCGCGGCGCAAGGCCTCGCGTAACGGGCGATCATCGACGAAGGCTTGGCGGAGCGGTGGTTCGGCTTGGTTGAGTGCCTCATCACGGCATGTCATGTGTCGTGTGTAAGGTGGCAGATGTTCAGAGGGAGGCAACGGGCGTGGCTCAGGCATCATGGTTTCCTGTCACGAGGGGGATGTTTAAAGCGTAGGACACCCGTGGCGTGGCAGTGGAGTTGAAGGCAGTCGCGTTGCATTCTGCTACCGTGAGACGCATTGCTCGGTGCATTGCATCGATTTGACTCAAGGACAGGCAAGGAACAGGGAACGGTGATCCAGGACGAAATCATTCAGCTGGTTGATGCGAAAAACCGCCCATGTGGCACGGCGCCGCGTCGCTTTATGCGCCAATATCGCTACTGGCATCGTGCCACCTATGCGTTTGTTCTCAACAAGCATGGAGAACTGTGCATTCAGAAACGTACGCTGAGCAAAGAGGTATTTCCGGGCTATTTCGATTTGGCTAGTGGGGGAGTGGTGGGAGCTGGTGAAGCTGTACATATCGCAGCACAGCGTGAGCTTGAAGAAGAGATTGGCGTGCGTGGTGCGCCGCTCAGGCATTGCTTTGATTTCTGCTACACCGATGCCACCAATCATGTTTTTGGGAGTGCCTATCTCGTTCGCCATGACGGGCCGTTGACGCTTCAGGCCGAAGAGGTCGCTGATGCCTTTTGGGTGACGCCTGAAAAAGCGCTGGAATTGCACCCTTCAACGCCTGACAGCCGTATGGCTCTCGAGCGCCTGATTCGCGATGGCTTCCTTTCCATGGGAGCGGGTAAGTGAGTGAGTGGCATATCCGTGACTGCGCCAGCGCACTCTTTTTTATCTCAGTCCTGGAGTTCATGCATGAATGCCAAGGTATCGCTGCAACAACTTGAAGAGGTCGAGACTGCGCTATCGACCGTACTGGCAGGCAAGCCTCGCCAGATACGCCTCGCGTTGTGTTGTCTGCTGTGTCGCGGGCATGTATTGATTGAAGATCTTCCGGGTCTTGGCAAGACGACTCTGGCGCAAGGGTTGGCGCGCTTGATTGGCGCTGATATGCAGCGTGTCCAGTTCACCAGTGATTTGCTGCCAACGGATATCCTCGGTGTGTCGGTCTTTGATCCTCGCGAAAGCAGCTTCCGTTTTCATCCGGGTCCTGTCTTTCACTCGCTGGTATTGGCCGATGAGATCAATCGTGCCACCCCCAAGACCCAGAGCGCCTTGCTTGAGGCAATGGAAGAGCGCCAGGTCACCGTAGAGGGCGAAACGCGCCGCTTGCCCGATCCTTTCTTCGTGATTGCCACTCAGAACCCTCTTCAGCAGGCCGGCACCTTCCCGTTACCCGAATCACAGCTGGATCGCTTTTTGATGCGCATTTCACTGGGTTATCCGGAGCCTGCCGCCGAGCGTGAAGTTCTCAAGGGAAATGCCGGGCGTCAGCATATCGAGGCCCTGCGACCTTTATTGCCCGTGGCACTATTGAAGGAGTGGCAGGCGGCAGTCGAGCGTGTCCGTTTATCGGATCCGTTATTGGACTATCTACAGGCACTGGTGGCTGCAACGCGTAGCTCTCCCGAGGTGGCTTACGGACTGTCGACACGTGGCGTGCTGGCATTGGCCAGTGCGGCGCGTGGATGGGCGTTGCTGGCTGGTCGCGATTACGTGCTGCCAGAAGATGTACAGGCGGTATGGGCATCAGTGGTAGGTCATCGCCTCTGTGAGGGAAGTGTGTCGGAAGGTGATGCCGTGGCACGCCATCTCTTGGGGCAGGTGGCTGTGATTCCCGCATGAATAGGGTGCCAGGGGGTAGCAGTTGGGCGCGCTTGAAGGCGCGAATGACGCGGCGGATGTCCATTGGGGGAGGCGAAGCGCTTCATCATGCCAGGCTCATGATACTGCCGACGCCCTTTGGTCTGTTCTGGGCGGTGCTGGTGGTATTGCTACTGTTGCTGGGGATCAACTACGAGAATTCTCTGGCGCATGGGCTGGCATTTTGGCTGTTCTCGCTGGCATTGATTAGCATCTTTCGCAGTTGGCGGAATCTGGCTGGCGTTCGAGTCAAGTTGGCGGCCGACGGTGAGGCGTATGCAGGTGGAGAGCTAAGACTCGTGGTGCGCTTGAGTGGCCGGTTACGTGCGCATGCGATTGATGTGCGGCTGGGTGACAGCAAGCAGCGTCTCGAAATTCATGCCGGTGAGGGGAGTGCGCCGCTTGGTCTGTCTGTTGCCGTGCGTGGCCAGTTCACGTTACCGACACTGACGCTCGAATCCCGCTGGCCATTAGGGCTGGTGCGTCTGTGGGCTTGGGTTGCCATTGATATGCCGGTGCTCATTTATCCGCAACCTGAGTTGCCCTCTGCACCACAAGGCAGTCGCCGAACGCTTGAGCAAGTAGAACAGGGTGATTTCGCTGGATTGCGTCGTTATGTGCCGGGGGATGCGCCATCACATATAGCCTGGAAGCACTGGGGGAGAAGTGGCGAGTTGGTGACAAAGCGTTTCGAGACGCCAGCACGGCCTTCTTTGTGGCTTGACTACGAGGCGTGTCGAGGGGATATGGAACAACGCCTCGGCGAGTTGACGGCGCGTGTGCTGGCGGCTGAAGAGGCGCAGGCGACTTACGGCCTGCGTCTTCCGGGACAAACGCTGTCCATCGCCAGTGGTGGTGCGCATCGGCATCGTGTTCTAGAAGCGTTGGCATTGTTTGGCGGTGAGCGGGTGTTGCCTTGGTCAGCTCAGCAGCTCGCCGTAGCAGAGCGTGGCAGGTCTGGAAGGGGCGCGGCATGATGCAAGGTGGCGCTGCATGACAAACGACAATACAAACGGCACGAAGCACCACTGGTGGCAGCGTAAACCGCTGACACCGGATCAGGCGCTAGGCTGGCTCGAACTACGTCATCTGTTTATCGGTCAATGCCTGGTGCTATTGCTGCATCTACTGTGGATGCCGGTATGGCTAGGGTTGCCTGCCTTGCTGGCAGCACTATGGCGTTTTCAGCAGCTGCGCGCTCGTGTACCGCGCGCTGGCATTTTATTACGACTGGCGGCGATTTCCCTGGTGGCAGCAGGACTGTTTCTTGAGTACGGACAGATGCTGCAGCTGGAAGCGATGATTGGCCTGCTGGTCGGTATCTATCTACTCAAGTTATTGGAAACAGACAGTCTACGTGATGGCCGGGTGGTGTGTGGTCTCGGCTTCGTGGTGCTGGCGTCCGCTTTCTTGCACGACCAAGGCCCTCTGATGGCGGTAGCAGCAGTGCTGACGGTCAGTTGGC
The DNA here is from genome assembly GCF_002213105.1 of Cobetia sp. QF-1. NCBI lineage: Bacteria > Pseudomonadati > Pseudomonadota > Gammaproteobacteria > Oceanospirillales > Halomonadaceae > Cobetia > Cobetia sp. QF-1. Next base: position 123,385 of record NZ_NBVS01000010.1, read on the forward strand.
TCATCGGTGGTCTGGTATTGATCGCTGGCGCGCGTGCCCGTCGTGAGGCGCTGCGTGAAACGGCCTGGCTGATGGGCTTGTCCCTGCCATTGATGCTGGGACTATTCGTGTTGTTTCCGCGTCTGCCACCGTTGTGGAATGTCCCTCAGCTCAATGAAGCGACGACCGGGCTCACCGACAGTGTTTCTCCCGGGGATATTGCTGCGCTAGGACGCAGTGATGCACTAGCGTTCAGGGCGCGTTTTGACGGTGAGTTGCCTGCTACCTCTCAGCGTTACTGGCGCGTCTATACTCTGAGTCTGTTCGATGGCGTGCGTTGGTCACGCGCAACGACCGAGCATCTACAACGTGCATTGGGCGGGGCGTCATCGCGTTATGCGCTAAATAGTCGTCGTGTCAGCGGTGAGGCTGCCCGCCATCATTATGAATTATTGCTCGAGCCAGACCCGCGGCCTTGGCGTCCGAGCCTCGGTGCGCCACTAGCCAGTGATCGTGAGGCGCGCTATCTAGTCGATGGCACACTCGAAGGGCTGACGTCGCTCAATACACGTGAACTGTTACAGCTTGCGTCCTCTGGCGCGCCTCCTTCCACCGCTCCACAGTGGATGCAGCGTCTCAATATGCTGCTGCCAGATACAGGCAATCCTCGCGCGCATGAATTCGCCCGACAGCTGATGCAACAGGCGAGAGGAGATCCCCGGCAGTTTCTGCGACTGCTATTTCAACACTTCAATCGTAATCCTTTCCATTACACGCTAACGCCGCCACGTATCGAAGGGCAGAGTCGTGTTGATGACTTCCTGTTTGATAGCCAGAGTGGTTACTGCACGCACTATGCCTCCACCAGTGTTTTCCTGGCGCGATCTGCAGGGCTTCCTGCGCGTATGGTGGCTGGCTATCTAGGTGGGGAATCACAAGGGAGTGCGTTGGATGGCGAGCAAGAGCTCACCGGTCGCCAACGCCGACACCCGCAACCTCGGCGAAGACACCACCACGGCACTCGACGGCAACGTCATCGACGGCGCCAATGACACCGCTGACACCCTGGGTGCGGATGCCACCGGCGTGACCAGCGTCACGCCGGACGGCGGGAGTGCGTCCGCCGTCACCGCAGATGATTCGACGGTCGTCACCGGCAGCTACGGCACGCTGACGCTTGAAGCCGACGGCAGCTACAGCTATGTGCTCGACACCACCAATCCGGCCGTGCAGTCGCTGGACGACGGTGAGTCACTGGCTGACGAATTCAGCTACACGATCACCGACGCCGATGGCGACACCTCCAGCACCACGCTGACCATCACCGTCGACGGTGCCACCGATGGCGTGCCGACCATCACTGACATCAGTGCCACGGCCGACAACAGCGTCACCGAAGCCACCGGCGACACCGTCACCGGCAGCTTCACGGTCGCGGCCACCGCCGGGATTGCCGCTGTCACCATTGGTGGCATCGACATCAGCGACGCCAGCACCACGCCGGTCGAGATCACCACCGACGAAGGCACCCTGACCGTGACCGGCTACGACGCCGACAGCGGTGAGGTCACCTACAGCTACGTCGAAGATGGCGCGAGCGAAGATCACACCGACGGCGACATCACCGACAGCTTCAGCGTCGTGGTCACCGACATCACCGGGCAGAGCACCAGCGACAGCCTGGACATCGCGATCCTCGACACCGCCCCGGTCGCCAACGCCGACACGCGCAACCTCGGCGAAGACACCACCACGGCCCTCGACGGCAACGTCATCGACGGCGCCAACGATACCGCCGACACCCTGGGCGCGGATGCCACCACGGTCACTGCCGTCGATGGCAGCACCGTCACGGCAGATGCCGCCGCAGTCGTCACCGGCGACTACGGCACGCTGACGCTCAACAGTGATGGCAGCTACAGCTATGTGCTCGACACCACCAATCCGGCCGTGCAGTCGCTGGATGATGGCGAGAGCCTGGCTGACGAATTCAGCTACACGATCACCGACGCCGATGGCGACACCTCCAGCACCACGCTGACCATCACCGTCGACGGCTCCACCGATGGCGCACCGACCATCACTGACATCAGTGGTGACGCCGACAACAGCGTCACCGAAGCCACCGGCGACACCGTCACCGGCAGCTTCACGGTCGCGGCCACCGCCGGAATTGCCGCTGTCACCATTGGCGGCATCGACATCAGCGACGCCAGCACCACGCCGGTCGAGATCACCACCGACGAAGGCACCCTGACCGTGACCGGCTACGACGCCGGCACCGGTGAGGTCACTTATAGCTACGTCGAAGATGGCGCGAGCGAAGACCACACTGACGGCGACATCACCGACAGCTTCGCGGTCGTGGTCACCGACATCACCGGGCAGAGCAGCACTGACAGCCTGGACATCGCGATCCTCGATACCGCCCCGGTCGCCAACGCCGACACCCGCAACCTCGGCGAAGACACCACCACGGCGCTCGACGGCAACGTCATCGACGGCGCCAATGACACCGCTGACACCCTGGGCGCGGACGCCACCAGCGTGACCAGCGTCACGCCGGACGGCGGGAGTGCGTCCGCCGTCACCGCAGATGATTCGACGGTCGTCACCGGCAGCTACGGCACGCTGACGCTTGAAGCCGACGGCAGCTACAGCTATGTGCTCGACACCACCAATCCGGCCGTGCAGTCGCTGGATGATGGCGAGAGCCTGGCTGACGCATTCAGCTACACGATCACCGACGCCGATGGCGACACCTCCAGCACCACGCTGACCATCACCGTCGACGGCTCCACCGATGGCGCACCGACCATCACTGACATCAGTGCCACGGCCGACAACAGCGTCACCGAAGCCACCGGCGACACCGTCACCGGCAGCTTCACGGTCGCCGCGGAAGCGGGCATCGATACCGTCACCATCGGTGGCATCGACATCAGCGACGCCAGCACCACGCCGGTCGAGATCACCACCGACGAAGGCACCCTGACCGTGACCGGCTACGACGCGGGCACCGGTGAGGTCACTTATAGCTACGTCGAAGATGGCGCGAGCGAAGACCACACTGACGGCGACATCACCGACAGCTTCAGCGTCGTGGTCACCGACATCACCGGGCAGAGCACCAGCGACAGCCTGGACATCGCGATCCTCGATACCGCCCCGGTCGCCAACGCCGACACCCGCAACCTCGGCGAAGACACCACCACGGCACTCGACGGCAACGTCATCGACGGCGCCAATGACACCGCTGACACCCTGGGTGCGGACGCCACCACGGTCACTGCCGTCGATGGCAGCACCGTCACCGCAGATGCCGCCGCAGTCGTCACCGGCGACTACGGCACGCTGACGCTCGAAGCCGACGGCAGCTACAGCTATGTGCTCGACACCACCAATCCGGCCGTGCAGTCGCTGGACGACGGTGAGTCACTGGCTGACGAATTCAGCTACACGATCACCGACGCCGATGGCGACACCTCCAGCACCACGCTGACCATCACCGTCGACGGCTCCACCGATGGCGTGCCGACCATCACTGACATCAGTGGTGACGCCGACAACAGCGTCACCGAAGCCACCGGCGACACCGTCACCGGCAGCTTCACGGTCGCGGCCACCGCCGGAATTGCCGCTGTCACCATCGGCGGCATCGACATCAGCGACGCCAGCACCACGCCGGTCGAGATCACCACCGACGAAGGCACCCTGACCGTGACCGGCTACGACGCCGGCACCGGTGAGGTCACCTATAGCTACGTCGAAGATGGCGCGAGCGAAGACCACACTGACGGCGACATCACCGACAGCTTCAGCGTCGTGGTCACCGACATCACCGGGCAGAGCACCAGCGACAG
>NZ_NBVS01000011.1:0-124356 GCF_002213105.1 Cobetia sp. QF-1
TATACGGTTGCGGGTCTGCCGGCAGGTCTGGCCATCAATGGCACCACCGGCGAGATCACCGGCACCCTGAGCGCCGATGCCTCGCAGAATGGTCCGTTCGAGATCACCGTCACCGCCAATGATGGCAATGGCGGCACGATCAATGACGTCTTCACCCTGACGGTCAGCAACGTCGTACCGGTCGCCACCGATGACGCGGCGACAGCGGTCGAGAACGTGACGCCGACCACCGGCAACGTGCTGACCAATGACAGCGATGGCGGCATTGATAGCACCGACAGTGACATTCTGGTCGTCAGTCAGGTGGACGCCGATGCCGACAATGTCGGTGAGGCGATTGCCGGCTCCACCGGTGGTCTGATCACCATCAATACCGACGGCAGCTATACCTTCGCGCAGGGCACGGACTTTGATGATCTGGCTGACGGCGAAAGTCGTGTCACTGCCGTCGATTACCAGGTCAGTGATGGCCAAGGTGGCTTCGACACTGCCACGCTGAGCATCACCGTGACTGGCACCAATGATGCGCCGGTCGTCGCGACACCGACCGATGACATCATTGCCGTCGATGGTGAGACCCTCACGATTGCTGCCGGTGACGCCTTCAGCGATGTCGACGCCACTGACACGCTGGCCTATACGGTTGCGGGTCTGCCGGCAGGTCTGGCCATCAATGGCACCACCGGCGAGATCACCGGCACCCTGAGCGCCGATGCCTCGCAGAATGGTCCGTTCGAGATCACTGTCACCGCGGATGATGGCAATGGTGGCACCGTCACCGATACCTTCATCCTGACACCGAGCAACATCGCGCCGGTGGCGGGTGATGACGCTGCCACTGTCGCCGAGAAAGCGCCGGCCTCCGGCAATGTGCTGGATAACGATGCGGACGGTGGTAACGACACCGATGCCCTGACGGTCAGCCAGGTCGGCGAAGATGCCGCCAATGTCGGTCAGCCGACTGCCGGTGACAACGGTGGCCAGTACACCGTCAATGCCGATGGCAGCTATGACTTCGCGCCGGGCGCGGACTTCGACGACCTCGCGGTCGATGAAACTCGCACCACTGCCATCAGCTACCAGGTCAGTGATGGTCAGGGCGGCTTCGACACCGCGACGCTGAGCATCACCGTGACTGGCGTCAATGACGCGCCGGTAGCGGTGCAGGACACCAATGCCACGACAGAGAATAATGCTGTCAGTGGAGATGTCCTGCTCAACGACAGTGATGTCGATGCCAGTGATATCTTGATCGTTAGCCAGGTCAGTGACGATGCCGCCAATGTCGGTCAGCCGACTGCCGGTGACAACGGTGGCCAGTACACCGTCAATGCCGATGGCAGCTATGACTTCGCGCCGGGCGCGGACTTCGACGACCTCGCGGTCGATGAGACCCGTACCACCACCATCAGCTACCAGGTCAGTGATGGTCAGGGCGGCTTCGACACCGCGACGCTGAGTGTCACCGTGACCGGCACCAATGATGCACCGGTGGTCAGTACCCCGACGGCTGATGCGAATGCCGACGATGGCGATGCGATCGACATCCCGGCGGGCGATGCTTTCAGTGATGTGGATGGCAGCGATGAGCTGTCCTTCACGGCCGAGGGGCTGCCGGAAGGGGTCATCATTGATCCGGCTACCGGCCGTATCACGGGCACCCTGACGCCGGATGCTTCGCAGAATGGTCCCTTCGAGATCACCGTCACCGCCAATGATGGCAATGGTGGCACCGTCACCGATACCTTCATCCTGACGCCGAGCAACACCGCACCGGTGGCGGGTGATGACGCCGCTACCGTCGCCGAGAAGATGCCGGCCTCCGGCAATGTGCTGGATAACGATGCGGACGGTGGTAACGACACCGATGCCCTGACGGTCAGTCAGGTGGGCGAAGATGCCGCCAATGTCGGTCAGCCGACTGCCGGTGACAACGGTGGCCAGTACACCGTCAATGCCGATGGCAGCTATGACTTCGCGCCGGGCGCGGACTTCGATGACCTCGCGGTCGATGAAACTCGCACCACTGCCATCAGCTACCAGGTCAGTGATGGTCAGGGTGGCTTCGACACCGCGACGCTGAGCATCACCGTGACCGGCACCAATGATGCACCGGTGGTCAGTACCCCGACGGCTGATGCGAATGCCGACGATGGCGATGCGATCGACATCCCGGCGGGCGATGCTTTCAGTGATGTGGATGGCAGCGATGAGCTGTCCTTCACGGCCGAGGGGCTGCCGGAAGGGGCCATCATCGATCCGGCTACCGGCCGTATCACGGGCACCCTGACGCCGGATGCTTCGCAGAATGGTCCCTTCGAGATCACTGTCACCGCGGATGATGGCAATGGCGGCACCGTGACCGACACCTTCATCCTGACACCGAGCAACACCGCGCCGGTGGCGGGTGATGACGCCGCTACCGTCGCCGAGAAAGCGCCGGCCTCCGGCAATGTGCTGGATAACGATGCGGACGGTGGCAACGACACGGATGCCCTGACGGTCAGCCAGGTCGGCGAAGATGCCGCCAATGTCGGTGAGGCGATTGCCGGCTCCACCGGTGGTTTGATCACGATCGCCAGTGACGGTAGCTATACCTTTGCCCAGGGCACCGACTTTGATGATCTGGCCGATGGAGAAAGCCGTATCACGGCGATCGATTACCAGATCAGTGATGGTCAGGGTGGCGTGGATACCGCGACGCTGAGCATCACCGTGATCGGCACCAATGATGCGCCGGTGGTCAGTACCCCGACGGCTGATGCGAATGCCGAAGATGGCGATGCGATCGACATCCCGGCGGGCGATGCTTTCAGTGATGTGGATGGCAGCGATGAGCTGTCCTTCACGGCCGAGGGGCTGCCGGAAGGGGTCATCATTGATCCGGGCACTGGACGTATCACGGGCACCCTGACGCCGGATGCTTCGCAGAATGGTCCCTTCGAGATCACCGTCACCGCCAATGATGGCAATGGCGGCATGGTCACCGATACCTTTACGCTGACGCCGAGCAACACCGCGCCGGTGGCGGGTGATGACGCTGCTACCGTCGCCGAGAAGATGCCGGCCTCCGGCAATGTGCTGGATAACGATGCGGACGGTGGCAACGACACCGATGCCCTGACGGTCAGCCAGGTGGGCGAAGATGCCGCCAATGTCGGTCAGCCGACTGCCGGTGACAACGGTGGCCAGTACACCGTCAATGCCGATGGCAGCTATGACTTCGCGCCGGGCGCGGACTTCGACGACCTCGCGGTCGATGAGACCCGTACCACCAGCATCAGCTATCAAGTCAGCGATGGTCAGGGCGGCCTTGATACCGCCACCCTGAGTGTCACCGTGACCGGGGCTGATGATGCGCCTGTTGTTGTATCTGATCTACCAGACCGTACCGCCGGAAATGGCGGGGATATCTCAATTCCTGCCGGAGAAGCCTTCGCCGATACTGATGCCTCTGATGAGTTGACGTATTCGGCAAGTGGCCTTCCTGAAGGGGTGATGATTGACCCGCAAACAGGCCATATTTCGGGGCAGCTGGCTCTGGACGCTTCTCTTGATGCTCCATATGTCATTACCGTCACTGCTGATGATGGTAATGGTGGAACTGCCAGTTACAGTTTCACGCTATCCGTTCCGGCTGAGCCTTTGGCGTCACCAGGAATCACTCAAGCCCCGAGCACCTTTGTTCCTGACGCACCTGTGACAGATCCTTTTGTCAATGAGGTGCTTGGGGCAGAAGGATTCGTAGCTGGTAGTGATGACTCGCAGGGGCAAGATGGTGGGAATGACATTGGCAATCTCGACTACTTCCTTCGGACAGCCGCTTCCAACACTCTGAATGACATAGGTGCGTTTGGCCTGCCAGAAGCGATGACAATTCGCTACCAGGGGACGCAGACCGATGGCTCGCCATTACCGGGGACTTTGACAGTGGATGCTTCCTCTGGGCAGCTGTCTGGAAGACTGCCGCCGGGAATGGAGCGTGCACGAGTTACTGTGATTGGTATTGATGAATACGGTAATGCGCAGCCGCGTGAAGTATTGGTCGATGCTGATGGACAGGTGCTGGAAGAGCGTGAGGATCAAGTGCTGTATCGCCGTCTTGATATCAGCATGGATTCCCAAGGATCGGCCGAAGTCGTGCATGAAGAGAATGCCGGTAATGACATGCAGATCGGCCGTATGAGTCTCACCGGCTCGCGCTTGGTTATCACTCTGAATGACCCACGTACTGCGGTGGTCACTCTATATGAGGCCTCTCTTGGCGATGGATCCTCTTTGCCAGCAGGGCTGTCGATTGATCCGCAGACAGGTGATGTAGTGGGTGACATCAATGGGATAAGTGACTCTCTGAATATCCGAATCGTGGCAATATCGGGAGATGGTACAACTCGCATCTTGTCTTTGGATATTGCATTGCCTGAAGCCTTGGATACCGCCGAGGTTCGCTGGCAGTCGCTAGGTCAACAGGCTGAGGAAGCATTGGCAGAAGTTGGCGATAATCACCAAGAAGATAGTCTGGCCAATCGCTTGGCTCGTATGTTTGGTCTGTCATGAAGCATGGCCAATTATTATTAAAAATAAGCACGGACTTCAATAAAATGACTTCAGGAAAGGGACTTATGAGTCAAAAGATACTCACGGCATCACCTCTGGCAGCGTTGCTTTTGTTAAGCGGCTGTGCAGTCACTCCAAATCCACTGACGATGGCGGAAATACAGCCGAAGGCGGCTGAGGACGTCAAGACACTCAACGCCTCGCAGAGTAAGGTGACAGGGTTGCTGACGCCCGAAATGGCGGTTGCAAGGGCACTGCTCTATAACCGGGATAGGCATGTCAAGACGATGCAGTCTGCCCTGAGAAGCCAACAATTGGATGCAGCCAACTACGACATGCTGCCGTCATTGACCGCGCGCGCCGGTTACACGACGCGTAGCGAATATGAAGCCACCCAGAGTGTGCCTTTTGTCGATGGTGAGCCGAGTAATTCATCAAATGACAATAGCTACAGCATTTCCCAAGAGCGAAATCGCAAGACTTACGGTGTCGATTTCACCTGGAGCATTCTGGATTTCGGTCTTTCCTATGTGCGGGCAAATCAGAGTGCTGATCAGTATCTGATTTCTGTCGAGGAAGAGCGCAAGGCGGTTCAGAATCTGGCACAGGAAGTGCGTACCGCGTATTGGAAGTCGGTCTCTGCTGATCGTCTGCTGAACAAGGTTGAGCCGCTGATGGTTCGGGTCAACGAATCGCTGGAGCGGAGTCGCACAATCTCACGTCAGCGTCTTTCCAATCCGCTGGACAGCTACTCCTACGAGCGCAGCTTGCTGGACGTGAAGCGCAGCCTGGATAGTTTGCGCAATGAGTTGATCGGTGCGCGTGAAAAACTGGCCAGCCTGATGGGACTTCCACCGACTACCACGCTCGAACTGCCGCAATATGACACCGCACAGCTCAAGGCACCGAAGGCCAAGCTTGATGTGGCGACCATGGAGCAGACGGCGCTGCTGATGCGTCCTGAAGTGCTGACGACACATTATCGTGAACGTATTGCGCGTGACGAAGTGCGGGCCTCACTGCTCAAGATGTTCCCTGACCTGAGCTTCTCCGCGAGCTATTCGTACGATGACAATCAGTACCTGCTTTTCCAGGATTGGACCAGTGCCGGGGCGGCTGTCAGCTATGACCTGCTCAACGTTTTCCAGGCGAAAGCCAATAAGGAAGCGGCAGAGACAAGTGTAGAGATCACGCGTGAAGAACGTCTGGCTACATCACTGGCAGTATTGACGCAGGTGCATCTGGCTCAGCTCAAGTACGTGGCAGCTGACCGTGATCTTGGAACTGCACAGAACTACCTGCAGGTCTCGCGTAATATATCCGATCTGGTGACTCAGCAGTCTCGTTCCGGCAGCATCGGCGAGCTGACCGCTATCAAGGAGCAGCTTAACTCTCTGATTGCCGAGTTGCGTCGTGACCTTGCTTATGCGCAGATCCAGAATGCCTACGCTCGCGTTTACCAAAGTATCGGCCTGGACCCTTATCCGAAACTTGAAGGTACTGCTGAGCCGGCACAGCTGGCCAGCGCGTTGGTGCAGCGTCGCCAGGATTGGGACGACGGCCAGATTGGTGTCGTGGTTGAGCCCATTTCTGAACAGTCGCCAATCCTGAAGCAGGGCGAGAATGGTGAAGCGCCGTCCTTCAGCTTTGATGCCAACACCTTCGCTGTTGCAGGCTCTGTGCATTACAGCTTTTCCACCCCCGCGGGAGAGGGGCTTCCGCAGTGGCTGACATTCTCTGAGGCCACGCGGACCTTCACCGCTGTGCCGGGATCACCGGCCACGCCTGTCACCATCATGATCAAGGCCGAGAACGAAAAGGGTGTCTATGCGTTGGATCGCTTTGTGCTAGCGCCGGATAGCAGTTTGACCGAAGCGTAACCTTCGCCTCTTCAGAAGTCTTTCGGGAGAGCGCCGTCTATCCAAGACGGCGCTCTTGTTTTCTTTATTCATTGGTGATGGCGTAAATCATGAAAAATTTAGGCATTCGGTGCGAAAAGCTGCGGCACTGGGGCACTGTCGTCACGCTATCGTGTATTTCTCTGACGCTGGGTACTGCTGCACATGCGGCTGGTGAGGAAGATGCCGCAGAGTCGCGATTGGAGCCGCAGCGCGCTGTCATTGAGGCAACTGACAGAGCCACTATCAGCAGTGAGGTCAGTGGCCGCATCGAAAAGATGGAGTTTCGTGAGGGGGATGCTTTCACGAAAGGGCAGACGCTGGTCAAGATGGATTGCAGTCTTTACGCTGCCGAGCGCGATCGTGTCGGCGCGAGGTTGGCAAGCGCGCGGCGTCAGCTGCAGAACAATCAGCGGCTTCTGGAGTTGCGTTCCGTCGGCCAGTTAGACGTCGATCTGTCGCGACTGGCTGTCAACGAGAACGATGCCGAGTACCGGATCGCCCGTACCAACATGAACCGGTGTGATATCAAGTCGCCTTACGACGGCCGTGTTGTCGAGCGCAAGGCTAGCGTAGGTCAAAGTGTCGAGGCTCAGGCAGAGCTGTTGTCCATCGTCGGACAGGCGCTCGAGGCGCGCATCATTGTGCCGGCTGACTGGCTTGCCTGGCTGGAGCCGGGACGACAGGCACAGCTGACCATTGAGGAAACTCGCGAGAATGTGTCGGCCAAGGTGACGCGAGTAGGAGCCAGTGTCGATCCTGTCAGCCATACCATTCCCATCTGGGCGGAGATCAAGGTCACGCCAGCTCTGCGACCCGGGATGACAGCTTCCGCGATTTTCACGCCGCCACTTGATTTATCGCAAGGGCAGTAAGGCAATGAACCGGGCAGTAAGTGAGACATTATCGTGAGTGAGCCGAATCAATTCGATACCGCACAACTCTCGGCATTATTTGATGTCGAGCACCGTGCTCGCAAAGCCGAGACCCTCAAAGCGCTGCGTTATGTGGCTGTCAATGATGCCCGTCAGGTGATCGACTATCAGCAGGCTGCGATGGTGGAGCGTTCCGGTGTCAATGGATGGCGGATTACTGCGCTGGCCAATGTGCCCTCAGTAGATCGCAACAGTCTTTATGTTCAGTGGGTCGAGCACGTCATGGCTCACCACCTTCCTGTTGGGTCAGAGCCTACCGTGCTTGGTACTGACGGGATGGATGAATGGGCGCTTGCTACCTGGCGAGAAGTCTGTCCCGGGCAGGTGTTACTGGTGCCAATGAATACTCGGGAGTCCTCGGCCTCATGGCTCTGGTTGACCCGAGAGGCTCCCTGGCAACCAGCCCCTATCAACTTGGCGGCACATCTTGGTGAAGTATTCGGTCATGCCATGAATGCGTTCGTCCAGACTCGACAGCGCGCTCAATGGCGAAGCAGACTCCGCTCATCACGACTGTGGTGGGGGGCATTGGTATTGGCTCTCCTGATACTTTGTCTGCCGGTGCGGTTATCTGCACTGGCGCCAGCTGAGGTGGTAGCAAGAGCTCCCCTGATGGTGTCATCTCCGATGGATGGCGTAGTGGATCATGTGCTGGTTGAACCCAACGCCCAAGTCATCAAGGGCCAGCCACTGGTCAAGTTGCAGGACATTGATGCCCAGGCAAGGCTCAAAGTGGCTGACCAGGCACTCAATGTTGCCCAGGCACGCTATGAACAGGCCCGACAGGAAGCGTTCGGTGATGCAAAGTCGCGTGCCAGCATGGCCGCGTTGAGTGCCGAGCGTGATTTGCGAGCCGTGCAGCGTACCTACGCTGAGGTCCAGTTGGAGCAAGTGATTCTGAGGGCTGATGAGGCCGGGCTGGCAATTTTCGACGATCCCAATGATTGGGCAGGGCGGCCGGTACGGACAGGCGAACGCATCATGCAGCTGGCTGACCCATTGGATCGTAAGGTGAACATTGAACTCCCGGTTGATGATGCTCTTGTGTTATCCAAAGGCGCACCGATCACTCTATTCCTGGATTCTCGCCCACTATCTCCCATTGAGGGCGAAGTCGAGCGAGTTAGCTACAAACCCATCATTAATGGTCGCGATCAGCTGATCTATCATGTGTCGGCCACATTGGAGGAGTCTCCGGACTTTCTACGCATCGGGCTTCGTGGGACGGCGCGTATCAGCGGTGATCGTGTACCGCTGGCTTATTACTTGTTCCGTCGGCCGCTTGCAGGCCTGCGCCAAGCCTTGGGGGTCTGAATATGGAGTCAATGCAGGCTCCAATGGACGATGCTCCTCTGCCCGAATTACGAGCCGATCTTCGTCTTAGTCGTAGTGCTCCAGATACAGATGGCGCCCCGATGTGGACGTTGTTTGACCCGATGCGCGGACTCTACTTTCACCTGCATCTCAGCGGGCTACGTATCATCAGGCTCTGGCGGCAATGTAGCACTCTTGGCGAACTTGTCTTGCGGGCAAAAGCCGAGGGCGCTGCCTTGGATGATGGTGATGTCGAGGGATTAGTGCGGTTTGCGGAGGCCAATCACCTGGTAGTGGTGCAAGGGCATGAGGGTCGGCAGCGTCTCGCCAGTGCAATGGAACAAGTACGTGTTTCGACGGGTAGCTGGCTACTGCATCATTATCTGTTTTTCCGAATACCCTTGGTACGTCCAGATCGGCATCTTGAAGGCCTGCTGCCATTGGCGCGTTTGCTGGTCAGTCGTACGGCGAAATTTCTGCTGCTGTTTCTTGCGATGCTGGGGTGCTACTTCATCGTGCGTCAGTGGTCGGATTTTGTCGGTACCTTGGTGCGCTTTCTTTCCTGGGAGGGCATTTTCTGGTACGCGCTGGCGCTTGTGATTGTGAAGTCAGCCCATGAACTCGGTCATGCTCTGGTCGCCAAGCATTATGGCTGCCGAGTGCCCACCATGGGAGTTGCCTTTCTCGTCATGTTTCCGATGCTCTACACCGATGCAACGGATACCTGGCGACTTGAGAAAGATCATGACCGGCTAAGAGTCGCCATGGCTGGCGTCATGACAGAGCTAACAATCGCGGTGTTGGCAACGGTGTGCTGGGGACTCTTGCCGGATGGTGCGCTAAGACAGGCGGCCTTTTTCCTGGCCACGACCAGTTTGATAACGTCTCTGCTGGTCAACTTGAGCCCCTTCATGCGTTTTGATGGTTATCACGCCCTGAGCGATCTATGGGGGATTCGCAATCTGCAGCCACGGGCCTTTGCGATCACCCGTTGGTGGTTGCGTGAACGACTGTTCGGCTTTGGCGAGCCACCGACGGAAGCTTTTACCCGTCGTCGGCGCCACTTGTTAGTCGTCTATTCCGTATTGACCTGGCTTTATCGCTTCTTCCTGTTTCTGGGGATCGCGTTACTGGTCTATCACTTTGCTTTCAAAGTGCTGGGCATCATCCTGTTTGCGGTCGAGATTTTCTGGTTCATCCTACGGCCTATTATGAATGAGATCCGAGAAGTGAGTAGACGCCGCATATCACTGAATATGCGCACCATCATCACGATCATGAGTGCCTGCTTGATACTGGGTATCTTGTTTTTACCTTGGCAAGGTCGGGTCTCGCTCCCTGCCGTGCTCGAAGCAGATGCCCATGTCGTATTGTTCCCTCCCGAATCGGCGCAATTGAAAAAGATGCCTGTCTCACAGGATGAGCATGTATCGGTAGGGCAGATCGTTTATGAACTCGAACAGCCTGAGATCAACGTCAACCTGCAGCAAGCCAGGCGGCGTATACAGGCGATAAAGGCACGTCTCGCACGCCGTGCGGGTTCTGCAGATGATCTTGCACAGCAGGGAGTGCTACGCACCCAGATGGCTGAGCTTGAAGCGCAAATCAGTGGTCTTGAGTCCCGTGCTCGTGCCCTCGTGATACGAGCGCCCATGGCGGGTCGGGTGGATATGCCAGGCGTCTTGCATGAAGGCCAGTGGCTGGATTCTCGAACGCGACTTGCCGATCTCGTCAGTCAGCACAGTCTACGAGTCAATGCCTTTGTGCGTGAGCAGGACCTCGAGCGTATCCGTGTCGGAAGTTCGGCGCGATTCATCCCTGACGATGGCAACCACGATAGCGTGGACTTGACCGTGCGGAGTATCGATAACGTAGGGGCTGAGCGGTTGGCTTACCCCGGGCTTGCAAGCCGCTATGGCGGCCCTTTGCCTGTCGAGGAGCGGCGCCGAGAGGACCAGGACGGTTTGCGTCTTGAGGACGGTATCTATCGTGTCAGCCTGGTGCCTGATAGTGATGCTTCAGTGCGTGACTGGCAGGTCTACGGGAAAGTTTCGGTGGAGGGGCCTGCCGAAAGTCTGGCGGGTGCTATCTTCCGGCATGCCGCCAGTGTCTTGATACGCGAAAGCGGCTTTTGAGACTGATAGCGCTCGAGCTTCGTGCCGGTGACTGAATACTGACAATATTCGTACAGCGTTGCCCGCCAGTCCTGGGCTTGAGGAGTCATGAGTCATTCACTCCATCTGATTGGTCAGGCCCTGTGGATGACAATGCGTCAAGCATGAAAAGCCCCACTGTCTTTACTGAAGGCAGTGGGGCTTTTGGGGTAATGCATGTGTTAAGAGCGGCCTGGTCCGTCAGGGCTGCAAGAGGCCCTGGCAGCGCAATAGCTCATGACAGGCACCGAGGCTGTGGTAGTCGCACTTGGCGCCCGGGGAGCTCTTGAGGTCATCAAAGCGCTGGTTGTCAGCATCGAGTATCCGATACCAACCGCCGTGCCGATGGTCGATCAGATGCGCCCAGGCGTATTGCCAGAGACGGTCATACCACGCGGTATAACCGTCATCGCCGGTAGCTTCGTACAACAGTGCCGCTGCGACCAGGCTCTCGGCCTGCACCCAGAAGTACTTGTCGTCGTCGCAGATGCGACCGTCCGGCGCGAAGCCGTAGTAGAGCCCACCACGCACGCTGTCCCAGGCTAGATCCACGGCAGTATCGAACAGACGCTGCGCAGTGGGGAGCAGCCATTCATCATCGCGATGACGCCTGAGCATCAACAACAGTTTGGCCCATTCGGTGAGGTGACCCGGCTGGAAGCCCCACGGACGATAGAGGTTCTTGGGATCGTCGCGGTTGTAGTCCCAGTCGACATTCCAGTCGTGATCGTAATGTTCCCAGATCAGGCCATCCGCCTTGGCTGCCTGACGCTGACAGATGTTGCTGGCAAGCGTCATGGCGCGTGCCAGATAGTGTGTCTCAGCGGTGGCCTCATAGGCGGCCAGCATGGCTTCACAGGCATGCATGTTGGCATTCTGGCCACGGTAGTCAGACAGCGTCTGCCAGTCGGCACTGGCTTCATCGGCATACAGACCGTGGTGCTCCGACCAGAAATGTTGCTCCATCAGTGCGTGGGTCTCGTCGAGCCAGCCTCGGGCTTCCTCGATGCCGGCGCGATAGGCGGTCGCGTAGGCCAGTATCACGAAGGCCAGCCCATAGCACTGATTGGTGTGATCGGTCTCGCCGTCCTCGCTGAGTGACCACAGATAGCCGCCGGTCTCTTTGTTGAGGTGGACCTCGCGCAGATAGCGGATGCCATGGTGAGTGGCTTCCAGGCATTCGGTGTCGCCAGTGCGCAGGTATTCCATCGCAAAGTTGAAGATCATTCGTGTGCTGCTGACCAGATGGCGAGCTGTCGGCGCATACACTGTGCCGTCATCACGCCAGGCCTGGAAATAGCCGCCACGCTCATGGTCCACCGCGCGCGGCAGGTAGAAATTCATGATCGAACGGATATGCACGTCCAGAAACTCACGGCTGGCAAAGGAGGCGGGTGGTGCCACTGGAATGTCAGGCTGAGCTGTCGTCAGTGTGCTTTTCGCGGCCATCAGGAGACCTCCACGGCACTGTCCTGCGCCTTGTTCGCAGTGAAAATGTCCAGCGGATTGAGCCAATAAAGATCCATCGCGGCCGTCCATGAGAAATCGCGTCCGCCACAGCCTTCGCCTGTCACCGAATTGAAGTATTCCCAGTAACCCGCGGCCGCGATGCAATCCTTGCTGGCCTGTTTGATCTGCGCAGCCTCCTGGGTGAGTCCATGGTCTTCACAGCCGATGGCCAGCATCCAGTTGATATGTAGCCAGCTTGGCCCGCGCCAATAGCGCTTCGGCTCGAAGCGAGTGCTCTCGGGATGGGTTGAGGCAACTCCATACGGTGCCTGGGCCAGCCAGTCAGCGACCAGACCTCCCATCTGTTTGGCCTGGGCATCGTTGGGCAAGCCCGCGAACAGCGGCAGTATCCCGGCGGTGGTCACATGCTCCAGCAGCACGTTGGCACGCGCATCACGGCTCAGGAAGCAGCCGAGCTCTTCGCTCCACAGTGCCTGCACGCCTTCCTCGGTACGGGCCAGCGATTGTTTGAGACTGAACAGCGCTTCGCCATGGGCGTTGACGAGATCGAGACTGGCAGCATCCTCTTCACACAGCGTAACCAGGTCCCGCGTGCCGCGATGCAGGATGGAGATCAGGCTGATATCTTCCACGCGGTACGGGCAGTCGCGATACAGCACCTTGGCATCGTGATCATTCTGCTGGAAGAACTTCACCAGGTAGATGTAGCGGTCGTATTCGTATTTGTGCGGGCGCTCGGACGGGTCGACCAGCCCGGTATCGCGGCGTACGTATTCGGCATCGACGGCCGGTACGCCAGCCAACGGACCATCCCACTGTGGACTGTTGTCCATGCCGGATTCCCACGGATGGTAGCTACAGACGCGCCCCGTACCTTCAGGGTCACGCTCGCGATAGAACCACAGGTGATAATCGATGACGGCCGGCAGCGTCGCGGCCAGCTTTTGCTCGGCAAGCGTCCGGTCACGACCTTCCTCGAACAGGATCTTCATCACGCTGGCTAGCACGGGCGGCTGTGAGATGGCGCTGGTCGACGGGCTGCGCTGCACGCCCCAGACCTCCGGCCCCGGGAAGTAGGTTTCCGCATCTCCATGGAAGACAATGTGCGGCACCATGCCGTTGTCCCACTGGCCTTCCAGCAGGCGCTCCACTTCGCGCCAGGCGCGCGCTTCATCACCGGCGGCCATCCAGCCCAGCGCCGTGATGGCGGCGTCCCAGTTCCACTGGAAGGGATAGAGGCCACGCGTGGGTACGGTATAACCGCCCAGATCGTTGAGCTTGAGAATGTCGTGGGCACTTGGGGCATCGGGCATTGCTGTCATGTGCAACGGGCTCCGTCGTCGGGTTGAAGGTCAGACATGGATGAATCAGGGCGTGTCAGGCAGACATCAGATGACCTGTCTGGTCATAGAAACGCATCTTTTCCGCCATCGGGCGGACGTGGATATCGCTGCCGTTGGCGATATCGAGGTCACTTGGCACATTCACGCGAATCATTTCGTCGCCGAAGCGCGCGGTGAGTTGCTTGTGCGAGCCCAGTAGCTCGGAGACCAACACGCGGACCGGTGAAAAGTGCTCGGTGGGCTCAAAGCGCACCTCAAAATCTTCGGGGCGAATACCGCATTTATGAATTCGCGACAGTGTCGGAGCGTTTGGCTGGGACTGTGTCCAGCGAGTGTCTGGCAGGATGAAGTTCATGGGCGGATTGCCAATGAAGCTGCCGACGAATTCGGTGGCCGGGTAATGGTAGATCTCGGACGGTGGGGCGTACTGTTCTATCTCACCACCTTTCATCACTGCGATGCGGTCGGCGAGACTCATGGCCTCGACCTGATCGTGGGTCACGTAGATGGTGGTGGTATCGGATGCCGACAGGATGGTCTTCAGCTCGGCGCGCATCTCGAGACGCAGCAGCGCATCCAGGTTGGAGAGTGGCTCATCCATCAGCAGCACTTCCGGTTCCATCGCCAGCGCGCGGGCGACGGCAACACGCTGACGCTGACCGCCGGAGAGCTGGCCGGAGTAGTGATCCAGTCGGTCCTCGATGTGCATCAACTCGGCCGTTTCCTTCACCTTGCGCTGAATGTGCGCCTCGCTATCCTTGCGCACGCGCAGGCCGAAGGCGATGTTCTCCGCCACCGTCATGTGCGGGAAGACGGCGTAGTTCTGGAACACCATCGCGATACGGCGGTCCCGCGGGGCCAGTGAGGTGATCTCGCGGTCTCCGATGCAGATTGAACCGCTGGTCTCGTACTCCAGCCCCGCGATGATGCGCAGCAGGGTGGACTTGCCGCAGCCGGACGGGCCGAGCAGCACGGTGAATTCCTTGTCGCGAATCTCGAGATCGATGGACTTGAGGATTTCTTGCTTGCCGAACTGCTTGCGTACGGCACTGATCTGGATGGCTGACATGGTCGGACTCCTTGTGGTCGTGATCGACGGCGCTGAATGGACAGGTGACAGCCGTCGTCATGCATTGGCCGGATGAAAGGCCGTACGCTAGCGGTTGGAAATGCCCCACATGCTGAACAGGTACTTCCTGATCGCGAACAGGAACAGCAGTGCAGGGACGACCAGAATCAGGCCGCCGGCGTATTTGATCTCGGCGGGCGACTCGGAAAGGCTCTGAACGAGGAAGGCGGTCAAGGTGCGGTTCTGAACGGTGAGAATTGCCGAGGCAAATACCTCATTCCACGAGATCACGAAGGCGAACACTGCCGAGGCAGTAATGCCCGGCGCGGCCAGCGGCAGCACCACGCGACGGAAGGCCTGCCAACGATTGCACCCCATCAACCAGGCCGCTTCTTCAAGTTCGACCGGAATGCCCATGAACAGGCTTGAGGTGATCAGCACCGCGAAGGGCAGCGCCAACGTGGCATGCACCATCGCCAAGCCGAGAATGGAGTCATCGATGCCGACGCGAATGAAGATGACCGCCAATGGCAACGCCAGCAGAGGCATCGGGAAGGCTCGCGACAGAATGATGATCATCCGGTAGGCATTCATGCCCGGAAATACGAAGCGCGCCAGTGCATAACCCGCCGGTGCGCCCAACACGATGGCAATCACCATGGTGAAGCCAGCGGCCAGTAGCGAGTTGCCCAGCGCACTGATCACGCCCTGGTAGTGCCAGAAGAAGTCGAGCGTCTCGAAGCTCAATGCTGGTGTCAGGGTCTTGGGCCAGCCACTGATCTGCTCCGGTGTGCTGATGCTGTTGAGCATCAATAACGCGATGGGTACCAGCACCCACAGCACCAGAATCGCGACCCCCGCTCGGAACAGCCATTTCCAGGCCATGTCATGACGACGTGGTTTGTGAGCGATCTGCTCCAGCGGGCGCGCAGAGGCCTCGGAGGGTAGCGAAGAGGACATGACGGCTTCGGAGGATGAGGATTTCATCAGCGGGCCTCCTTCGGAACATTGAGGAACTTGAGGTAGCAGCCGGTGATGGCAACCGAGATCAACATGATCAGCACGGCGTAGGCGGCCGCAGCACCGGTTTGCTGGTAAAGGAACTGCCAGTCGAAGGTCTCGCTCATCAGCACCGGCATGTCACTGCCGCCCAGCATCATCACCACCGCGAAGACTTCCAGCGCCAGCAGGGTACGCAGGATCAGTGCTGACTGAATGCTCGGGCGCAGCATCGGCAGAGTGATCTTCCATAGGCGCTGCCAGTAGCTGGCCCCGAATACCTGCCCGGCCTCGTCATATTCCTTGGGGATCAGCCCCATGCCCGACACCAGGATCACCAGCACGATGGCGGTACCCCGCCAGATCTCGGCGACGACGACGGCCAGAAACAGCGCGAAGGCATTCTGATAGTTGAGCCACGAGGTTGGGGTGTCGATCAGGTTCACGGCGCTCATGAAGCTGTTGAGGAAGCCGAACTGCTCCAGAATCGCCAGCCAGATGATGCCGGCGGCCAGATCGGAGATGCCCAGCGGGATGGTCCAGATGTAGAGGATGCTGTCGCGACCCTTGTTCATCTTGGTCACCATCAATGCCATGCCGATGGCCATGACCAGCTGGACCGGCACGACGACCCCGGTCAGCAGTAAAGTGTTGGTGAGCGAAGGCCAGAAATTGAAATCACTGATGATGCGACTGAAGTTGCCCAGCCCCACGCCGCCGTCACTGTTGGTGAAGGCTTCAGCAAAGATCTGCAGAAAGGGATAGAGAAAGAATGCGCCCATGAACAGCAGGCTGGGAGCGATCAAGTAATAAGGTAGCCAGCGATTGTGCTTCATCAGTGCTCACCTTTGATTGTTGTGATGGTGGATGGCAGAGAGCAGACACGACAGGGGTTGGCGTACTGTCATGTCGACTCTTGAGGGCGCTTATGGTGCTTGTGAACTTACGGCAACATCGATGTTCTGCAGGCTTGCGAATCAGCGACTGTCTTGCAGTTCTGGTGGAAGAGGCGGAGTCATTTGACGGGACAGGGACCATCGCTGGGAGCATCCGGCAACCAACAGCCAGCGCCCGACTTGTCAATCAGGGCCTGTAGGCGCGGCGCGAGGATATCCAACGTCTCGTGAATGTCGGCATCGCGCAGCACGATCTGTACGAAGGCGTCACGATAGATCTTGTTGAATAGCCCCGATTGCTTGCCAAGGCCGCTGGGCAGCAGTGACAGCACGGCATCCTCGGCTGAGGACTGGGTGGCGACGGCCTTGCCGGACATGCGGATGCTGGCGGGCAGGTCATCGGGAAGCTCGGTTGCCACCACGGGGAAGAAGTTGGTGGCGCGCAGAGTGCGAATCTGAGCCTCAGGCGTCATCAGGTACTGAATCAGCTTGCGCGAAGCGTCTGGCGCAGGTGCGTTGGCGGGCACGGCCAGTCCGGCGACCACCGGCATGTAGCCACGTCCGCTGGGGCCAGCGGGGGCAGGGAAGGCCACGAAATCATCGGGTCGCTTGTTGAAGGCATCCTTCAATCGCGCCGTGTGGTCGAAGGCGACCCAGACTTCGCCGTTGAGCAATGGCTCCTGCATGAAGCCAAAGGCGGTAGAGCGCGGATTGGTCACGGCCCAGATCTCGCGGAACTTTTGCCACATCGCGACGGCATCATCACTGCGGAATTCACGCACCACCGAATGGGTGAAGGAGGGATAGAGATAGCCCTCGAGGAAGCGATGGATCAGTCCCTTGCGACCCGCGGGAAAGCCCAGTTTCGGCTGTCCGGTGGCAGCCTCGATATTACGTCCCCAGGCCAGTAGCTCGTCGTAGCTCAACGCATTGAGGTCCGCGCCTTCGGGCAGGTAGGGCAGCGCCTTGCGACTGGCCGCCATGATGTAGGTGGCCTGCATCCAGGGGATGTAGCGCTGCTGCTCGCCCCCCAACTTGCCGAGTGACAGATACTGCTCACTGATACCCTGCTCACCCAGTGTGCTCATCAGGTCATCGAGAGGGGCCAATACCGCTGGCGTCAGCGAGCCAAGCTCACCATGCAGCCCGCCCAACACATCCAGTGCACCATTCGCGCTGCCTTTCTCAGCTTCAAGGCGCGACAGGAAGGTACCCGCCTCCTGGGGCATGTAATTCACGGCCTCGCCATAAGGCGCCAGCGCGATCTCGCGCATCTGCTGGGCTTCCTCCAGCGGTCTGGCCTGGGTGCTGAAGAAATTGATATCAGCCATGGCGGGCGTGCTACCCAGCAGTGCCATCAATGTGAGGGCAATTGGCGTCTTGCGCATGGAGCTCTCCCTTCTCGGGTGTCGTTGTACTTGTCAGGCGTGCTGTTGAAACATGTCGGCGAGGTCGATTGATCAACCGGTGGTATCGCGCAGCAGGAGTTCGTAGTCGAAGCAACGATGACGCGGTGTGCCACCCGCGGGAGCCAACACCAGTTCGATCAGCGCCTGACTGACGGATTCGAAGGACACTTCCAGCGTGCTGAGACTCGGCTGACGATACATCTGGGCGGGCAGGTTATCCGCGCCGATGATGGCGAGGTCCTTGCCAGGCACGCGTCCCGATTCAGTGGCTGCTTCCATCACGGCGTAGGCGAAGATATCGCTGGCACATACGAAAGCCGTGGGTGGGGTAGCGCTGGACAATGCTTCGCAAGCGGCCTGGTAGGCGCTGGCATACCCATGTTGGCAATGGCGTGACATGGGAGTCAGTTTGGCCGCCTGCATGGCATCGTGATAGCCCTTCTCACGTTCTACCGCCGTGTAGAGGTCACTGAAGAAGTTCAGGAACAGGATGTCTCGATGGCCGCTATCAATCAGGTAACGAGTGGCTCTGACAAATCCATCGGTCGCGTTGGTATCTACCCAGGCATGTTCATCAGCACGGCCTGTGCGTCCGTGGGTGACGAAGGGGAAACCGCTTTCGAGCAGGAAGTCGACGCGGGGGTCCTGAATACGGGTACGTGCTACCACGAAGGAATCCACCTTGCCGCCGTCGATGAAGCGCTTGTAGGTATCCAGCTCGTCGCGATCTTCCGGCACAGTGGTGACGATCAGGTCATGTTCCGGTGCGGCGTCATGTAGTGCCTGGCCCAGCGCAACCAATAACCGCGTGTTGAATTGATCGCGAAAGTCGCCCTGGGCACCGTTCATGATGTAGCCCACCGATGAGGTGCGACCGGTCTTCAAGCGGCGTGCGCTCTGGTTGGGCTGGTAGCCTACTTCATTGGCAAAAGCCTGAACTCGCTCACGGGTGGCGACACTGACATCCTCGAACCCGCCTAGTGCTCTGGAAACGGTTGTCACTGAGAGTCCCAGTTGGCTGGCGAGATGCTTGAGCGTGATGTTGGGTGGCATGGCCAGAATCCTTGAGCAGCAATAACGTTAAAAACTGTTATCCGAAACGTTTCGGATGAATGATTTCACTGTTTTTCGTTCCTCCGCAAGGCTGTCGCTACTAAAGAATATGTCTGTAATGTTTCTTGCATCAACTTGACTGGGGCGCCTGTTGGCATGCAGCGAATTACACGCTGAGCACACGCAACCTTGATGGTTATCTCGGAGGCCGTACCCGCTCAGATGCCTCTGGTGGATACCGATACGTATGGTGCATCAGCCCCGATACGTGGGACATGCCCTGCAAGGGTGGGAGCAAGAAGTACTGAAATCAGGGGCCCAGAAACGCAAACACCCCGCACAGGGCGGGGTGTCGATAAGAAAAGCGATAGAGCGTTAGACGAGGGCTTCGCCCTGTGGGTTCAGTCGTGCGAATCAGCTGCGCTGTGCTTGTAACGCCGCGTCCTGCTCGGCTTGTTCCTTGCGCGAGGGGCGAATCAGTCGGCCCTGCAGGTCTTCAAGTGAGACGCCTTTTGTTTCCGGCATGAAGAACAGCACGAAGATCAGCTGTAGCAGCATCATCACCGCGAAGAAGGCGAACACTGGGCCGCCACTGAACTGGCTGAGAATGGCGGGCATCAGCAGGGCGATCAGTGCCGCGAAGACCCAATGCACGGAGCTGCCAAAGGACTGGCCCAAGGCACGTACCTTGTTGGGGAATATCTCGGAGATGAACACCCAGATCACCGCGCCCTGGCCCATGGCATGGGCCGCGATGAACACGCCCAGCAATACCGGCACGCCATAACCGTCGAGAGCGCTGAAATCCTGGAGGTAGAACGCCCATGAGATCAGGCACAGCGAAAGCAGATAGCCGGCTGAGCCGATCAGAATCAAGGTGCGGCGGCCCAGCTTGTCGATCAGTGACATGCCCAGCATGGTGAAGACCAGATTGATCAGGCCGATACCCGCGGTCGAGAGCAGAGCCGCGCTCGTCTCGAGTTGTGCCTCGGCGAGAATTCGCGGCGCGTAATAGATGATGAAGTTGATACCCGACAGTTGGTTGAAGGCGGCGATCAGGAAGGCGAATAGCACGGGAAGACGGTAGCGCCACGCGAACAGGCGAGTGTGCTTGCCGACGGATTCGGGGGACTCGGTGCCGCGAATGATGGCGACTTCTTCTGCGATATTCGCGTTGGGGTCGATCATCCTGATCACTTCACCGGCAGCGGCTTCATCGTTGCGTTGCAGGATGAGCCAACGAGGGCTGCGTGGCACCTTGCAGATCATCAGCAGATAGATCGCCGCTGGAATCGCCTCGACGCCCAGCATCCAGCGCCAGTTCTCGCCCTCGATGAAGCCGATGAAGTAGTTGGACACGAAGGCGATCAGGATACCCAACACGATATTGAACTGATAAAGCCCGACCAGCGCTCCGCGTCGCGCACGTGGCGCAATCTCGGAGATATAGATCGGTGCGGCCACGGAAGAGGCACCGACACCCAGGCCCCCCAACAGGCGGAAGAAGGAGAAGATATAAGGATCGGTTGCCAGCGCTGAGCCCAGTGCCGAGACGAGATAGAGCACACCGATGCCGATCAGCGTCGCACGACGGCCAAAGCGATCCGTCGGCCAGTTGCCGAAGATGGCGCCAATCACCGTGCCCCATAACGCCATCGACATGATGATGAGGCCATGCGACAGGTCACTCAGCTCCCACAGCTGTTGCAAGGAGGTATCCGCGCCAGAAATGACGGCGGTATCGAAGCCGAACAGAAAGCCGGCCAGCGCGACCGTTATCGACCATTGCAGAATTCTAGACATGAGAGTTTCTCGTCCGATGAGAGATGATTGACCACTTTTAGCTTAAGATGAATCGAGTCACCTTGTAAATTAGCTTGGCATGTCTCTTTCATGTGTATCTGCTAGACCTTGTATGAAGGCGACGGTATCTGCCGCCGTTACAGTGCTGTTCATATTGGGTTAAGCAAATAATATCAATTAGTTATCAGTACACATATTCATTTATTCCATATAGGAATAACGTTATTCATTATTTTGCATCTCGTGCGATTGAGGCGTAACCTGAAGTCAGTTTTCCGACACGATCTGACCTACGAGGTATGCACCTATGGCGCCCTCTACCCTACATCCTGATGTCACCAGCTTCTTTGACAAGGACAGCAACACCTTCACTCATCTGGTGTGTGACCCGCAGTCGCGCCGCTGCGCGATCATCGACCCGGTACTGGATTTCGATTATCCCGCCGGCAAGACGAAGACCGATTCTGCTGATGCTCTGCTGGCCCATATCGCGGCGCAGTCACTGGAAGTGGAGTGGATTCTCGAGACGCATGTGCACGCGGACCACCTCTCGGCGGCCGCCTATTTGAAAGACACGCTGGGTTGTCAGTTGGCGATCGGCGCACGTATTCGTGAAGTGCAGGACATCTTTGCTGATATCTTCGCCGCCGAGTCCGGTTTTGCCCGCGATGGTCGCCAGTTTGATCGACTGCTGGAAGAGGGTGATAGCTTGGCGATTGGTGCGCTTGAATGCCGAATATTGCATACGCCGGGTCATACGCCCGCCTGTGTCAGCTATGTGATCGGGGATGCGGTATTCGTGGGTGATACTCTATTCATGCCGGATTACGGCACCGCGCGCTGTGATTTTCCCGGTGGCGATGCACGCACGCTGTATCGTTCGATTCACAAGGTATTGGCGCTACCCGCAGACACGCGATTATTCCTCTGCCACGATTATTCGGCAGACGGGCGTGAAGGTTTCTGCTGTGAAACCACCGTGGGCGAGCAGCGTCAGCACAACGTACATGTCCATGAAGGCATTGATGAGGAGGCCTTCGTCAGCATGCGCTCCACGCGTGATGCAGGCTTGGGTATGCCGCGCCTGATGTTGCCAGCGGTTCAGGTCAACATGCGCGCCGGGCAGATGCCGCCGGTGGAAGCCAATGGGCAGGTCTATCTCAAGATTCCCCTCAATCACTTTTGAGTGGTGCAGATGGCAGTCGGCATTCGTGGTTCAGGCAGCGCTTCTGCGTGGCGACAGCGTGGGTCTCAGCGAATGATGTAAGTGAATGACGTAAACTTCTTACCGACACATGTTCCTTTTCTTTTTCAGGAGTCACGGATGAACAACCCAGTCACCGAGTCAGCGTCCGCACAGCCTTCACATGCTACGGCGTCAGTCACGATTCCGCCCAATGCTCACAAGGTAGTGATTCTGGGCGGCGGTGCTGGCGGTATTGCCGTCGCGGCCAGCCTGCTCAAGCGCCAATCGGACATGGATATCGCCATCGTCGAACCCGCTGAGCAGCACAGCTATCAGCCAGGCTGGACGATGGTTGGTGGCGGTATCTTCACGCCGGAATACACGCGCAAGCCGATGCAGGCGGTAATGCCCAAGGGCGTGCATTGGTATCGCGAATCGGTGATGGCGATTGATGCCGAAGCGCATGAAGTCATGCTCGGCGATGGCCGCAAGCTCAGCTATACCCGGCTGGTCGTTGCCATTGGCCTTGAGCTTGATTGGGCCGCCATCGAGGGTCTGGAAGACACCTTGGGCAAGAATGGCGTGACCTCCAACTACCGTTACGATCTCGCCCCTTATACCTGGGAGCTGGTGCAGACTCTCAAGGGCGGCAAGGCGCTATTCACCCAGCCGCCAATGCCGATCAAGTGTGCCGGTGCTCCTCAGAAGGCGATGTATCTTTCCTGTGATCACTGGCAGCGTGAAGGAGTGCTCGGTCAGCTGAACGTCACCTTCCACAATGCGGGCGGCGTGATGTTCGGTGTACCGGCCTATGTGCCGGCGCTGGAAGAGGCCGTCAAGGGCTATGGCATTGACGTGCAGTTCAACCAGCGCCTGATCTCCGTTGATGGCGAAACGCAGACGGCTCGCTTTGAGGTGCCGGCGACCGAAGAGGGAGGAGAGCCGCAGATCGTCGAGCAATCCTTCGACATGCTGCACGTAGTGCCGCCCCAGAAGGCTCCCGCATTGATTGCCGAATCAAGCCTGGCCAATGCCGGTGGCTGGTTGGATCTCGAGCCGGAGACCCTGCAACACGTGACGCATGCCGATATCTTCGGGCTGGGTGATGTCAGTGGCACCGCCAACGCCAAGACGGCCGCTGCAGTGCGCAAGCAGGCACCTGTGGTGGCTGAGAATCTGCTTGCGACCCTGGCCGGTGGTGCACTTGTGGCCGGTTATCGCGGTTATGGTTCTTGCCCGTTGACGGTCGAGAATGGCCGCATCGTGCTGGCGGAGTTCGGTTACGGCGGCGAACTTCAACCCACGTTCCCTAAGTGGATCAATGACGGCACGCGCCCGACACGGCTTGCCTGGCAGCTCAAGTCACGCGGGCTGCCGTTCATCTACTGGAACATGATGCTCAAGGGACACGAGTGGCTGGCGCGTCCGGCGTCACGTGATGTCTGAGCAGGCTCGCGGAGCGGATAGCCGTACACTCGCCCGCTGGCTACCTCTGGCGGGTTGGTTGGAACATTATGATCGCCAGAGTTTCGGGCGCGACCTGCTGGCCGCAGTGATCGTCAGCGTCATGCTGGTGCCGCAGGCACTGGCGTATGCGCTGTTGGCGGGACTGCCCGCCCAGGTGGGCCTGTATGCCAGCATGTTGCCGTTGGTGCTGTATGCGCTATTCGGCACCAGTAGCACGCTGGCGGTGGGGCCGGTGGCGATTATCTCATTGATGACAGCCTCGGCCATCGCGGGTATGACGGGGGTTGATGGTGCAGCGTTGAGCACTCCTGAGATGCTGGGTGCCGCGCTGCTACTGGCGCTGGTGTCAGGCGCGCTGCTGGTGACGATGGGGCTGTTGCGCCTCGGGGCGCTGGTCAATTTCATCAGCCATCCGGTGATCTCAGGTTTCATGACAGCGTCTGGCATTCTGATCATCGCCAGTCAGCTAGGGCCCTTGAGCGGACTGAGTCTCAAAGGCGGCAATCTGATCGAGATGGGCCAGTCGCTGCTGGCGCTGCCAACAGGGATAGGCATTCATCTGCCGACACTGACCATCGGGCTGGGATGTTGGGCGGGACTCATTCTGGCGCGCCGTCATCTCAAGAATGGAGTGATGGCGCTGGGGCTGAGCGAAACAACGGCAGGCATGTGCTGCAAGACGACCCCGATCATCGCGGTGATCGCCTCCAGCCTGCTGGCGTGGGGATTGAACCTGGGAGATCAGAACGCAGAGCACAGCATGGCCCTGGTCGGTGCTGTTCCGGCCGGTTTGCCGGTGATCAGCCTGCCGTCATTCGTCAGCCACGACTGGTCTGGCCTGCTGATGTCGGCGCTGTTGATCAGCGTGGTGGGGTTCGTCGAGTCGTTGGCACTGGCACAGACACTGGCCGCGCGTCGTCGTCAGCGCATTGATCCCGACAAGGAGTTGATCGCGCTGGGGCTTTCCAACATGGGCGCCGGTATCAGCGGTGGCATGCCGGTGTCCGGCGGGCTGTCGCGTTCGGTAGTCAACTTCGATGCCGGTGCCGCGACACCGCTGGCGGGTGCCTTCACGGCGCTCGGCATCCTGCTGGCGAGTCTGCTGCTCACCGATTGGTTGGCATGGCTGCCGCGCGCCACACTGGCGGCCATCATCATCGTGGCGACCACCAGTCTGATCGATATCGCGGCCATCAAACGTACCTTCCGCTATTCACGGGGGGATGGCGCAGCACTGGCGATCACGCTGATCGTGACACTGGTGCATGGCGTCGAGAGTGGCATCCTGGCGGGAGTGGTGATTTCACTGGTCCTGTATCTCAAGCGTACCAGTCAGCCCCACAGTGCCTTGGTCGGGCGTGTGTCGGGAACCGAGCACTTTCGCAATGTCGAGCGTCACGCGGTGGAGACTGATCCTGAATTGGCGATTCTGCGTATCGATGAGAGTCTCTATTTCGCCAATGCGCGCTACCTGGAAGACACCGTGCTGGCGTTGACGGCCGACCGTCCCTCGCTGCGCCATCTGGTGCTGGCCTGTCAGGCCGTCAATCTGATTGATGCCTCGGCACTGGAAAGCCTCGAAGTCATCAACGAGCGCATGACAGCGGCAGGAGTGAAGCTGCATCTTAGTGAAGTGAAAGGGCCGGTGATGGACCGCCTCAAGTGCTCTGATCTGCCAGAGAATCTTGGCGGCGAGATCTATCTCAGCACCTTCGATGCCTGGCAGGCGCTCAGCATTCATGGCAGCCATTGCGGACAGGCCTGCGCGCGGGATGGCGTCAGCCAGACAGCGGCGCTGAACGGATAGTGAGCGAGATGACTTGATTGAATGACCCGCGATAGACCAAAACGCCCCGAGCCTGCCAGTGGCAGAGTCGGGGCGTTTTTCTTTACGTTCTGTTAGCTACGTTCTATTAGCCACGTTCTGTCTTGTGAGTTCTGTTGCGAGCGCTAACCATGCCGCCCAGTCAGCGGGCGATGCTCAGAGACTGATCAGTCCTGTTCACTCCAGTCCTGTTCATTCCAGTGCAGTGCAGCTCAATGTAGCCCGGTTCAGTCGAGTACTGGGCCGATGATGTGCTTCACTTCCAGATAGCCTGCCAGTCCCCACGGGCCAAGCTCGCGGCCGATACCACTGCGCTTGAAGCCACCCCAGCTGGCCTGAACCAGTGGAATCTGCTCGCTGTTGTACCACGTTACACCGGTACGCAGACGGCGGCACACGGCACGAGCACGTTTGGCATCGCCACTGATGACAGTACCGACCAGGCCATAGTCACTGTCATTGGCCAGGCGGATCGCCTCGGCTTCATTAGCCACGGTGTGCGAACACAGCACCGGCCCGAAGATCTCTTCACGCCACAGACGGCTCTCCAGCGGTACCTCGGTGAAGAGTGTCGGCGCCACGAAGTAGCCCTGTGCCGGCAAGGTACGATGCGTACCATCGCGCAGCACGGTCAGGCCTTCTTCGCGTGCCACGTCCAGATAATTCAGCACGGTGTCACGCTGGCGTGCGCTGGTCATCGGGCCCATCTGGGTCGCGGCATCCATTGGATCGCCCAGCACCAGCGCATCGATGCGCTTGGCAAGCGCGGCGTGCAGATCATCGGCGACGGCTTCATGCACCAGCAGGCGCGAGGTGGCAGAACAGATCTGCCCAGCATTGAAGTAGATACCTGCCATGACCCAGTCAGCGGCTTCCTCAATGTTGGCATCTTCCAACACGATGATGGGCGACTTGCCGCCCAGCTCCAGTGATACTCCGCGAATGCCGCAGGCAGCGGCTTGCATTACCTTCTCGCCGACCACATTGCTGCCAGTGAAGGAAATCTTGTCGATACGCGGATGACGCGTCAGCGGGCCACCGATGCCTTCGCCATCACCGTGCAGCAGGTTGAATACGCCGGCGGGCAGCTTGGCTTCCAGCGCAATCTCGGCCATTACTTGCTCCGGCAGCGGGGTTACCTCAGACGGCTTGATGACTAGCGTGCAGCCCGCCGCAAGCGCGGGAGCGACCTTCCAGGCACTGGTGACCAGCGGGAAGTTCCACGGCGTGATCAGCCCGACGACACCGGCGGGTTCCTGGTAGCAATGTCCGGCGTAGCCCTCGACATCATGCTCCACCGCGACGCCCTGACGGGCATCCAGTGCACGTGCCTGCTCGGCGTAATAGCGATAGCAACCGATGGCATCGTCGAGATCGATTTCGGCTTCGGCGCGAATCTTGCCGTTATTGCGCACCGATAGTTCGACCAGCGCCTCACGACGGGTCGTCAGGCCCTCCGCGAAGGCCTCCAGATACACGGCGCGCTCGGCGCCACTCAATGTCTGCCAGCCCTCGAAGGCAATGGCGGCGGCCTCGACGGCAGCATCGACATCACGGGGATCACCGGCAGTCACCTCGGCAATCACGCTCTCCTCATACGGGTTGGTCACGGCCAGATGGCGCTCACCGTGGCTCTTGACCCACTGGTTGTTGATGAATTGATGGAGACACTGATTGCCGAGAGTCTGCTGATCGAGCTGTTGCATGTGAATTCCTTGAGACGGTGACGCCATGAAGCGGATGAAAGTGCCAATGAGGTGACAGGCTGATGATCTAGCGTACGTGATGGCACCACGCGGCCGCATCTATTTCTACCAGCAGCGGTGCCTTGGCATTTCGTTCGGTCAGTGCACGGGTCAGGCTGTCCGGCGAGTCGACACGCACGGCGGCACAGCCGAAGCCTTGGGCGATCAGCTGGAAGTCGGGTGCCTGGATGTCGACGCCCAGACGGGTGACGCCGGCGTTGTCCATGAAGCGGCGAATCTCTTCATAACCCTGGTTGTGCCACAGCACGATGACGACGGGCAGCTGCTCTTCCACCGCGCAGGCAAGCTCACTCAACGTGAACATGATGCCGCCATCGCCGACCAACGCGATCACCGGCAGGTCAGGACGCCCGAGCGTCGCGCCCATTGCGGCAGGCAGGCCATAGCCAAGGGTGCCGTAACCGGTCGCGGAGTTGAAGTAGCGCCGCGGCGCCGGCTGGCTGACCAGATGATTGGCAGCGTAGACGGTCGCGCAGGAATCACCGACCCAGATGGCCTCTGGCAGTGATTGCTGCAAGGTGTCGAACAGCGGCACGTAGGGTGCGAAGGCCGGGTCTGTCGGTAGTGCGAGCGCTTCCAGTGCGGTAGCGGTGATCTGCGCGCCCCTGGTTGAGCCATCGCTTGAGCCATTGGGCGTGTGTTTGCTTGCTTCACTGCAGCGCTTGGCCAATATCTCCAGCGCCAGTCCTGCATCGGCGACCATCGCCAAGGTGGCGTGCTGGTTGCGGCCCAGCTGCTCAGGATCGATATCGATGCGAATCAGCTTGCCACCAATCACGAAGCCGTCATCGAAGACGACGTCATAGTCTGTCTCGCCCAGCTCGGTGCCGATCGCCAGTACCACATCGGCATCACGTGCCAGTTCGCGCACCGCTGGCAGTGAGGCATTGGCACCGAGATCCAATGGATGAGCAGCGCCCAGCAAGCCCTTGGCATTTACCGTGACGACGGTCGGGGCATCCAGTATCTCCACCAGTTGACGCGCAGCGTCTGGAGCTGCGACACAGCCACCGCCGAGCAACACCAGTGGGCGCTTGGCGCCGTTGAGCAGCTCGACCGCGGCATCGATCAGCACGGGGTCGGGTGCGGTGCGGCCAATGCGCGGGCGAGTCCACTCATGCGATGCGCGGCCATGTGGCGGCTCGACTTCCGCGGGAAACAGGTCGATGGGAATCTCGATGTGCACCGGGCCGGGACGTGCACCCTCAAACAGTGCAAAGGCACGGGCCAGCACTTCTGGCAGCGCCGATGGATCAAGCAGGGTATGGCTGAAACGAGCAACGCCCGCGATCAGCTGCTGCTGGCTGGGTAGCTCATGCAGACGGCCCTGACCGCGACCCAGCGTATCGCTACGATTGACGCTGGAAATCACCAGCATCGGGATGGAATCGGCCAGTGCCTGGCCCATCGCGGTGGTGATGTTGGTCATGCCCGGGCCGGTGATGATGAAGCACACGCCCGGCTTGCCGGTGGCGCGTGCGTAACCATCGGCCATGAAGCCAGCGCCCTGTTCGTGGCGCGGCGTGACGTGGCGGATGGTCTTGTCAGTGGCATCGTCTGTTAGGCCACGCTTCTCTTCCAAACCACGATAGAGCTCGATGGTATGCACGCCAGGGATGCCGAACACGGTATCCACGCCGTAGGTATCACGTAGTAGTCGAATCAACAATTCAGCACAGGTCATGGCAGGTTATTCCAATGACGGGAGCACCGTGGTGCTCCCGTATGAGATGAGAAACAAGTCGAGTGCCCGCGTGACTCAGAACACGAACATGTGCGCGATGAAGGCGATGATCGGCAGAGTGATCAGCGTACGCAGCAGGAAGATGGCGACCAGTTCCCACAGCTTGAGCGGAATCTTTGACTTGAGCAGTAGCGCGCCGATCTCGGACATGTAGATCAACTGGGTCAGTGACAGGCAGGCGATCACGAAGCGCGTCAGTTCGCTGTCGATATCCTTGGCCAGCACCGCCGGCAGGAACATGTCAGCAAAGCCGACCAGCGTAGCAGGTGCCGCCTCGGCTGCGTGGGGAATCTGCAGCAGTTCCAGCAGCGGAATCATCGGATAGGACAGCCAGGTGAACACGGGGGTGAACTCGGCCAGCATCAGCGCGACGGTACCGATGGCGATCACGACCGGCAACAGCCCCAGGAAGATATCGGCCACATTGATACCGGCTGTCTTCGCCAGTTTCAGTGGGCCCGGTGCAAATTCGGCGCGAGCCACGGCCATGCTGAGGGCGAAGCGCAGTTCACTGCCGTCAGTCTGATTCTTTTCAGAGATCTGGCAACCGACCGGCTCATGATAGCTATTGCTCTTGCGTGACAGCGGCGGCAGGCGCGGTACGATGACCGCGGCAATCAAGCCCGCCACGATGACGGTCAGGTAGAAGGGCACGAACAGGTGATTGATGTTCATGAAGCTGGTGATCAGCAGGGCAAAGGCAATCGAGACTACTGAGAAGTTGGTCGCGATCACCGCGGCTTCGCGCTGGTTGTAGAAGCCCTGCTCATACTGCTGGGTAGTGATCAATACGCCGACGGTGCCAGACCCCATCCATGATGCGGTGGCATCGATGGCGCTACGGCCGGGCAGATTGAAGATGGCGCGAAACGGGCGACATACCAGACTGCCGATGAATTCCATGAAGCCGAAATCGACCAGCAGCGGCAGTAGAATCGCCGCGAAGAAGAAGAAGGTCAGCAGCACCGGCGCGAGGTCATTGAGCATCACGCCGCCGGTGAAGGCCGCCGTGACGGCGGTCGGCCCCCACTGGAAGTAGGTCATCAGCGCGAACATTGCGCCGAGTGCCCGCATGCCGAACCAGACGGCAGACACATCAAATAGCTCGTGGGCAGCGCCCTGTCTGGCCCAACTCGGCTTGGCAACCTTGACGAAGGCTGTCAACAGCACGGAGAGGCACAGCACGACGACGGCGATGGCGGGCAGAGAGTCGCCGAGCGACGCCTTGAGCCAGTCAGCCATCAGGCCCATGCCGATATTGATGGTGTCGCCGACGCTGAACGGCACCAGGAAGAAGGAGACGCCGATAATTGATGGTACCAGGAACTTGATCAGGCCGCGCTTGCTCAACGGGGCGGGGGCCGTGGCGATTATTGTTTTCTGTGTCGTTTTCTGTGTCGTTTTCTGTGTCGTTTTCTGTGTCGTTTTCGGCTGATCGGAGCGCGGAGGCTGATCAACAGAGGACGGCGTGGTAGCCGCCGTCGGATCAATGCTTGAGGACATGGTAAGTCACCTTGGTCTTTTTATAATGGTCAGGCTTCGTTAACGCTTTGTTTTTAATGAATACTTTCATGAGACTGTCGCAGGGCAATGCATTGGCAGGTCTTGAGACTGTGCGCTTCTCGCCTGACGGGACGATCAAGCGGGCAGCACGAAGCTCTTGCCAGTCGAGTACGACTCAGTCGCGCTGCACTACGCCCGGCAGCACACACAGCATTTCGTAAAGCAGGGTCGCGCCCATCAGTGCCGTATTGCCGCTGGTATCGTAGGGCGGAGAGACTTCCATCAAATCACCGCCGACGATATTGAGGCCACGCGCACCGCGCACGATTTCCATGCCCTGCGGCATGGTCAGGCCGCCGGCTTCCACGGTGCCGGTACCCGGTGCCACGGAGGGGTCGAGGCCATCGATGTCGAAGGTGATGTAGACGGGGCGATCGCCCATCATGTCGCGCACTTCGGCCATCAGCGGCGCGAGTGACTTGAACCAGCACATCTCGGCGGTCTCGACACGGAAGCCCTGCTGACGACACCAGTCGAAATCATCGGCGGAGTAGCCAGTGCCGCGCAGGCCGATCTGCACCACACGCGTGCTGTCGAGCAGGCCTTCTTCCTGGGCGCGGCGAATCGGCGTGCCGTGGGCGATGGGCTCGCCGAACATGTGGTCATTCACATCGGCGTGGGCATCGATGTGGATCAGGCCGACCGGCCCGTGCTTCTTGGCGATGGCCCGCAGCACCGGCAGAGTGACGGTGTGGTCACCGCCCAGCGTCAGCGGCACGCAATCATGGCTGAGTACTTCATCGTAGAATTTCTCGATGATGTCCATGCTCTTGGGCAGGTGGAAGGTGTTGATCGGCACATCGCCGATGTCCGCCACCTGCAGGCTATCGAAGGGCGCGGCGCGGGTGGCCATGTTGTAAGGGCGCAGCATGCGGGATTCATCGCGAATCTGGCGCGGGCCAAAACGGGCGCCGGGACGGTTGGAGGTGCCGATATCCAGCGGAATACCGATGAAGGCCACATCAAGATCCTTGGCCGTCTCTTGAGTTGGCAGACGCATCATGGTGGCCGGGCCGCCGAAACGTGGCATGTCGTTGCCGCCCAACGGCTGATTGAATTCGCTCATGAAACTCTCCGGTAGTCCTGTATCGCTCGTCGGATGAAGAGGACGAGCGGTGTATTGTCGTTGTAGGCCCGAGTGAATACTGCGGCGCATATTCTAGTATTGCAGTAAGTGTGCCAACTTTTAGTCGTCTGTTTTTTATCTATTTTTTATAAATCGATTCATTTATGGATCATCAGGAATGCCTACAGTGATCCATTTATGTATCATCGATTCATAAATGGATCACTCTCCAGGTGGCTGCGATGTCAGAGCTCGACCGTCAGACCCTCAAGACCATCATCGACACCGCCCATGACCACTACTTCGTGGTGAGCGCGGACGGCCAGGTGCTGGATGTCAGCCCCGGTGCCGCGGCGGTGTATGGCATGACGCGTGAAGCGCTATGCGCGGCCAACGTGCATGAGCTGGAAGCCAGTGGCGTGCTCAAGCCTTCCATCAGTCTTGAAGTGCTGCGCACGGGACGCACGGTACAGATGATGCAGCTGACGGCCACAGGGCGGCGGGTTGTCGCGCAGGCGCATCCGGTATTTGTCGAGGGGCGGCTTGAGTGCGTGGTCAGCCGCTCGATGGACCTCACCGACATTCAGCTGTTGCAGCAGGAATATGCCGTGCTCCAGCAGCGCTTCAGTGATCACCTGCGGCGCAATACGCGTGGCGGTGAGCTGTCGCGGGTGTCAGCGATATCGGGGCGTTCCGGTGATGTGAGTCAGTACGACGATGAGGGACAGAGGGCAGAGCAGAGAGAGGAGCAGAAAGAACAGGACCTGCTGACCGACATGGGCGAGCTGAAAGTCTGCAGTCCGGTGATGCGCGAGATAGCGTTGCTGCTCAAGCGTGTCGCGTCTACCAGTGCCACCGTGTTGATGCTGGGCGAGTCTGGTGTCGGCAAGACGGCGTTTGCGCATCAACTGCATCGCTGGAGCGATCGCGCCAAGGGGCCGTTCATCGAGGTCAACTGTGGGGCGATTCCGGAAAGCCTGTTCGAGTCGGAGATGTTCGGCTATCAACCCGGTGCCTTCACTGGCGCAGGCAATCGTGGCAAGGCGGGCCTGATGGAGCAGGCCGAAGGCGGCACGTTGTTTCTGGATGAAATCGGCGAGCTACCGCTGGCCACGCAGACCAAGCTGCTCAAGGTGATTCAGGATGGCGTAATCACACGGCTGGGTGACACCACCACTCGCCGCGCCGACTTCCGGCTGGTCGTCGCCACCAATCAAGACCTCGCCGCCCGCGTCGAGCAGGGCCAGTTCCGGCTGGACCTCTACTACCGCATCAATGTGCTACCCGTCAGCCTGCCGCCGCTTCGTGAACGTCGCGAAGATATTCCCTCGCTGGTCGAACAACACCTCGCACGTCTCAATACCCGCCACGGGCGTGACAAGCTTCTCGACGCCTCGCTCTGGCCTGTCCTCATGCGCCAGGACTGGCTCGGCAATATCCGCGAACTCGAAAACTGGCTGGAACGCGCCTGGCTCAGCGCCCCCAGTGATGTCATCGACAACGACTCAGTACAATCGCTGCTCAACACTTGTTCCACGAATAACGCTAATGGACTAGGCAATTCATTTGGCTTCAGTAATGAAAAATCTAATGGAATAGGCGTTAATGATAGTTTTATCACTGCCGATACCTTACATAGTGACAACTCCCTCTCAGAGCCTACCGCTGAGGGGGCGGTAGCCATGCCAATACCCAAACTCGGCCCCAATGAAACTCTCAAGGAAGGCTTGGCACGTATTGAAGCGCAATGGTTACGCGAGATGGCTGCTGAGCTGCCCAGTACCTATGCGATAGCCAAAAGGGCAGGTATTAGTCAGCCTTCCATAGTAAGAATTTTAAAAAAGCACAATATCTATTTGCAGAATAAACCATAATATATCGGGCGATATGAGGTTGCAATGTTATTCAACATTATTGATGGTCCGTGGAATCTGCCACCAGAATCTGGGGTTTATTTAATAAAAGATAATTGGAATGATTATTCATTTATAACTATGTTTGATGCTGTATTGGTTGACCTAGCAGGTGAGTATCATAATCTAGGTAGGGTCAAGATAGGTTTTGAAGGCCAAGTTGAAGAAATAAGTACTTACTCAGTAATACCGAAAAAATTTGAGCAGTTAGATAGCAATTTTTTCTCCTTGGGTGAAAGTGTTGATTTTTATAAAAAACTGTCAACCTTAGAGGTATATTGTTCTAATGAGATTTTAGTTGGATTGCGTGATGTGGTTTATGATCCACTTATACTTGATAGAGTGAGAGATGAAGAAGTGTTTGGAGTCTCACTATTAAGAAACGTTAGTATATCTTTAGTCAAAGGTCAGTTTCGTAGAGTATTAAATGGTCTTGCTGAAGTTACCAACTATAATTTTAAGTTTATACGGCCAGTTAAAGATGACTTTGGAGGGCTAGAGCTTGAGTTTGATGTTATTGCTAACTCTTTGCCAGCTACGAATATACACGCATTGATCGGACGAAATGGAGTTGGAAAAACTACAGTATTAAATTCAATGATAAATAGTATAGTTGCGCCTGATCAAACTGAGTCTAGATTCTATGAGGTGGATTTTTTTTGTGATGAAGAAATTTCTAGAGATTATTTTAGTAGTATTGTATCAGTTTCATTTAGCGCGTTTGATCCATTTGCAATTACCGAAAATCAAGAGGATTCCTCTAAAGGGGCGCGTTATTTTTATATAGGTTTAAAAGATCCCAATGATAGAGGCGCGAATAGTCGTGTCGAATGTCTTTTTGAGAGTTGTACTCGTTCATTGATTGAATGTTTTAGAGAGAAAAAGAAGACAAGTCGTTGGTTACACGCTATCAATAAATTGAGATATGATGAGATTTTTAATGGCTTGAGGCTTGAGTCGCTTGAAGAAAAATTTAGAGATGTATTGGAATCTTTTCGTTCCTCTGATATGGATATTAGTGAATGCCCGGATGATGCCAAATTTATCTTAAAGTATTATAATGAAGTGTCACCCATACTAAACTCTATGAGTTCTGGGCATGCTATAACATTTTTAACTATTACTCATTTGGTTGCAACCGTAGAAGAAAAAACATTAATACTAGTAGATGAGCCAGAAGCACACCTTCACCCTCCGTTGTTGTCTTCATTCATTCGAGCTCTTTCAGATTTGCTATACGATCGTAATGGCGTAGCAATAATAGCTACCCATTCGCCTGTTGTTTTGCAAGAAATACCGAGATCGTGTGTATCTAAGATTTATCGAATTGGATCTGATGTTAGAGTAAAAAGGCCAGATTTAGAAACGTTCGCAGAGAACGTTGGTATACTAACTAGAGAAGTCTTTGGTCTTGAGGCTACTAGTTCGGGATTTCATGAAATATTAAAACGGGAGGTAGATAAAAATAAAACCTACAATGAAATTTTGCATGACTTTAAGCACCAATTGGGACTAGAGGGACGGGCAATACTTAAAGGTCTCATATCTAATCATGATAGGGGGGATGGCGCATGATGCGCTTAAATAATAACCTCGATTATGAGGGTGTAATAGATGCTTGCGGTATAGGGATTAATGGTAATATAGCCTTGCGAAGCAAGTTATTAGCAAGTAAAAATGATTTATTAACAATGGGTGAACAGTATGCAGCAATGTCGGTTTCAGGCTCGCTATATAGTATTGAACCACTTTTGCACCAAGCTGACATAAATGATGCTGTTGTTTGTGAGTTGAGTAAGCCGGAGCTAGTAAAGTTATATGAGAGATATTTTGTCCTTGAAGAAAAGCCAGCGCGTAGATTGTATGATGCAATCTTAAATTCAGCTGAAGAAAAATGCCCTTTTTGTGGAGGGATAGGGACACCTAGAAATTTAGATCATTTCCTACCTAAATCTCATTTTCCACAGTTTTCAATATTACCCTCTAACCTAGTTCCTTCGTGTCGTGATTGTAATATGGATGGAAAGGCTTCTAGTTATGCTACAAAAGCGGGCGAGCAATTAATACAGCCTTATATTGATAATGATGTCTTCTTTGATGATCAGTGGATATTTGCTGATTTCGAATGTGATGATACAGGGCTCGGTTGGTTTAACTTCTATGTAAAAACACCCCGAGAATGGAATGATATTAATAAAGTTAGAGCGATAAAGCATTTTGAAGATTTTAATTTGAATACTAAGTATGGCAATAAAGCGGCTCAAAATTTAGTGTATTTGCAAGAGGTAATTAGAGTGGCTTTAGCGAGGGGAGACACAATCGATGATGTAATAGATATGGCTCTTAAGCCAGCTATTACAGCAGCGATGTTTCCAAATCATTGGCATAAAGTTATGTGCCAAGCAATGATCGACTTTTATCGAAGTTGAGGTTTCATACAGTTAAGTGAATTAAAATTACTAGGCTATATTTTCTCTAGTGTGATTATAATTTGAAGATTGGGTTTAGTTGTGGTCTAGTGATAATAATGATTTGTATTGATAATAGGTGTATTGTGATATTTTGATATCTATTTTCCTAGACTGAATATAATATATGCGAACAATATGTATGTAAGTCGTCTATCGCCACTCTATTTGTTATAAATATCTAGCACGTTTACTCAATCTCCCTCCATCACCACCAAACTCCCCATCACCCCTTCACATAACGGCTTGATCTCGCTGAAGCCTTCCTCGACGGTGAGGTCTGTTTTGGCTTTGGCGTAGGCGGTGCCGTCGGCGGCGGGGTGGTAGCTGGTGTAGTGCAGGCGGATCAACTTGTCATCGAGGAAGAGGCCGTATTCGCGGGTCTGCGAGGTGATGGGTGTGCCCTGGTGTCGCTGTGTCATGGCGATATCGAATCAGCAGGCCCACCGGTGATGGGTCGTGACGATGATGCGAGGGAGATATCGGTGATCAGGCGGATTCATGGGAGAAGTGCAGGGGGGAGCAACGAGATAGCATCCTCTTTAACGGCTGACGCTGGTCTCGTATGTCTGCATCACCGCCGAGCCTTTTATCACTCCACTACACAGTGTCTTGAGTGACTCGAATTCGCTGTTGGAATCCCGATCGCGAGGCGATTTCACCGCTGACATGCCCTCCGGCAGCGCCTGATAGGCACTGCAGCTGAGCCGTACCATCTTGTCGTTGATGAAGATGCCGTACTGACGGGTATGCGAGAGGGTGCGCTTGTTTTTATGCTGTTGTGCCATCGAGATATCAAACCAGTAGCCCGGACGATGATTGATGGTCGTGACGCCAGAGTCGAGCATCTCGCTGCCTTGCGGCGCCCATCGGCTGAGCTGTTGGTTGGCTTGCATCACCTTTAGCTGTTGGGCATTGATGGTGGCGCCATCCAGGTCATAGACCTCCAGCACGATCAGTTGCATGCCGGTGCCAACCTGATTGCGCCATTTCTGCACGATATGTGGCTGTCGACTTTCTTTGGCACCCCAGGAGGCAGGCAGGCGCAATGTGAGGTCTACTCCTCTCGATTTGGCATGCCCCTTGGTGCTGAATTGCTGATAGTAGCCGTCGTATAGCTCATAGACCGGCTCATCCTGGTAGGTGGTCGCCAGCAGATATTCGCGGTAGGGCGAAGGGATGTCATCACCTTCAGCGCGGCGATGAAGGATCTCGAGGAAGCGCTGTGAGAAGTCGGTCGTCAATACGGTTGGTGCCAGCATGGCGGCCAATTTCTTGTGGACTCGCGTCTCGATGCGCTGCATCGCGTTGGCCGTCGCCTCGCGCCCGATGAGGGACTCTACCGCCCGCGTCAGCCGCTGGGTGATATTCGGGAAGGCATTGTCGAAATCGGTCGCGGCGGCACGTACCTCATCCTGAAGTTCTGGATGTTGCTCCGCTATCCGCGAAAGCGTGATGTCCTGCGCCACGATGAAGCCGTAACTACCCCCCAGGTTATTGAGCACTATCTGAGTATGCTGGAAATGGGCGGCGTTCGCGGGCGATGTGGCAGACAGCAATACGCCAGCCCCACCGAGCATCAGTGCGGCGACGGTACGCCGCGCCATTGAATCGTATCGCGCCAGAGAGGCGCGACAGGTAACCGAAAGCGACATGCATGACATCCTGTCAGAGTACAAGTGACGCAAGACCCACAATGGAAAACGTGACATCGCTGAGCACTGCAGGGAAAACATCGTGAGAACAGCACGCGACAAGACGCTGTTCTGAGAAAGGTGTGACTCGATGCTGTGGCTCGATGCGTTGATGTGCGGCCGTGCCAAGCGCCGTGATAGCCCACGACAATAAGCCACAACCGAAAAGACCACCAGAGTGATTCT
The DNA here is from genome assembly GCF_002213105.1 of Cobetia sp. QF-1. Taxonomy (NCBI): domain Bacteria; kingdom Pseudomonadati; phylum Pseudomonadota; class Gammaproteobacteria; order Oceanospirillales; family Halomonadaceae; genus Cobetia; species Cobetia sp. QF-1. The sequence goes on from NZ_NBVS01000011.1 coordinate 37,778, forward strand.
GGTGGTCTTTTTGTTTCCAGCATCCTGCTGGCTCACATGATTGGGATGAACAGTTGAAGCGAACAGCCGAGGCAAACATCTGAGCCGATCAACCGCGCGCGTTCACTTCCTCGATCAGCTTGCTGGAGCCGGTGAGGTCCGGCAGGCAGGCGCCGTCGGCGATCTTGGCCAGCAGTACCTCTTCTGCCTGTTGTACCTCGATGGCGTGGGTGGCGATGGCGGAGACTTCTGAGGGGGCCATGACGATGACACCGCTCTCGTCAGCGAGGATGGCATCGCCCGGATTGACGACCACGCCGCCAATGCTGACCGGCACGTTGAGTGCGCCGCCAATGCCGGCGAAGCGGGTGGTGAGGGAGGCGACACCGCGACTCCACACCGGGAACTGCTTGTCGCGAATGGTCACGGCATCGGTCGCCATGCCGTCGATCACGACGCCCGCCACGCCCAGACGTGAGGCGACTTCCGTCATCACGCCGCCCCAGCAGGCACGATGGCGATCGCCCTGACGATGCACGATCAGCACATCACCGGGGCGCACTAGCCGCATCAGGTGATTGAGCAAGGTGCCATCTTCCGGCGGCAGTGAGACGGTGACGGCGGTGCCGGCAATGCGCACCTGGGGCAGCATCGAGGCAATCGCCGGTTCGACGAAGCCGTGGGTGTGAAAGTGGCCGATGGTGGCCGTCTCGCATTGCATGAGCTGGGCCAGCAGTTCGGGCGCGACCTGCGCTGGCATGTCATTGAGTTGGTACATGGAAGTCTCTCGTCGTGGTCGGTCAGATCAGGCTCGGCAGGAAGGTGGTCAGCCACGGTGCCCAATAAAGCATCAGCATCGCGAACAGGAAGCAGATCACGATTGGCCAGGCGGCGGCGTAGATGGTCTGCATCGGCATCTGCGGTGCAGCTCCCTTGACCGCGAACAGGTTGTAGCCGAAGGGCGGCGTGAGACTGCCGACCGAGATGTTGATCAAGAACAGTGTCCAGAACCATACCGGATCAAACTCATACAGTTTGACCAGCGGCGCATAGATGGGGATGACCACCATCATGAAGGCGATCTGATCGATGAACATGCAGGCGATCAGCGGAATCAACATCAGGATCAATAGCATCCAGACCGGGTCCAGCTCCATGCCGGTGACACTGTTGACCAGCCCGCTGGTCGCGCCGGTGAAGCTCAACAGCTGCGAGAACAGCTTCGAGCACGCCAGGATCACGATGATCATGGTGCTGACCTTCAGCGATGACATCACCGCTTCGCCCGCCATCTTGAACGAGAACTTGCGGTAGTAGGCCGCAACCAGCAATGCACCCAGCACGCCAGTGGCGGCGGACTCGGAGGGCGTGGCGATACCGAGCAGAATCAGTCCGAGCACGGCGAAGATGATGATGCTGAACGGCAGCATGTTGATCAGGGCGCGCCGCTTTTCCTGGGCACTGCCACCGCCGCTTTCATCGATGGCCGGGGCACGGCTGGGGTCCAGCGTGATGCGCACCTTCACATAGAGGATGAACAGGGCCGCGAGCAGAATGCCGGGCAAGATACCGGCGATCAGCAGGCGGGCGATGGAGACATCGACCATCGAGCCGATGATGATGACCAACAGGCTGGGTGGGATGATGGGAGCGAGACTTGCGCCCCCCAGAATCAGACCGATGGAGAGGCGGTCATCATAGCCACGCTGCTGCATGGTCGGCAGTGCCGAACGACTGAGCATGGCGGTCACCGCGAGCGCGGAGCCAGACAGGGCACCGAACAGGGTCGAGAGCGCGACGACGAAGAAATAGAGGCGTCCCTTCATGCGTCCCATCAGGGTATCGAGGGAGTCGAAGATGACGTCGATGGAACCGGAACGGAACAGTAGCTCGCCCATCAACACGAACAGCGCGATGGTGGTCAGCGTCTCCGAGGTCATGCTGTCGTAGATGCTGTTGGCGAACATGCCGAAGCCGGCAGTGCCCATCAACCACAGCGTGCCGAGCACGTTGATGGTCAGGAATGCGGCAAAGACGGGAATGCCGAGGGCGAACAGGCCCATCAGAACGGCAATGGCGAGGCCCAGAGAGAAATACCATTCCATGACTCAGGGTCCTTTTGTGGGGTCTGTCGCAGGTGTGGACTTGGCAGGCGTCGGCTCAACAGCTTCTGGCACCGCCGGGCGGCCGAAGCCATGACGCAGGAAGTGCAGTGCAGCGCTGACCAAGGCATAGGCGATGAACATCGAGATCCAGACTTTCGGAATGTCGAGCCCCAGCGCCGTGGTGGTGTGGTAGGTGAACTGGCGCAGGCTTTCTTGCACGCAGATCCAGCCGGCCACGGCACAGACACCGCCAGTCAATACCGCGAGTGCACGGTCATAGCGGGCGCGGGTGGCAGGAGACAGCCGCTCCGGCAATACCGTGATGGCGATGTGGCCGTGGGTGCGGGCCAGTTCTGGCATCGCCAGTGAGATCGAGAGGCACAGCAGGTAAGCCACCATCGCGCCGGACCACAGCGTAGGGGAGTTGAAGAAGTAGCGCGCGATGACTTCCAGCCAGAAGCACAGGACGATGCCACAGAGTGTGACACCGCCCAGAAGGAAGCCTGCTCGCGTCACGCCGTCATGCACACGTGCAAGCAGGGTTAGCATGGTGAATTCCTTACTCGCTGACGGTGGTCAGGTTCTTCTCGATCGCCAGCTTGCGCATGGCCGTCACGGTCTCTGGTGTCTTGTCGATGCCCAGCTGCCAGATACCGTCGGTGACCAGCGCATCCAGACGTGAAGCATCTTCGGGTGAGAACTCGGTCGGCTGCATGCCTGCCGCTTCCAGTGACTTCCACTCATCGATGGCCAGCTTGTCCATCACCGGCGCGATCTCGGTTTCAAGCTGACGACCTTGATCCAGCAAGACTTGCTGCTGTTCCGGCGAAAGGCTGTTGAAGGCATTCAGGTTCATCAGCACGAAGTTGTAGGTCTGACCGAAGGTCGGCTTGGAGAAGTAACCGGCCACTTCCTGCCAGCCCATGTCCTTGACGCCGTTCAGGCCCCAGGCGGCACCGTCGATCACGCCGCGGTCCATGGCGGAGTAGACATCGCCGCTCGACATCAGCACCGGTGTGCCACCCATGCCCTTGGTAACGTTGGTATAGGTCGGGCTGCCGCGCAGGCGGCGACCATCCAGACCCGGTGAGCCTTCAATCGGCTTCTTGAGTACGTACTGGAAACCACTGCTGCCCAGCGGCGGAATCGAGATCAGCTTGAGGCCGAGTGTCTGGTAGTGCTCATCGACCAGGTCCCAAAGGCCGGATTCACGCGTCTGCTCAGGGTTGACCTTGATCGCATCCATCGCAGCGCCGACACCGGTAGTGTTGGTGTGATACGCGGCGTGGGTGTAAAGCAACTGGAAAACACCTGCGGCCACTGGCTGCAGCTGCTCGAACGGCGACACGACATCGGGGCCGGTCAGCTTGATGGAGAGGTCTGCCGTGTCGTTGGCTTCGACTTCCTTGATGAAGCGCTGGGCAATTTCACGCGAGTAGGCGCTGGTTTGATCGTAGCTTGCGAGCATGCGCAGCTCGGTCGCCATGGCAGACGTCGCGGGCAGCAGGGCAAACAGCGGGAGCAGTAGGGCGGGCTTGAGTGTTTTCATTGAATTATCCGCATTATCGTTATTTTTGAGTTCCCGAGATCGTAAGACCTGGAAGCTAGAGGCAGTGGTGAATACTGACCAAGTGGCCAGGAACAGGTGGCATCCTTGGTCAGCACTGGTGGTGCCTTCTCTGTCATCATGATGGTACGCCTTCAATCTATGAGTCGCTCAGGCCACGGTCAACGAATCATCTTCCTTTTGGCTTTTCAAATTTCAATACTTGGTATTTATATTATTTATGTTAGTTAATAAACTTATATTTATGCTCAAGATTGACACGTTGTAATTACAGATTGATCTGAAAGTCATGTGATTATCGCTGACTGAATTGAACATCAATTACCATTCGATAGCATATAGAATGCGACCATCAGAAACGCACGACCCCCCTTCCAGAACCCCAGTGAAGGGTGCAGGAAAGGGTGTCGAAAGTACCTTGAAATGCAGCGTCGCTATCTGCACTCATTTCATGAATTCAGCTGCTGAGTTCTATTGGCCTAACCTCTGCATCAACGCCAGCAAGCACTATCACTCTGCGTTGGACGTTGTCGTCAGCGGTGATCGTGCCTGACGCAAGGCGAGTGGCATCAGTGCCAGTGAAACGGGTAAGCCAATCATCACCGGATGCAGTCCGAACGGATGCCCCAGTATCTGCCACATGACGGCAGTGGCGAGACCGCCCCACATCATGATCTGACCGCCACGCGGATTCGGCGTACGGCAACACAGCGCCACTATCGTGGGGACCAGTACCCCGCATACCAACATGGCGCTGCCCAGGATCCAGATATCCAGCAGGCGTGGTGCATAGAGCGCAAGTCCCAGTGAAATCAATGACATGGCGATCACGGAGTGACGGCTCATGCGTAGCATGAAGGCATCGTCACGGCCCTTCATGCGCGGCTTGATCACGTCATTGGCAATCGACGAGGCACCCGCGATGAAGAACGAATCCGCACACGAGATGATGGTCGCCAGCAGCACCACGACCATGCTGACCATCAACGGCAATGGCAGGGTCGCCTTGATGATGGCATAGAAGGAGAGATCCGGATTGGTGACCGCAATGTCCAGCCCCAGCCTGGCGAAGCTGCCGATCAAGACCACCGCCGCACCGACCAGCAGTGTGAAGACGATGGCCACAGCGTAGCCGGTACGTGCCGCCCTGAGGCTGCGAGCGGCCCAGAAGCGTTGCCACAGGTCCTGACGCACGAACTGATAGGCACCGATGGTCAGCATGTAGACCGTCAATTCGTGGCCGGAAATGCCGGTCAGGCTCAGGAAGTCAGGGCTGTCAGTGGGCAGCGGCGCGGCCGACATCACCTCCCAGCTACCGCTGGCAAAATAGACCATGCCCAGCAGGAAGAAGATACCCAGCGTTTGCAGGGTGCCGAGGATGGCGTCTGACCAGATCACCGCCATCAGGCCCCCCAGCCAGGTCTTGGCGGTCAGCAGTGCCCAGGTCAGCAGGATGCCCACCGGCAGTGCCAGCCCGAAGACTAGCTTGAGCACCGTGGCCACTGCGACGAATTGCATGCCGGTGATGGCGGAGTAGGCACACAGCACACTGATCAGGGTGGGGTTCTTACGCCTTCACCGAAGCGACTGACCAGAAAGTCGGCCAGTGTCACCATGTTCAGGCGCTCACCTTCAGAGTGAATCCTGGCGATGAAGAAGTAGAGCGCCACACCGGCAACGGTCATGCCGACCGGTAGCCACAGCTGGCCAAGCCCGAACGCATAGCCCTTGGAAACGAATCCCAATAATGTGGACCCTCCGACGGCGGTGCCAATGAGTGTGCAGATCAGCGGGAAGGTGCCGGTGGATCGCCCGGCTACATTGTAGTCGTCATAGGTCTTGATGCGGCGGAAGAAATAGAGCGAAAGCCCCATCATAAATACGCCACATGCTATGATCATGATCGAGAGGATGAAGGTTTCTCGGCTATTGAACATCGTCTTTATTTCCGCTTTCTTGGTATTGTATTTAACGTCATAACAGCGTGAGTTGTCATAGCATATTGCACAGGCAAACTCGACTGTCGTACGGATTTTCTCACGACATACAGGAAAAAGTGACATGCGGCCCATTCATGACACGCTGGACTGGAATCTACTGCGCACCTTCATTGTCATTGTCCAAGAGGAGAGTGTCAGTCGTGCAGCCGCACGTCTTTACCTGTCTCAACCCGCGGTCAGCCTGTCACTCAAGCGGCTGGAAGAAAGACTGGGGCAGCGATTGATCGAGCGTGATAGTCACCGCTTTCGGGTGACATCGGCAGGGCAGGTAGTCTATCGCGAAGCGGTGGAGATCTACGCCAATGTGGCACGTCTGGCGTCGGAGGTGGGCAATAGTCAAACGGAGATTTCCGGGCATGTCTCGCTCCTTTTCGTGACTGGCATTGAATGCCGTTTCCTTGATAGCGTCTTTGCACGCTTTCATCGCTGTTTCCCCCAGGTCACCTTCTCGATACAGGACATGTCCAGTCACGAGGTTCAGCAGGGCCTGTTGCAGCGCCAGGGGGCATTGGGAATCTGTCTGGCCCGCCAGACACCGGACCAGCTGATGTCACAGGTGTTGGTACGCCAGAGTTATCACTACTTCTGTGGCCAGACCCATCCGCTGTTTGGCCGCCAGAATCTGCCCCTCGAGGCGCTGCGCAGTGAGCGCTACATCTCGTTTGGCAGTGAGCAGCTGGATGGTGTGTTGTCGCCGCTGGCGATGTTCCGCGCCAAGGAAGGCCTGCAGGGGCCAGTGGTCGGCCAGTCCAGCAGCCTGCAGGAAATCCAGCGCATGGTGCATGCCGGCTGGGGCATCGGTTGCATGCCGGAACACATCGTCAGGCGCGAAGTCGAACAGGGTCAGCTGTGGCCGCTGCCGCCCTATGGCGGTGTGGCGGATATCGACTTGCACCTGATGTGGCACCGCGAAGCGCGCTTCAGCGCGGCCGAATCCACCTTCGTTGATTTCCTGCATAACGCCTTGGCCAAGGTGCCGCTGGAAGACCGTCTGCATCGTGGCCTTGAGCCCGTGCGTGCGCCAGAACCAGATGCCAAGACGGCAGCGCCAGAGAATCGATCGTCCGATACGCCGCGAATGATCGATTCCCTGACACTGCCGCCTGCGGATACCTAGTAGTCGAGGTTGATCCAGGTGGTCTTCAGGTCTGAATACTTGTCGAGGGCGTGCAGTGACTTGTCACGCCCGAAGCCAGACTGCTTGACGCCGCCGAAGGGCACACTGATATCGCCATCGGCATAACAGTTGACCCACACCAGCCCCGCCTTCAATCGACGCGAGACACGGTGGGCGCGGGCCAGATCGCGCGTCCACAGCCCCGCCCCCAGGCCATAGACTGAGTCGTTGGCCATCGCGACCGCTTCATCCTCACCATTGAAGCGCGTCACGCCCAGCACTGGCCCGAAGATCTCTTCACGCATCACGGTGCTGTCATGGGCGCCTTCCACGATGGTCGGTTCCAGATACCAGCCGCCTGCGCACGCTGTGCTCGGTGGCAGCGAACCGCCTCCCTGATGCAGTGTCATGCCTTCCGCGAGTGCTGTCTCGACGAACCCCAGCACCTTCTGATGATGATCAGCGCTGACCAGTGCGCCCATGCGCGTGGCCGGGTTGAGCGGATCACCGGCCGGCATGGCGCGGGCACAGGCGATCAAGCGCGGCATGAAGTCGTCATAGATGGCGTCATCGACATACAGACGTGAGCCCGCGATACAGACTTCGCCCTGATTGATGAAGATGGCATCAGCGGCCGCGCGCGCCGCCATGTCGAGGTCCGGGCAATCGGCGAACACGATATGCGGCGACTTGCCGCCGCACTCAAGCCACACACGTTTGAGGTTCGACTCGCTGGCGTAGCGCATGAAGCGCTTGCCGGTGGCGGTAGAGCCGGTGAAGGCCAGTGCATCGACTTCCATGTGCAGGCCGAGTGCCTGTCCTGCCACTGCGCCCAGCCCTGGAGTGACATTGAAGACGCCCGCCGGAATGCCGGCGTCAGTGGCCAGTGCCGCCAGACGCAGCGCACTGAGGCTTGAGGATTCGGCCGGCTTGAGCACCACGCTGTTGCCCAGCGCCAGCGCCGGGGCGAACTTCCAAGAGGCGATCATCAGCGGGAAATTCCACGGCACCACCGCCGCGACCACGCCCAGCGCTTCACGGGTGATGGTGGCGTGAACGTTCTCGCCCGTCGGTGCGATCTCGTCATAGTGCTTGTCGATGGCCTCGGCATACCAGGCCACCGAGCGCGCGGTCTCCGCCAGATCAAAGCCCAGGCTGTCACCGATCGGCTTGCCCATCTCCAGTGTCTGCAGCAATGCCAGCTCTTCGGCATGCTCGCTGATCAATGCCGAGAAACGCTGCAAGACTGCCTTGCGTGCCTGGGGTGACTGACGCGACCAGATGCCGGAGTCAAAGGCACGCCGCGCCGCTATCACGGCGCGGTCGATGTCCTGCTCGGTGCAGGCGGTGATGTGGGCCAGTACCTCGCCGGTTGCCGGATTCCAGGCCGGGAAGGTGTCGCAGCCGGTGCTTTCGACATACGCCCCGTCAATGAAGGGACGGGTCTCGAAGACGAGCCCTGCCGCGCGTGCTTGCCAATCAGCATGCGTCAACGGGGCGACAGAGGCCTGAACCGAAGTCGCCTGATCAGAAGAGGTGCTCATTGCGCAGCCTCCTGCGGGTTGGCAACGACACCGGCGCGTTCCAGCATCGCCAGCAGCAGCACGTTGGCGCCGTCTTCGAGATCCTCCGGTTCGGCATTTTCGCTCTCGTTATGGCTGATGCCGTCCTCGCAGGGCACGAAGATCATCGCGACCGGATTGATACCGGCGATCTGCACGGCGTCATGGCCCGCGCCGGTTTCCATGTCGCGGAAGCTCAAGCCGAGATGTCGACTGGCGCTGCGCACCATCTCGATCAGCGCCGGCGCGAAGGGCGTCGGCGGAATATGCTGCACTTCGATCAGCTCAACCTCGACGCGCTGCTTGTCGCTCTGATTGGCCGCGTGATGCTTGAGGCACAGCGCCTTGAGTCTGGCGTGCATCTCGGCGAGCACTGGAGGTTCGAGGTGGCGCAGATCAACGCTGAAACGCACCTGGCCCGGAATCACGTTGCGCGAGTTGGGATGCACATTGAACTCACCACAGGTCACGCGGCCGTTGGGCTGGTAGTCATCGGCCAGCGTCAGGATATCGCTGACCAGCGCGCAGGCGGTCTTGAGCGCATCGCGACGGTAGGGCATCGGCGTCGGTCCGGCATGGGCTTCCTGACCGCTGACCACCACGTCGAACCAGTGCAGGCCGAGGGAGCCGGTGACGGCGCCGATGGTGATGGCTTCTTGCTCCAGCACTGGGCCCTGCTCGATATGCGCTTCAAAATAGGCCCCAAACTCATGGCTGCCCACGGGCACATCACCGGCATAGCCGGTGCGTTCCAGCGAGGCGGCAACGCTGTCGCCGTCACGGTCGGTGGCGGCCAGCGCCTTCTCAAGCGGGATCAAGCCTGCATGCACACCAGAGCCCATCATCACCGGCACGAAACGGCTGCCTTCCTCGTTGGTCCAGATCACCACCTCCAGCGGTGCTTCGGTCTCGATGCCGCGTTCTTGCAGTACGCGCATGACTTCAAGACCGGCCAGCACGCCGTAACAGCCGTCGAACTTGCCGCCGGTCGGCTGGGTGTCGATGTGACTGCCGGTGGCGATGGGCGGCAGGGCATTGTTACGGCCTGCACGGCGCGCGAAAATATTGCCGATCTGATCGACGCGCAGTGTCAGGCCCGCGGCCTCCAACCAGCCGGTGACCAGCTCACGACCGGCGCGATCTTCCTCGGTCAGTGCCAGACGGCAGTTGCCGCCCTTGGGGGTAGCGCCGATCTTGGCCAAGGTCATCAGCGCTTCCCATAGGCGCTGGCCATCGACGCGCAGGTCGAGTGTTTCAAGAACATGATGAGGTGACTGGGGAGATGTTGTGCTCATGTCAGACTCCTGCCTGTGCGGTGGTCGCGTTGCGGGCCAGGGCATCTTCGCGAATGCCGCTCAGCAGCTTGCCGGGGGCGATGCCGTCCGGGTCATAGCGCAGCTCGATCAGGGCCGGCAGGCGCTCGCGATCAGCGAATTCCAGCGCGCGCGTGAAGCTTGCCTCGAAGTCTTCGTCCTTCTCCACCACCTGACCGAGACCGCCATAGGCCGTCACCAACGCCGCGAAGTCAGGATTGGTGAAGGTCAGCGCGATCTCACGGCCCGGGAAGTCGTTCTCCTGGTGGGCGCGGATGGTGCCCCACATGCCGTTGTTGAACACCAGTACCACGATGCCGACGCGATACTGCAGTGCCACTCCCAACTCCTGCATGTTCATCTGGAAGCAGCCATCACCGGCGTAGCAGACGGCGGGGCGCTCCGGGAACTCGAGCTTGCTGGAGATGGCCGCTGGCAGGCCGTAGCCCATCGAACCGACGGTCGGGGCCAGCGAGCTACCCAGCCCGCGGAAGCGTACATAGCGGTGGGCGTACAGTGCATAGTTGCCCGCGCCGACGGTGATGCAGCCCTTGCCGTCGAGGATGCGATCAACCGTCAGGCTGACCTTGTCCAGACTCAGCGGGCCCGGCGACGGTTGCTCTTCCAGCGTGGCCAGATAGGCGGTGCGGGCAGCGCGAGTGATGTCAGACCAGCGCGGTGCGCTGTCCGGTGACAGCGTGGAGAGCGCCAGCGCGAAGCCGTTTACATCGGTGTTGATGGCCAGTGTCGGCTGATAGACACGGCCCAGCTCTTCGGGGTCGGCGTAGACGTGCACCAGCTTCTGTGTCGGCACCGGTGACTGAATCCAGCTGTAGCCTTCGCTGGTGGCTTCGCCGATGCGCGTGCCGACTGCGATGACCAGGTCACTCTCGACCAGCTGCTGACGCAGTTCAGCGTGCATGCCCATGCCGACGTGACCGGCGTACTGCGGCAGTTCGGCATCGACGCATTCCAGGCGCCGCCAGGCGACGCCGGTGGGGATGTCGAAGCGCTCGGCGAAGCCTTCCAGCGCGACCTGAGCATCACGGGTCCAGCCACTGCCACCGACCAGCAGGAAGGGGCGCTCGGCACTGGCCAGCAGGCGCTTGAGTTCATCCAGCTGCGGCTGTCCCGGGTAAGTCATCAGGCGCGGATGCGGCTTGACGTCCGCGACCTGCGCCTCGCCCCACAGGGTATCTTCCGGCAGCGCCAGCACGACAGGCCCCGGCCGCCCACTGCGCGCGACCTGATAGGCGCGAGCGATGTATTCCGGAATGCGTGAGGTGTCGTCGATCTGCGCGACCCACTTGGTCATCTCGCCGAACATGCGGCGGTAATCGATTTCCTGGAAGGCTTCGCGCTCGATGAAGTCGCCCCCGACCTGACCGATGAACAGAATCATCGGCGTGGAGTCCTGATAGGCGGTATGCACGGCGATGGAGGCGTTGGTGGCGCCCGGGCCACGCGTGACGAAGCAGACGCCCGGCTCGTTGGTCAGCTTGCCGTAGGCTTCGGCCATGTAACCCGCGCCACTTTCCTGACGGCAGACGATGGGCTCGATGGCGCCCTTGTGTTCATTCAGCGCATCGATGCACGGCAGGTAGCTTTCGCCGGGCACCAGGAAGACACGCTTGGTGCCGTGCAGACGAATCTGATCGACGAGGATCTGTCCGCCATTGCGCAGCGGGTATTCAGAGGCAGTGGAGAAGCCGGTGGTGTCAGAAGCAGCGGTGGCCTGAGTCATGGAGGTGCTCTCGTTATTGTTGAGGAGATCAGAAGTGGGTTCGAGACGTCGGCTCGAGAAGTGGCATCGCCAGCGGCATCAGGTCGCTCAGCGCTTCCAGTTGTTCGGGGTGAATCACGCAGCGTGCCTTGAAGCCCTGCTGATTGGCCCAGTGTTGATCAGTGCCCAGGCCATTCTTCCAGCGCCATGGCCCGTCGATGGCCAGCCGCTGATGTGTCCGGCAGGCGGTCGCCAGTCGCACGCGCCACGGCTTGAGAGTCTCGGTGATCAATGTCGGGTCCTGGGTGGGCGATAGACCAAGATCAAGCGCCAGATCACCGGTGCCAATCAGCGCACCCAGCAGGCGTGGCGTATCGGTCGCCGGTGCGAGCAGCTCATCAACCGCCATCAGGCCTGCCTGGCTCTCGAGCGTGGCGATGCCTTTCAGGCTGCCTGTCGGTAGCTGATGCAGGCGTTCCTGCTCTGCGAGTGCGTGATCCAGCGTGACCAGATGCTCGCGGCACTCGACCGCCGGGAGAAAGACGGCGGCAGGACAGGCAGTGATATCGCCCATCGCATTCGTGATCAGGGCAGCCAGTTCTTCGCGCCCGCCTTGCTCCAGCAGGTTGAGGCGTACCGCCGGCCACAGATGCAGGCGACGGGCACGTCTGGCGAACTCGGCGAAACGACTGATCGCCAGTGCACGGCCTTCGGGGGCGGTGAATTCCTCGAGATCCACCACGATGGCGTCGGCACCGCTTTCCAATGTGGCGTCCAGCCGTACGGCATCGTCACCTGGCACGAACAACCAGCGCTGTGGCAGGGTCTGGTCAACAGAAGTCGTCATCACTTAGCCCTCCATCAGGTTGGGCAGGAACAGCACGAGTTCCGGAATGAAGGTGATCAACATCAGCACGCAAATCATCGCGCCCAGCATCAGTCCCAATGGGCGCAGCGAGTCACTGACGTTGATGCCGGCGATACGACAGGCCGCCATCAGGTCAATGCCCAGCGGAGGCGTATTGGCACCGATGGCCAGGTTGACGGTCAGCAGCACCCCGAAGTGCACCGGGCTGATGCCGTACTGGGCCAGCAGCGGCATCACGATCGGTGTCACGATGATGATGATCGCCACGCTTTCCATGAAGGAACCCAGCACCAGCAGTACGGCGGTCAGCAGCAGCAATACGCTGATTCGGCTATCGGTGAAGTCACCAATCAGTTGGGCGATGGCCTGCGGCACCTGCTCGTAGGTCAGTCCCCAGGCGAACATGCCGGCGGCGCCGATGATCAACAGGATGGCGCCGGTGGTCTCGGCGGTCGCCTTGACGCTATCCAGCATTCCGCGCCAGGTGAGGCTGCGATACACGCAGGTACCGATGATGATGGCGTAGAGAATCGCGGAGGCCGCGGCTTCGGTGGGCGTGAACACCCCGAAGCGAATGCCGCCGATGATCATCACTGGCACCATCAAGGCTGGTAGCGCACTGATGAAGGCGCGGCGACGTTCGCCGGGCTTGCGTTCAGCGACACCCCCGGACCAACCATGCTTGCGTGAGGTGTAAAGCGCCACGCCCACCAGCGCCGCTGTCAGCATCAGGCCCGGCACGATACCGCCCATGAATAACTGACCGACCGAGGTGTTGGAGGTGGTGCCGTAGACGATCATCACGATGCTGGGCGGAATGACGGTGCCGATGGAGCTGGCAGTCCCGACCAGCGCACTACTGAAGCCCTTGTCATAGCCGTTGCGCGCCATGGTCGGTAGCAACATGCTGCCGATGGCGATCACGTCCGCGACACCGGAACCGGACAGCGCACCGAACATCATGCAGGCCAGTACCGCGACCACGGCCAGACCGCCGCGAATGTTGCCAACCATCGCCATGCACAGCTTGACCAGACGCTCGGTCAGTCCGGCACGGTTCATCAATTGTGCGGCGAGCACGAACAGCGGAATCGCCAGCAGCGTGAAGCTTTCCATGCCCGCCACGAATTGCTGCGCCGACACCATCATCGGTGCCGCACCGAAGGCCAGCAGGTAGACGAGTGCCGACATCAACAATGCGAAGGCAATGGGAATGTCGATCAGGATGCCCAGCGCGAATACGCCGAGCAGAGCCAGGGCGCCGAGTGTCATGAGGCATCTCCTTGGCGAGATGAAGCGTTGTCAGGCGCAGTGGCATCCGTCTCGTGAACATCGGCTCCGATGGCCGAAGGGCTCAATAGATGCTCAAGCTGGATCAGGGCCATCGCGGCGCAGCACAGCGGCACGGACAGGTAGACGATGCCGGCCGGAATCTGCAGCGCAGTGGTGGTCTGACGCATGGTGATCACGGACAGGTCATATCCGGCCTTGGCCAGCATCAGCAACATGATCAAGATCAGCGCATTGGTGATGCGGCCAGTGATACGTTGCACCTTGAGTGAACGCACCAGCAGCGGCAGTAGACCCGCACTCAGATGAGTGCGGTTGCGCGTGCAAGAGACGGCGGCCAGCAGGGTGGTCCACACCAGCACCAATTGCGGCAATTCTTCTGCCCAGTGCGGTGGCTGACCCATCACCCAGCGCATGAATACCGTCCAGATCACCAGTGCCGAGAGCAGCGCCACGCCGCTGGCCGCCAGGGCGAGACAGCCCTGGCAGACCCAGCGTGACAGGGTGATGATCAAGACGCGCGCAGCAGACATGGCTGAGGGCTTGGCGGAAGGAGAGAGGAAAGCCATGCTTACTCGCCCTTGCGGTACTGCTCGACCAGGCCCATCAGCTCAGGCCCGAAGACGTCGGCATACTCTGCCCACACACCCTGCACCTGCGCATTGAACGGCGCGGTATCAACCTCATTGACCTTCATGCCCGCCGCTTCCAGCTTGGCGACCAGCTCGGCGTCGTCAAGCTGAGTCATGGCGCGCTGCTTGTCACGCCACACATCGGCGCTCTGCTGTACGGCTGTTTGATCGTCAGTGGAGAGCTGATTCCAGCTGAAGTTGGACATGGTCAGACATGCCGGTGCCCAGACGTGGCCGGTGAGGGAGACGTAGTCCTGCACTTCGCTGAACGAGGAGGAATAGATGATGGCCAGCGGGTTTTCCTGGGCATCGAACACGCCCTGCTGCAACGCGGAGTAGAGTTCACCGAAGGACAGCGGTGCAGGACTGGCACCCAGTGCGGTGAAAGTGTCCAGACGCATCTTGTCTGGCGTGACGCGAATCTTGAGGCCAGCGAGATCTTCAGGCGAGGTGATCGGGCCACGGTTGTTGGTGACGTGACGGAAACCGTTTTCCCACCACGACAGAATCTTCATGTTGTGCTCGTCGGCTAGTGCCTCGAGCGCGTCGCCCAGCTTGCCATCGTAGGCGGCATAGGCGTGCTCGCGGTCCGGCCAGGAGTAGGGCAGTTCGACGATACCGAAGCGGGCATCCAGCGGCTGGAAGGAACCACAGCCGATCACGCCAGCCGGTACGCTGCCGATCTGCATGCCTTCAACGACTGTCTTCTCGTTGCCAAGCTGACCACTGGGGAAGACCTGGAAATTGACGCGACCGTCGGTCGCCTCAGCCACATCCTTGGCGAAGCCTTTGGCAGCGATGTTCCAGCTGTGCGTCGGGGCAAGAACATGACCCAGCTTGATATCCTGAGCCTGAGCGGCGCTCAGTGGCAGGGCGGTGGCAGCCGCGATGGCAGCGGTCAGTAGAGCAGGCTTCAACAGGACGGATTTCATCGGGACACCTCTTGGAGTTGTTATGGTCATGACAGGCGTCTCTGTGTACGCCTTGATCCAAGAGTGTGTTCTGCTCGTGTATTTCGGTAGTTGCGAATTCTTATTCTTGGTATTAACCAGATTTATGCTGGGTCTGGATGTCCCGCCCATCTGACAGTCCAGTTCTTTTATATACCGTTATCTTGTCGTGTTGAAATGTCCGACACTGGCAAGGCTGGGAGAGGTGCTCGTAGAAACCCTCGTGATCAGGGCAGCCGGCGAGGCGTGGAGCGTAAGGAGCGGAGAGTGAGAAGAAGATCGTGAATATGCTGCTCATGGCGCCGGAAAGAAGGTCAAGCTATTGCTGATCAGTGCCACTCTGGCAGAGATGTTCACCATCGATGCTCTGCCATACATCGCGTGCCGAACAGGAGGCTAGGTCTGCTTTACTGCCGAGTTCCCCGTTGCGATGCCAGGCGACTAATCATCAGTGGATACACTCGACGCAAATCTTGACTGCCGATCAGGAGGAAGACAATCCCTACACCATGATCACGCGCACGCTGTGTGAAATATAATGCTGTCGTTCAGTGAATTGATAGTAGTGGAGCTACGTGATGCAAAGGATCAATCACCAAGCGGCCTTGTGTATCAATTGCACCAATGTTGCATGAGATTGACTAGTTTACAATAATAAATTAGAATTAGTTGATATATCTGATATTATGAGGCGTGTAATGCTAGAAAAAACCAACAAGATTTCTCGCGGGTACTTTTATGTTGCTATAGTGCTGTTGGTATTTTGTGTCAATATTGCTATTCTGCTTGCTATGCATCACAGTTTGATACCGGCGTCGATTTATATATTTGGGTGGTCTTTTTCTGCCAAGATCATCAGTCCTGTCGTTTATTCCACTACATTGGCTGTCATTGTTTCTGGATTCATCGTCAATGAGATGAAACCAACTTCGAATATGCTGGTCGGGCTTTTACCGATTCCTATCATCTTGCTTGTGTCGTATGGAGCATTCTACACTCCAGAATATACAGGATATGGATGGATGAGCAAGAGACATACGCAGCCGCCTCTGGAAAGCATGAAATTCTTTGGACCCCGAGATGAAGCCAAAAGGGCAATATCTCCATTCTTTGTGACGATATATAAGAAAATTGGTGATCGGTCTGAATATTCGGAATGTCCCTATCGTCTGGTTGAAAAGGCGGGACCTTTTTATACTTACAAAAGTTATGACTTTGAACCCGATAGGAGTAGTCTGTCTTATCCTGATCGTTTTGAGATCGAGAGAGGGAAGAGGCTGGGTACTGATGACGAAAGAGCTGAGAAATGCAAGTCGATGATGAAGAGTATCATGTCTCAGCATGATTGGGTAAAGTTGGATGATGCCACGTTCAAGAAATGGAATGATGCAGATTATATATCGGATTATAATAAAGATTCAAACTTCAAGACGGATCTCTGGAATCTCTACTATGTGAAATCGTAGCCATAGCCATAGCCATAGCCATAGCCATTTTCGATTTTCCGTTTCTGTTGGCCCAAAGCCCATGAGGTCTAATCTCCTCATGGGCTTTTCATGTTCTTCAATCAGCTCTTACCCTGCGGCCTTGTCCAGCGCCTGGCTGACATCGGCGATGATGTTGTCGATATGCTCGATTCCCACCGAGATGCGAATCAGGTCCGCCGAGACACCGGCCATGGCGAGTTCTTCCTCGTTGAGCTGGCGGTGGGTGGTGGAGGCCGGGTGGCAGGCCAGCGACTTGGCGTCACCGATATTCACCAGGCGCAGAATCATCTGCAGCGTATCGATGAACTTGCCGCCGGCGATACGGCCATCATGCATTGCGTAACAGGCCTAGCTAAAGTGATTTGCTTATATAGCCGAGCCGTCCCGAATGGTGTTGAAGAGAGAAGTTGCGGTGCAGACCTTAGCTGCAGTATAGGTTTGTGGGCAGGCCATCCGCTAAGGTCTAGCGTCATGTAATCCTAATGTTTTAAATATTTTAATACTTGGTGGTTGCGATAAGATGGTTTTTAAATAGCACCTGTCTAAATATGGTTGATCAGATTATTTAAATAATCTCTTTGTCAAGGTAGGGGGTGTGTTCTAGCTATTGTGATATATAGTTATGACGCTTATTGCTCATATTTGGATGGTTGCTGTACTTTTATTAAGGTGCTGTAAATGTATGAAGAAACGCTGCTAGTCATCATATTGTTTGTTGTCGAGATATTTGTAAACAAACCTATCGCCGTAAATTGATTCAAATTTAATGGTGAAGTTTAGGGGCTTACTCCTGATTTTGTTGAATCTCTCTATACTATCCGCACAGCTTTTACTAGCATTTTTACTGACTTCCATTAGGGTTTCTTCCTTATTCAATGCTAAAGAATCGCCTTTCCTCGGTGAGCCATAAGCAAAGCATGTTGGATCTAGATTTAATTTTATTGCTGCGCTATATAGCTCGCCGTACACGCTTTTTTTAAGTTTTTTTCCAGCTAAAGTGACTTCGAAAGATTTTATGAAAGCTGGGCCAAGACCGTTATTAAATATGTAGATGCCGTGTTTGTCTATTTTAGAGTCATGCTTGAAATATGCGTTTATTCTTGGTTCTACTGAAATGTGGTTCTGAACTCGTTGTTGATACCCTTGCCATAAAGACAACCCGAAAGCACAAACGGCTATGAATATGCTCAAATTACTGTTGTTGATGATTTTTTTGTTGATCATACTGTATCCATTTGTCCTTGATTCGTCCATGGTTTATTAAATGTTCTAAGTATGTAGCCCCCAATTATACTCAATCATATCTTAGTGGCTTATGTTAGGGACTTGCTTGTTAAAATTAATATTTTTAATTTTAACAATGGACTAAGAAATGGTTTACGCCACCGCCTTGTCCAGTGCCTGGCTGACATCGGCGATGATGTCGTCGATATGCTCGATCCCCACCGAGATGCGAATCAGGTCCGCCGAGACACCGGCCATGGCGAGTTCTTCCTCGTTGAGCTGGCGGTGGGTGGTGGAGGCCGGGTGGCAGGCCAGCGACTTGGCATCGCCGATATTGACCAGGCGCAGAATCATCTGCAGCGCATCGATGAACTTGCCGCCGGCGATCTTGCCTGCCTCAGCATCCGCGGCCTTGATGCCGAAGCTGACGATGCCAGAAGCCTTGCCGCCGGTAATCTTCTGGCAGGTGGCATGGAAGGGGCTATTGGGCAGTGCGCCGTAGTTGACCCAGCTGACGCTCGGATGCTGCTGAAGGTATTCGGCCAGCGCGAGCGCATTGCTGCAGTGGCGCTCCATGCGCAGGGCGAGTGTCTCCAGTCCCTGCAGCAGCAGGAAGGCACTGTGCGGGGCGAGCGCGGCGCCGGTATTGCGCAGCGGCACCACGCGACAGCGACCGATATAGGCGGCCGGGCCGAAGGCTTCGGTGTAGACGACGCCGTGGTAGGAGGGGTCCGGCTCGTTGAGGATCGGGAAGCGCTCCTTGTGGGCGACCCAGTCGAACTTGCCGGAGTCGATGATGATGCCGCCCACGGTGGTGCCGTGGCCGCCGATGTACTTGGTCAGCGAGTGGATCACGATGTCGGCACCGTGATCGAAGGCACGACACAGCACTGGCGTGGCGACGGTGTTGTCGACGATCAGCGGCACACCATGCCTGTGGGCGATCTCGGCCAGACGCTCGAGATCGACGATGTTGCCGGCAGGGTTGCCGATGGACTCGCAGAACACGGCGCGGGTCCTGTCATCGATCAGTGCTTCGAGTGCGGCGAAGTCATCAAAGGCCGCCATGCGCACCTCGACCCCCTGACGCGGCAGGCTGTGGGCGAACAGGTTGTAGGTGCCGCCATATAGCTGGCTGGTACTGACGATGTTGTCGCCGACCTGAGCCAATGCCTGAATGGCGTAGGTGATGGCTGCCATGCCAGAGGCCACGGCCAATGCCGCGATGCCACCTTCCACCGCCGCCATGCGCTGTTCCAGCACGTCATTGGTCGGGTTCATGATGCGGGTGTAGATATTGCCCGGCACCTTGAGATCGAACAGATCCGCGCCGTGCTGGGTGTCATCGAAGGTATAGGAGGTGGTCTGGTAGATCGGCACCGCCGCCGCCTTGGTGGTGGCTTCCGAGGTATAACCGTGATGCAGGGCGAGCGATTCCAGCTTCATGTTGTCGACTGACATGGCAATGTCCTTGTGCGAGAGCGTGGCGAAGATCTTGTTGTGTGGTGCGGTTTGATTCGAGCCGTGTGCCGTTCAGGTGCTACCGCAACCGGCAGGCATGGCGCAGGCCGTGATGCCGCTCAACATTAGCAACGGGGCATCTCCAGGTCCATGCGTCGTTCACACCGTCACGACAGGCCGCTGGCTGGGCGGCACGCCGAACTGGCGGCGAAAGGCGGTGGCGAAATTGGCCGCGCTGCGATACCCCGCCATCTCGGCGGCAGACTCCACCGTGACATTGCGGTCCTGCAACAGGTGCGCCGCGCGGAGCAACTGCCGCCGCCTCAGGTCCCGCGACATGGTCTGGCCGTAGGCGTCGCGATAGCGGCGCTGCAACTGGCGCACGCTCATGCCCAGCCGGGCGGCGATCTCCGCCTGACTCAGATAGGCCACTTCCCCGCTGGAGATCCAGTCCTCGAGCCTCGCCTGCCACTCTGACGTGTCCTGCAGGCTGCGCTGTGCGCTGTCATCCGCCTGGGGCGGTCTGGCCGCCAGGCACTCGCTGATCACCTCAAGCGCCACTGACTCGATGCCGAGTCTAAGCGCCAGCGTTCCCGGCCGTTGGCGACTGAATTCCTCCAAGCGCTCGATCAGACGCGCAGATGGCTGCCAATGGTAATGCGCCAGATGCCGCGCCTCGGGCATCACCTCGCTGGCGCTTGAAACCCCCAGATGCCACGTCAGCCACGCCGGCGTCAGCGTCAGGATGGCGCTGTGCTCATAAGCCCCCTTGGGGCTTTGCAGCCGGAATTCGGTGGGCTCATCGAGGGCGATGCACAGCGCTCGTCCCGGCTTCAGCGCATGGTGCTGTGGCCCGAAACTGACCTTTGGCTCCCCACGCCACACCACGGCGATCTTGAGGGACGGCTCGATGCGGGAGCGAATCATCAGATCCGCCCGCTTGCGGATGCGGTTGAGGCGCATGAACAGGCCTGGCTGCACTTCCTGCAGCTGCATGTTGCCGATCAGCGCGCCATCGGCTGACTGGCCCTCGGCGGGCTGGCATTGGTGGTCGCTGGTCAGCGCCCGCGCCATGCGGTGCACGTGATCGAGCTCGATGATCCGGTGGCGTGCGCCTGCCGAGGTGTGAGAGCTGGGGAGGCCGGGAGGGGGAGTAAGGCTCATCTTGTCGCACCTGCAAACATCAGGGAGGGTCCCGCAAAGGTTTTTGTCGTCATGGAGTGCCAAAATGCCCCGTCAGTCACACAGATGCAAATAATTATCATTAGTAGCAATAGCCAGGTGAGCCAAGGGGACACGATGAAGAAGGTGACGGTATGGGGACGCGGTCTGTGCGGGGCAGGCACGCGTCGCTTGATGGTCGGGGCGGGGGTGGTGCTGGTCAGCCTGCCGGCACAGGCGGAAGACGCGACGATGGTGCTGGATACCCAGCGGGTGACGGGCCTGCGTCTGTATGACATGGCGTCCAGTGAGCAGAGCGGCGGCTACAGCGTTGACGCTGCCACGGTGGGCTCGAAGGTGCCGGCCTCGCTGCGCGACATTCCGCAGTCGGTAAGCGTGGTGACCCATGACGCCATCGAGGACCAGAACTTCATCACCCTGGATCAGCTGGCGGCACGTACGCCGGGTGTGCGGGTGCTGAACAATGACAGCGGTCGTTCGTCGATCTTCGCGCGTGGCTATGAATATGATGCCTACAGCATCGATGGGCTGTCCGCTCCGATGTCGAGTCTGACGGGCTCGGTGCCATCCTTGACCGCCATCGACCGGGTCGAGGTCATGCGTGGGCCATCGGGTCTGTTCAACAGCACCAGTGAGCTGGGTGGCGTCATCAATCTGGTGCGCAAGCGCCCGACCGATACCTTTCAGGGCGCTATCAGCGGCAGTGTCGGTACGCTGGAAGACCGAAGCGTCAGTGTCGATCTCTCCGGGCCCATCGATGAGCAGGGCCGTATCCGCGGACGCCTGGTGACCCGCTCCACCGAGCAGGCGCAATGGGTGGATGACAACGACAACACGCTGAATGATTTCTATGGCGCGCTGGATGTCGACCTCGACGAGAATACCGAGCTGTCACTGGGGGTGATCCACAACACCAAGGACATCACCGTCAATCAGGGTCAGCCGGTCGATGGTGACAACAACTTCAGCTATGGCCGCCGTTCGGCATTCTACGGCGCAGACTGGAACAGCTTCGAGAGTGATGCCACCGATGTGATCGCCGAGCTGACCCACCGCTTCAGCTCACGCGGCTATGGCCGACTGGCGGCGCGTTACAGTGATCGCAATGCGGATTACGAATACGCCTACAGCGGCTCGGCACTGAGCGATACCGGCGACTTGAGCAGTGTCGCGGGCTATGCCGGTTTCACCGATGAGACCTCGGTGACCGTGGATGCCAGCTACACCCAGGGCTTCGATGCCTTCGGTAACCAGAACGAATTCGTGGTCGGGGTCGATTACAAGACATCGGAATCGGATACCACCGCGGCGCGCACCAGCAACCTGACCGGCTCCAGCGCCAGCATCAGCGAGCTGAACAGCCTGGCCTATGTCGACATACTCGGCAATGCCCGTGATGGCGTGAGCGGCTACAGCCTGTCGCGCACCGAGACCACCCTGGAAGAGCAGGGCCTGTACGGCAAGGTGACACTGCGTCCCGTGGCACCGCTGGCGGTGATACTGGGCGCGCGCGTCAGTCAGTTCTCGGCCGAGACCGAAGACAAGCTCAATGGCGGCAGCAGCGACATGCAGGACACCGCCGTCACGCCCTACGGCGGACTCGTCTATGACCTGGACGCCGACCACTCTCTCTATGCCAGCTACTCCAGAGTCTTCGAGCCACAGACCCGCGAAGGCGAGGATGGGGACCTGATCGATCCGCGCGAAGGCGAGCAATACGAGATCGGGATCAAGGGCAGCTATCTGGATGGCGCACTGAATGCGCGTATCAGTGGCTTCCAGCTGACCGATAGCCACCGCGCTGCCTCCTCGACCGACGGTAGCGTCAGTTATTCGGTGGATTCCGGCAAGATGCGCATCACCGGTGCGGAGCTTGAGCTGGCCGGCAACATCACGCCGCAATGGGATGTCATCTTCGGCTACACCTACATGGACTCCGAGGTGCTGGAGGCCGGCAGCTCCGATGCACTGCTGATGCTGATGCCCAACAACATGGTCAATCTGTGGACCCAGTATCGCTTCGAGGGCAACCTGCTGGATGGCGTGTCCGTCGGTGCCGGCATGACGGCGCTGAGCGATTTCGAAAGCACCCAGGGCACCATCCAGGCACCGGGCTATGCCGTGTTCGATGCCATGCTGGGCTATCAGTTCACGCCGAAACTCAGTGGCCAGCTCAACGTCTACAACCTGTTCGATCGTGAATATTATGTGCGCGCCGGTTCCGCCAGTGTCTTCAACTTCGTGGGACGTCCGGCCAGCGCCGTTGCCACCATGAAGTATGAGTTCTGAACATGAGAATCGGATTGCGAGTGCGCACGCGGTTATTCCCACGGCCATTTACACGTCTCTTCACAAGAGTACAGGCATGGGGACTCATCATGCTGACATCCGGCGCTGTCAGTCTGCCGGCCTTTGCCATGACTCACGCTGCTGACAATGACGCGCTGCCAGGCACCACGACCTCCTTCACCCAGCATTCCAGCACCACGGGGCAGGAGTATCTGATTCAGGTAGCGTTACCCAAGGTCGCCCCCCCGCAAGGAGGCTACCCAGTGCTGATGGTACTGGATGGCAATCGCCACCTGGATCTGTTCACGGCAGCGCGCGACATATTGGGACGCCGTGGCTTTGACAAGGCGCCGTCAGACCTCGCCATCGTCGCGGTCGGTTATGCGGGGAGTGACGGTC
This sequence comes from Cobetia sp. QF-1, assembly GCF_002213105.1. NCBI lineage: Bacteria > Pseudomonadati > Pseudomonadota > Gammaproteobacteria > Oceanospirillales > Halomonadaceae > Cobetia > Cobetia sp. QF-1. The sequence continues at coordinate 60,926 of NZ_NBVS01000011.1, forward strand.
GCGGCCCTGACAGAGCCTTTATCTCAACAGCACGCTTCAAGGATTTTACGCCACCGCTCACCACCGGCACGGCGCCAGAGGGTACCGGCGGTGGCGAGGATTTCCTCGCCTATCTGACCCAGGCTCTGCCGCCTGAACTGGCCTCACGCTATCCGCTCGATCTTGAGCGGCCTGCGCTGGTCGGCCACTCACTCGGCGGCCTGTTCGCGCTCCATGCCCAGCAGAAGGCACCCGAGGCCTTCGGGGCCATCTTCGCGATCAGCCCTTCACTGTGGTGGCTGCAGGAGAATGACCAGGCCAGCTGGCCGCTGCGTCTTGCCTGCTCCGAGGCGGCGGGCCCGGTGTACATAGCCGCTGGCGGACGTGAGCAATCGCCGCAGCCCAGGCGACAGGACCCTGAGCGTGACAGGCTGCGTGTCCAGCGCGCGATGATCGACAACGCACATGAGCATGCACGCCATCTTCGCGAGCACTGTCCGCAGGCAGCCGTCCAGTGGCGGCTGTTCGAGGGCGAAGACCACGGCAGCGTGATGTGGCCCGCCGCGCGGGCAGTGATGGAGCGATTGTTGAGGCCACGCTGATCGCGGATGCATGAGCTGAACAACGTAAGCAGTGAAATGGAGTAGAGAGTGAAAGCAAACGGCGGCATCAGCATGGGACATTCTTCGTCCTGGCTGATGCCGCCGTCGTTTTGCTTCAGGGCTGCTTGTGTCAGAGCAGCGCTTACATCACCGCACGTACCGCGAGGAACAACACTGTCGGGGCGAGCAGGATGCCCAGGCCGGTGTAGAAGGTGGCCGTCATCGCGCCGTAGGGCACCAGGCGGGCGTCGGTAGCGGCAAGGCCAGCGGCCACGCCACTGGTGGTGCCGATCAACCCGCCGAAGATCATCGCGGAGCGCGGATTGTCGAGCCCGATCAGGCGCGCCGTCATTGGCGTGGCGACCATGGTCAGGATCGACTTCACCAGGCCTGCCGCGATGGAGAGTGCGACCACTTCGGAGCTTGCGCCCAACGTGGCACCGGTGACCGGGCCAACGATGTAGGTGACAGCGCCCGCACCGATGGTGGTGATATCGACAGGATCGGTATAACCAAAGGCGATGGCGACACCCGCACCGGCGATGAAGGAGATCAGTACCCCGACGAACAGCGCGATGACACCTCTGAAACCTGTCTGGCGAATCTCTTTCAGGTTGACACCGTAGGCGGTGGCAATGATCGCGAGATCACGCAGCATGCCGCCGCCCATCAGGCCGAGACCCGAGAAGAGCGTGACGTCCGAGAGACCCTTGCTGCCGCCAGTGCTGATGCCACCGACATAGGCCAGTATCAGGCCGAGGATGATGGCAATGGCCGAGCCGTGCAGCTTGCCGCGCGTCAGGTTGTTACTGATCCAGTAGGCCACGTACATGGCCAGGCCGATGACGGCGAAGGCGGCAACCAGATGATATTTATCGAACAGGTGGACGATGGAATCGATCATGATGCTGCCTCCTTACTGGCGATGGGTGGGTGTGGTGTTGGTGGCCGGTGTCGCGTGACGGCTGCGGTCCAATACTGCCGCGCCGGTCGTGACGGAGGTCTTGGTAGGCGTATAGCCATCATCTGCCGCGTCATCGAGCGCGGTTTCAGGACGCTTGCCCGTCAGGATAGGGACCAGTGCGAGACCAAGTGCCACGGCGAGCACACCCGCTACCAACGCGACCATGCCACCGCTGAAGGCAGCAGCCACGTTCTGGCTGGCGGCCATCGCGACCACTATCGGAATGTACATCGCATTCCAGAAGTTGATGCCGCTGGAGGTACTGTCGGCCATCTTGCCGCGCTCTTTCAGCACGCCAGTGATGAAGATAAGCAGCAGCATGGCGATGCCGACACCGCCGAGATTTGAATCGATATTGAGAATTTCTCCGAGCATGTCACCGATCACGAGACCGGCCATCATGCACCCTGCGAGCAGGGCAACTCCGTAAATCACCATGGCATGGATACCTTCATTGTTGTTGTGATTATGTGTGGCGTTAGTGGGTGTTGCGTAAGCCGAATGCGGCGTAGGACATGTGGCGTTTTTTGAGTGTTGCGAATCAAACGTAAATTGGAAGTCAGGTAGATGTGGCAGTGGACTGGCATCACCGGCATGGCAAAGTGGACGAATTCGCCATGCCGGTGGGCGCTGTGATGCGTATCGGGTCAAGTCGGATCGATCAGTACAGATCAACTCTGCTCAGACCAGCTCAGCCCTCAAGCGCTGACGGATTTTTCGGGACTGAACAGGCCTGCGTAGTCATCGCGCAGCTGTTTCTTCTGTACCTTGCCCATCACGTTGCGTGGCAGGCTATCAATGAAGAAGAGGCGCTTGGGCTGCTTGTAGCGCGCCAGATTGTCCTGCAAGGCCGCCAGAATGCTGGCTTCACTGGCCTTGTCTTGCTGGCCTGGCTGCATCACGACCACCGCGCAGACAGCTTCACCGAAATCAGGGTGTGCGATGCCGAACACGGCGGATTCATTGACGCCAGGCAGGTCATCGATCAGCAGCTCGACTTCTTTCGGATAGATGTTGTAGCCACCGGAGATGATCAAGTCCTTGTCGCGGCCCACGATGTTGACGTAGCCATCGGCATCGATCAGGGCAAGATCACCGGTGATGAAGTAGCCGTCTTTGCGGAATTCTTCGGCAGTCTTTTCCGGCATGTTCCAGTAACCAACGAAGACGTTGGGTCCCTTGACCTCAAGCAAGCCTGTCTCGCCCTGCGGTAGTGTCGCGCCACTTTCGCGGTCCGTGATGCGCACTTCAGTCCCCGGCAATGCCATGCCGACCGTGCCGGGGCGACGTTCGCCGTCGTAGGGATTGGAGGTATTCATGTTGGTCTCGGTCATCCCGTAGCGTTCGAGAATCGCATGGCCGGTGCGTGCACTGAATTCGCTGTGTGTCTCGCTGAGCAGCGGTGCGGAACCGGAGACGAACAGGCGCATGTTGGCGGTCGTTTCGCGATTGAGGCGTTCAGAGCCGAGCAGGCGCGTATAGAAAGTGGGCACACCCATCAGTACGGTCGCGTCAGGCATCAGGTCAAGAATCTGATCAGCATCGAATTTGGGCAGGAAGGTCATTGAGGCACCGACCGTCAGCACGATGTTGCAGGCCACAAACAAGCCGTGGGTATGGAAGAGGGGCAGCGCGTGGATCAGGTGGTCATCATTCGTGAAGCGCCAGGTCTTGGCCAGTGCGAGGCAGTTGGAGGCCAGGTTGTCATGGCTGAGCATCGCGCCCTTGGAGCGTCCCGTGGTGCCGGAGGTATAGAGGATGGCGGCGAGATCATCGCCACTGCGAGGTTCGACAGCCGCGCTGATCTCGGCCGTCGCCACCTTCGTCATCAGGCTGCCATCATTGGCATCACCCAGGCTCTCGACGCAGGCCACGCCACATTCGCTGGCAAGCTGTCGGGCGGTGTCCAGTACGGCAGGCTGGCAGACATACAGATGCGGCTGGGCATCGCTCAGGAAGTAGCGAATCTCTTCGCCGGTGTAGGCGGTATTCAGCGGCAGGTAGACCGCGCCGACCTGCAGACTGGCCAGATACAGCAGTACGGCTTCACAGCTTTTATCGACCTGAACGGCGATGCGGTCGCCCGGCGAGACACCCAACTCACGAAGTACCGTCGCCATGCGACCCGCTGCCTGACGTGCCTGATCAAAGGTGTAGCTGCGGGCGCCGGGCGTGCTCATGAAGGGGGCATCGGCACGTTGCGTGAAATTGACGGCGAACTGCTGATAAAGGTTCTGGTTCATGACGTCTTCCTGGTATTGGCGTGTTGTTATTGGTGTAAACCGTTGGCGTTTGATCGATCACTAGTCGTCTATTGATCAGCTGGTCTGAGAGCGTTCGTCGGATCTTTCGTCAGAAGCCTCCAACTCGCGGGCACTCGGTTTGGCATCTTTCTTCGCGATACGCTTGGTATCTTTCTCCACTGCTCGCTTGTCTTTTTCGACGTTGCTCGCCCCTTGCTTGGCCTCTTTCTTGACCTCGTTGCTGCACGCCACGGTGTCATTACGACTGAACGCTTCGTGGTTCTGCTCGATGCGATCAGGCTCGTAGAGGTAGTTGACCATCAGGCCATGCGCCTGTTTCAAGCCATTGGCAGAGGTGTCGCCGGGCCAGTTGATGCGATGCAGACTGGCGCCGTTGCCGAGGTGGAAGCGCGCGACCGGATTCAGCGGCTGACCGCTGCGATGTTTGATGTTGACCAGATAATGCGCGGCCAGTGAGCGTAGCTCCGGCGCGATCTTCTGCTGGGCAGTCTCGTCGCTAGTCCAATCATCACTCTCGAGTTGTTCGGCCAGTGCATCCGAGACAGATAGCCCCTCTTCCTCGCGCGCCTGACTGAGCCACTGGCTGAAGCCGGGCACTGGCGAGAGAGTGACGAAACGATTGAGATTGGGCAGCTCGCGTTGTAGCTCCTGCACTACCTGCTTGATCAGGAAGTTGCCGAAGGAAATTCCCTTCAGGCCCGCCTGACAGTTGCTGATGCTATAGAAGACGGCAGTATCGGCTTCGCGCTCGGTGGTCTGACCGCTATTGGCGAGCAGATGCTGGATGTTGTTGGGCACGCCCTTGCACAGCGCCACCTCGACGAAGATCAGCGGCTCATCGCCGATGGCCGGGTGGAAGAAGGCGTAGCAGCGGCGGTCTTCCGGGTCGAGGCGTCCTCGCAGGTCGCTCCAATCCTGAATGGCATGCACGGCCTCGTAGCGGATGATCTTTTCAAGCACGGCAGCAGGCGTGTTCCAGTCGATGGCTTCCAGCATCAGGAAGCCACGATTGAACCAGGAGCCGAACAGGTGCGCGAAATCAGCATCCAGCGGTTTGAGTTCGGGGTGCGCCTTGATGACCTTGAGCAGATCAGCCCGCATGCGCACGATTTCATAGGTGCCACCCGGACACAGGTTAAGGCGACGAAGCAGTGACTGTCGCTTGGGTTCGCAGGCCGCGAATAACGTCTCGAGGCAGGCATTGTCCGGTGACTCGCGGTACTCGGCATAGGCCGCGTGAATGGCCTCCGGGTTGGCGGCGTAGTCATCGGCCAGCAGCTGGAAGAAGGCGTAACGCTCCTCATCATCCAGTGCCTGATAATCCTCGAGGGCGCGTTGCGCAATCATGATGCGCGAGGCTTCACCGCTGCTCTCGGTCAGGCGATGGCAGTTGTCGGTCAGGCGTGCGAGTCGATTCTCGTTGCCATTCTGACTCGGCGGCAGGCCCACCTGATGACGGGCGCGATTGCCGACATGCGTGAGCAGGTCTTGCAGGAAACTGAGATTGATGTTCACGGCGTATCCTCTTGGTGCACATGGCTAGAGCAGCAACGAAGCGAGATGGAACCCGCTAACCCATCAATAGCACACGGCACTGGCGGCGGAATTGGATTCAGAGTCTCAGGGGGCATTTGCAGTCTTGTACCTGAGAGCTGATATATCTTGTCCCGTCTTGTTGTATACAACAGATAGGCGTCTGGTGTGTTACTGTCAAGTCAGTTGCTGCCGAACACGACCAAAGTTACCTTGTCGTCATGGGCCAGACGTTCTGGTTCAAATGTCACGGTTCAGGTGTCATGAGCTAGACGTCATGCGATAGCGAGATGGCAAGATAGAGAAAGACGGCCATCGGAATGGCCAGACGTGATGACCAGGGGCGCTGGTCACAGGGATAGCCGGAAGGTATGGCGCCGTAAAAGGACTCCGCTGATGATCAAGATGTCTCATGCTCAACGCCTGCGCGATCTGCTGGAAGACGCCATCGTCGAAGGGCGCTTTCCACCAGGCACCAAGCTTGACCCCGAAGCGCTGGGCCGCGAGTACCAGTGTTCACGCACGCCGATTCGCGAGGCGCTCCAGCAGCTGGCGGCCTCCGGCATGGTGAAGGTCGTGCCCAAGCGCGGCACCTTCGTCACGCAATTGGGGATTTCAGAGCTGGTCGAACGCTTTGAAGTCATGGCAGAACTGGAGGCCATGTGTGGCCGTCTTGCCGCGCGGCGTATCACCTCGCAAGAGTTGAGCGAGCTGAAAACCGCCCATGCCGCCTGCCGCGAGCGGCTGGAAGCCGACGACGCCAATGGTTACTACTACGAGAATGGCTGCTTTCATCACTGCCTCTACCGTGCCAGCCACAACGCCTTTCTGACGGAAGAAGCCACGCGCCTGCACGCGATCCTCAAGCCATATCGCCGCTTGCAGCTGCACGTGCGCCACCGCATGCACAGCTCCTTCGTGGAGCACGAAGCCATCGTCGCCGCCATTGAAACGGGCGATGCGGCGGCCGCTGAACAGGCACTGAAAGACCACGTGCATATTCAGGGGGAAAGGTTCACGGATCTGGTCGCTAATATTGAGAGGTTACATGAATCAGCTTGATGTAAATAATAGACCATTTATGAATGTTTATATTATCTCGAATTACTCATGAGAATATTTATGTAATGAAGAGATATTTACATCGTGATATTTCAAGATTAACGTTAGTGGCCAATATTGTGTGTATGGATTGTCAGTAAAATGCTGTACTCTGCGTCTGGTAGTAGATAGGAGGTTTATAGGAATTTATACGATGTGTTGATTTAACATGTGGATCATATGCCATTAATTAGGTGATTTCTATGTTACGAATGGCAATGATTTCCGTCTCTGCACTGGTGCTTTCTGCTTGTACTGCAGGGCCATCGGGCCTGCATCAGGCTACGCTAGAGGTTGACATCCAGAATGTCGCACCTGGCGGTAAATACCGGAATCTAGGCCCGATAACAGCTAGGCATGGACGGGGGTGTGGCCTGTTTGGGTCTCAAGGGAATTATGAAGGTGCTGTCATTATACTGAGGGAGAAGGCGGTCGCGCGTGGGGGGAATTACGTTCAAATCGTCAAGCAGCAAGATGAGTACATGAGTGATCTCTGCCTGGATCGAGCGTACATCATCGATGGCTTCGCCTATAAAACCTCTGAATGACTGCCGGTGAAATACCCCCATCCGCCTGAGTCTCAGCGCGAAGTGAGTCTCAGCGTGAAGAAGGGCACCTCAATCACTGACTTGCGCTAACAGTTTGGCGTGCCTTGTAGAGGCGATGAAGTGTTAACGCGAACATCACCACCATCAACTCGATTGCCACTGTCAGGCCAAGTGTCATCACTAGCCCTGATGTTGTGCTTGTCTCCAGCCAGCGTGGCCCGACCAGTATCAGTTTGAGCAGCGGCAGCACGCCTTGCAGGTACGCCGGAGCGAAGTAGATAGCGGGATTTCTGATTTTGATGGTCACGAGCAACGCACCAATCATGACCACCATCGACGCCAACTCCACCGGATGGCTTCTCAGTATCGACAGCCACGATTCACCTGCCACTGCCAATTCTATGCCACCCTCGGCGTAGCATCCCGCCGATACCAAGGTGGCGGATAGCAATACTGCAACGCCAATGCTCCATTTCTTCATGTTGATCTCATTCCCTGATGATCACGATGGTTAGTATTGCTTGGCTGATACTAGCGGCCCCCCATTCGATGGCCAAGCCGTCGCTGCCGCTAGACATGACGATCATTATGACATTCAAATAGCCAGCTGAGGGGCTTGATCTCATTATTCTAATGAATAGTTGCAGCGAGGCTGATCTAGTGCTTTCTTGAAAGCAATCATGAGTATTGCACGCCATCCTCGAGCTATACTGGGAAAGTATATTTTAGAATTTTATTTTTATGAATATTTGTCTTTATTTCATGAGTGGGTTGACTGAAATATTTAGGGAGATGTGATGAGTGATGAATATAATGAATTTTTTATTAAAAATATAAATTTAAATAATGCATATAGGGATTTGGCTGACTCTTTAAAAAATATATCTTTGCCAAATGATATGATCGATATGCTTTCGCGTCTTGATAGAACATTTGATCGTATCTCATCACTTGAAAATAACGATAACACTGACTTTGGGGACTTGGTGAAATATGCTAAAAATGCATCTATCTATGCTACTAATATTGGAGGCGACGTATTAAAGTTGAATAATATGCCGATTGCCGTGAAAGAAAAAGGAGAGGTGCTCGCCAATAACGCAGTGGAACTAAAAAAGCATATCGATACATTCAAGTTTGATTACAATAAAATCAATAATTCAAGTGGGTCTAAAGAATATGAGAATTACGAATTGAAGAATATGCCAAATAACATTGACAATAATTTCTTCAATAAATTTGGAGAAGATGTAAACGAAGCAAATAGAAAAGTAAGAGAGTTGAGCTCAAAGATTGACGATGCCTTAGCAGATCAAGAAAACAAGCTCAAAAATATATCTTTATCTGCGAGCTCACTTGATTCGAAAATTAACAACCAAATTAATAATGCTCAAGAGCTTTACGAATATAGTAAGAATTATTTGGAAGGAAAAAATCAAGAAGTTAATGCTTTGATTGAGATAATATCTGAGAAAAGTTTAGTTTCTGGATTTCAGAAAAGCGCTAGTTCTGAGCGATTTGCTGCAGAGACATTACGCGTTTTATCTGTTATTTTCATGACGTCAATGGTTGGTGTAGTAGGCTATTCTTTTTGGGAAACAGTTACTTCTACCTTTGATTGGCAGGTGTCGGTATTTAGGTTGCTATTAGTAACGGTGTTATCAATACCATCTGCATATCTTGCTAAAGAATCTGCTAAACATCGCGCTCAACAATACCTGTATCAGCAGACATCTCTAGAATTACAAGCGTTACCTTTGTATATTGCTAGTTTACCAGATGAATTTCAATATATTATCAAAGCTGATGCTGCTAGTAAGCTGTTTTCTGGGAAAAATAGTGGAAATAATTCTGAAGAAGCATTCCCAATTAATACTCAAGAATTGATGTTGAAACTATTAGAGGTTGTACAAAGTAAAAATAAATAGATGAAGGGTGTGTAAACTTGTATTAACGTCTATATTATTGCCGGATTTATAAGATTATCTGGATTGCTGAGCTACAGCGTTAATTGCCGTATTGATGGAATATGAATTACCATATATTTTGTCAATACAGCGAGCGGTAGACTGGGGTTGGCGACGAGTATTGAGATGTTACATGTAGGCACATTTATAATTGTTGTTATTTTACTTGTCATGTTGTTAAGTTATTTGATTAGTATTTATATCGGCCAAATATTTTTAACGCTCGGGGAGGTTTTATTAACAATGATTGGAATACTGATTTATAATAAAAAAGCTAACTAAAAACTTGGGCTACGAAATATGTAATTTAGTTTCATATTTTAAAGTGAGAGTTAAAATCAAATCCATGCCACTTGATGATGATATATTTATTCTTTATATAACTGATTGAAGCCTTTCACGCTGAACCCCTTCAAGAACTGATCGCCAATCTTCAGGACGGGCACACTGCGAAAGCCTGTCTTGGCGAATTCTTTCTGTCCCGCCGGTGATTTGACATCCACCAGGCGGAAGCCGATTTTCTGCTGCTCCAGATACTGCTTCGCTGTCTTGCAGTGCGGGCAGTTCGCCATGGTGAAGAGTGACACTCGTTTCATTGCTGTGCTCCCGTGTTGATCGATCCCGCGCGTTGTACGCACCTGGCCTGAGACGCTGGCGGGAAATGATACCAGCCGTCGCTTTCTCTCTACACCAGCACTTTCTACACCAGCACTTCCCGCATCAGCACATTCGACACCACGCATCCTGCAGATCAATCCTTGCGCGGGATATGGCTCATCGCATGTTCCGTCAGCGCCGTGATGGTCAGGCTGGGATTGACGCCGAGGTTGGCGGCGAGCATTGAGCTGTCGCAGATCAGCATGTTCTGGTAGTGGAAGACGCGATTGTGGCCATCGCAGACGCCTTCCTCGGGGGAGGCCGCCATGGCCGCGCCGCCCATGCAGTGCGCTGTCGTCGGGATATTGAACAGTATTTCGGTGAAGCTGCTGCCGGGGATGGCGCCGATGGCCTTGGCACCACGGGTCACGAAATCATTCGCTTCAGGAATGAAGGTGGCGATGCGCTTGCCCTCAGTCACCAGCGCCTTGCGGAATGGCCAATACCACAGGCGTTTGAGCTTCATGTCGAGGTGACCATCTGCCGTCTGCATGCACAGGAAGATGATCGTTTCTTTTGCGAATCTCCACGGCAGCTGGAATTTCACCGCGCGCAGCGGGTTGGCGACGAAGAGTCTTGCCATCGCGCTCAGCCATGAGAAGGGGCGTGTCCAGCCGGGCTTGCCCTTGGCCATCGCGGTAAACAGCAATCCCATGAAGTCAGAGCCGGCAGGGTAGCGGGTGGCTTCAATGTGCGTGTATTCATCAATATGAATGCCTGAGCCGATGGCGATACCTTTCGACATGTCGGCCTCGCTATCCGGGATACGACAGCTGATCAGAGACTCCGCATTGGTGCGCACTCGCTGGCCCAGTGCCGCCGAGATGTTCGGCAATGAGCCCCTGTCCTTTAGCGTGAACAGCAACTCCTGCGTGCCAAGTGATGAGCCGGAAAAGACGATGGAGTGACAAGTGAACGTGCGCTTGCCTCTGCCAAGAGTCAGCCCGGCAAAGGTGGAAGGCACCGTCGTCACCACATAGCCATCGGCTCCATCCGTCTTGCCATTGAGCGGCACGACATCAATCACCTTGGTTTCAGCATGCACCTTGGCGCCGTGCTTCTCGGCCAGATACAGGTAGTTCTTGTCCAGTGAGTTCTTGGCGTTGTGCTGACAACCCATCATGCAGCCGCCACAGCCGATGCAGCTTTTTCGTTCAGGCCCTTCACCAGCGAAGTAGGGGTCTGGATGCGCGCTACCGGCGGCCGGTGTGCCGCTTTCGCCCTCGGGGCCGAAGAAGATGCCGACCTCGGTGGGGTACCAGGTGTCTTCGCAGCCGGCGACCGCCGCCATGCGTTTCAGGCCGAGATCCGCAGGCGCGATGATCTGATTGGTGGTGACGCCAAGCATCTTCTTCGCCGTGGCGTAGTGCCTTGGCATCACCGCATGCCAATCGTTGAGCCCCGCCCATTGGCCGTTGTCCCACACTTTCTCGGGCGGCACGAGCAGGGTTTGTGCATAGGTGATGGAGCCACCGCCCACCGCGTTGCCGTGCAGCACGATGACATGGCGAAAGAAGCTCATGGTGAAAAAGCCGCGCAGGCCCAGCATCGGCCGCCACAGCCAGCGGCTCACACGCCAGTTGGAGCTTGGCATGTTGTCAGGTGTCCAGCGCTTGCCCTGTTCCATGATGCCAACGTCATAGCCTTTCTCAGTGAGGCGATGCGCACAGACTGAACCGCCAAACCCGGAACCTACGACGATATAGTCGTAATCGAACGCGTCGTCATGATCGTGGCTCTGAGCGTTTTGCATGGCAATGCCTCACGTGTTGATTGGCGCTGGATCCATTGGCGCTGAATCTATTGACGCTAAGTCTGAAGCGGCGCGCTTCATGACGCTATCTGGCTTTTGAATACTCTTTCAACTGGCTGGCGATAAATCCCACAAATCCTTCTCGGTCAATCTCGAACAGCACCTTGGCAGTGTGAGGCTTGCCGGTAAGCTGGTAGCGATCCACCACCGTCATGCCTTGGGTGTATTCGCCTTGCGTCTCGATCCCGACCCAACAATCGATGGCAGTGAATAGCTCAGGCTTGAGCAGCCAGGCGATGGTACACGGGTCATGCAGCGGGGCACCGCTGAAGCCCCATTTCGGGTCGCGGTGGTAGATCATGAAGAAGTCGAGCAGCTCCGCGACGCATTGTGCGGCAGGGTTGTCGATGGCGCGGAAGCGCTCGATATCCTCGTCCATGATCTGCGCTTGATGCGTGACATCCAGGCCGCACATCACGATCGGCAGGCCAGACTTGAACACCATGTCAGCGGCTTCAGGGTCAACGAAGATGTTGAACTCGGCGGCAGGCGTCCAGTTGCCGACACCCGCCGCACCGCCCATCAACACGATGCTGTCGATCTTGTGGTGCAGCTCCGGGTGAGCGGCAAGAAACAGCGCGATATTGGTCAGCGGGCCAGTGGGCACCAGGGTGACGGCCTGCTCACATGCGCGCACCTTCTCGGCCATCAGCTCGATAGCCGTCTGCTTGACCGGTGCAAAGGCGGGGTCGGGTAGCTTGGGACCGTCCAGGCCGCTTTCGCCATGCACGTTGTCGGCGATGATTAGCTCGCGCGCCAGCGGTTTTGGCGCACCGCCTGCCACCGGAATATCGTGACGCCCGAGCAGGGTCAGCACGCGCAGTGCGTTATTGAGCGTCTTGTCCGGCGTCTGATTACCGGCGCTGGTAGTAACCGCCAGCACCTCAAGTTCAGCTGCGCTGAGGGCCAGAATCAGCGAGATGGCATCGTCGTGACCGGGATCGCAATCGAGAATGATGGGGCGCGGCATGCAGAAATCCTTGTCGTCGTTTTTGTCGTATTGTCTTTGTCGTATTGTCGCTGTCGCATCGTCACCGTATGGGTGTCGTGGCTTGCCTCTCTATATGCCATCCCTTTATGCCTGAACGCAAAACGACACGCCATCCTTGCGAAGGGCGTGTCGTTTCAGGCTACCTGTCTACACAGTGTCGCGGGTCACTCCGCCTGCTGCTGACGTGCCTCGGTCAGCATCTGCACCAGCACTTCCGCCGGCTGTGCACCGGGGACATAGAACTTGCCGACGATGGTGCTGGGCACGGACTGGATACCGGCTTCGCGCAGCGCTTCCTGCTGGGCAGCGACGTCCTGCTCACCTTCGGACGATTGCAGGAAGGCGAGTACCTGCTCGACGCTCACGCTGTCATCGTACTGGCTGGCGATCTCGGCCAGTACCTGCTTATCTCCCACGTCCTTGCCATCGTGGAAGTAGGCGACAAATAGCGCTTCCAGCAGCGGACGTTCCGGCAGACCTGCCGACTGCTGACGCCAGACGATACGCTGGGCATCGGTGGAATTGGGGGTGCGCTGCATCAGTGAGTGACGGAAGGTGACGCCACTCTGCGCGCCGCTTTGCGCGACCTGGGCATCCAACTCTTCGCCACGCTCGACACTGCCGAACTTCTGCGCGCGATAGTCGGCCCGCGCCATGCCTTCACGTGGCACCCACGGATTGAGCTGGAAGGGCAGATAGCTGACGCGCACCTCATCCTTGAAATCGAGTTGTGCGATGGCCTCGTCCAGATGGCGTTTGCCTATCCAGCACCACGGGCAGACCACATCGTAGGCGACCTGGATATCGAGCTGTGACATTGGGACTCTCCTGCTGACCTCTCTCGCGACACTCAACTCTCGTAAAGATCATTCAACCATTTGAGAATCGCGGAAAATTGAATTTGAGCAATCGCTCACGCCTATCAGGCCATCCTAGAGATTTTGCCTCGTGGACGCCACCAAAAAACACTTTCGCCTGTACTCTCCAGGCAGGGCGTTTAAAGAGATCAGACGGGGCGTTTGGCTAGCGCGCAACTCAAATTGATTCAACTCAGCGCCTTGCGCAGGTCCGTCAGTGCGCGGATATCGTCCGGCCCGGTACGGCAGCAGCCGCCGATGGCCGTGGCGCCTGCGGACAGCCAGCGCGGTGTCCAGCCGGCGAGATCGTGGTCGTGGCCATCAGGGTGCACTGAGACACCGCAAGCGGCCGACCAGGTCTTGGTGACTGGGTCATAGACCTCGCCCGAATTCGGATAGATGACAATGTCCTTGCCTGTCTCGCTACGAATCTCGCTGACCAGTGATTCGATGTGCTCAAGCGCTGTGCAATTGACGCCGATGGCGAGGACCTGCTCGCAGTCGGCGATGGCGCGCACGGCGTCTCGAATCAGCGTGCCGTCGCTCAGCTCGGTGGCGTTGCGGGCACTGAAGGCGATCCAGGCGCGTGCAGTGGGAAACTCGTCACGCAGCAAGTCACACAGGGCCAGCGCTTCGTCGACACACGGCAATGTCTCGATGGCGAGTATGTCCGGCTTGGCCTCGAGCAGCGTGGCAAGACGGGCACGGTGGAAGTCGCGCAGGCCGGCGCGGTCAAGCGCGTAGCCGCCACGGTACTCGCTGCCATCAGCGAGATAGGCGCCATAGGGGCCGACGGAGGCCGCGATCAGCGGCGGGCAGTCCAGACGTTCAGGATTCGCGGCGAGATATTCACTGCGCGCCTGCGCGGCCAGCGTGATGGAGCGCTGAATCAATGCGGATGCCTGGGTTTCGCTCAAGCTGCGCGCCATCAGGCCCTCGAGCGTGGCCTGATAGCTGGCGGTGGTGGCGACATCGGCACCGGCATCAAAGTAGGCGCGGTGCACATCGACGATCGCCTGCGGGTCATCGGCGAGGATCTTGGCCGACCACAGCGAGTCATTGAGGTCGAAGCCGGCACGCTCAAGCTCAGTGGCCAGTGCGCCATCGACGATCATGAATGGCTGGTGAGCGGTGATCGCACTCAGCGGGTTGAGGGTGGCATTAGCGGGCATCGATGGCCTCCTGCTGAGTCGAGAGTGAGTCGTTTACATAAGCGTCGTTTTCGGAAGCGCGGCGTGTCAGATAATGCACCAGATAGCACAGCGCCACGAAGGGCACGCCGAAGTAGAGCGCAATGCGCTGGTTGGGATCAAAGGCGATACCGATGCAGGCCAGCGCACAGAACAGGAAGGCAGCGATGGGCACGATGGGATACAGCGGAGTGCGATAGGTCAACTCGTTGGCACTGCGCCCGGCCTTGAGCCACTGGCGGCGGAAGCTGAACTGACTGGCAGCGATTGCCATCCACACCAGCACCACGGCGAGGCCGGAAATCGACACCAGTGCCAGATACAGTGAGTCCTCAGCGTAGACACTCGACAACAGCGACAACAGACCGCCCAGCATGGTGACCAGAATCGCCGGTACCGGAATGCCGCGCTGATTGACGCGACTGAATACCTTGGGCAGCGTCTTCTGGTCGGCCAGGGTCCATAGCATGCGCGAGGCGGCATAGAGGCCGGAATTGGCCGCCGACAGCAGCGCGGTGATGATCACGAAATTCATGATATCGGCCGCATAGGGAATGCCGGTGAGCTGGAAGACCGCCACAAAGGGGCTTTCCTTGAGGCCAGCGCTGTCCTGCGGCAACAGGGCGGCGATGACGATGATGGTGCCGATGAAGAAGATGATCAGGCGCCACAGGGTCGCGCGAATCGCGAGCGGCACGTTCTTCTCTGGATTCTCGCTTTCACCGGCGGCAATGCCGATCAACTCGGTGCCGGAGAAGGCGAAGCTGACGGCCAGCAATGTCATCAGGATCGGCATCACACCATGATCGAACACGCCTTCCTGCAGGATGCGTGTGATACCCGGAGCCTCGACGTTGCCCGACAGTGGAGCGAAACCGAACATGGCCGCGGCCCCGACGGCGATGAAGATGATCACCGCAGCGACCTTGATCAACGATAGCCAGAATTCGGATTCAGCAAAGAAGCGCGCCGAGATGATGTTCATGCCGAACACGATCAGCGAGAAGATGCCGCACCAGATCCACGGCTCGACGCCGGGGAACCAGCGGCCCATGAAGACAGCGGAGGCGGTGAATTCCGAGCCGAGTGCCACGGCCCAGGTCAGCCAGTAGAGCCAGGCGACGGTATAGCCGGTGGCAGGACCGAGATAGCGGGTGGCATGGGCGCTGAAGGCGCCGGGTTCCGGATGATGTACGGCCAGTTCACCGAGGCACATCATCACTAGGTAGACCACTAAGCCGCCGATCAGGTAGGCGAGCACGGCGCCCGCCGGCCCTGCCTGCTGAATGGTGTAGCCGGAGCTGAGAAACAGGCCGGTGCCGATGACACCGCCCAATGACAACATCACCAGGTGGCGCTGCTGCATGCTGCGTTTGAAGTCGTGGGCGTTGCTGTCAGTCATGGTAGAGGTCACTCGAGGTACTGCCGATGAGAAAGGCCTCTCTCAGGCAGCCGTCGTTCACGACGGCGTGTGGCATGGCGGGAATTGGTCGGAAATACGCAGAAATTCAGCGAATATCATAATGTAATCAATTAGTTGCCACAAAAGGCTGCTTGGGTTGATTGGCTATATGGTTAGATGGGTAATGAGCTTGCGATTCATTTCTCGGCCCAGGATTTCCGTCCAGTGCAGCGAGTGGCGCTGGAAACGCACAACGGCCACCCGAAGGTGACCGTTGTCCTCACGCGATTGCCTTGTGCGATTATTGCCTTGCGACAGGCAATCGATCAGGCGAGGCTTTCCAGCGCTTTCTCGATGATAGTGAGGCCTTCCTCGAGCACTTCTGGCTCGACGGTCAGCGGCACCAGCACGCGGATGGTGTTGGAGTAGAAGCCACACGACAGCAGAATCAGGCCCAGTTCCTTGGCCTTGGCGCATACGGCAACAGTGGCCGCCGGATCCGGCTTGCCATCGGCATCGACCAGTTCGAACGCTGCCATGGAACCCAGATTGCGCGAGTGATCGACGTGTGTGAAACGCGCTTGCCAGCTGGCGAAACGCGCCGCCAGTAGCTCACCCATCTGAGTGCTGCGCTCGAGGATGTTCTCTTCACGGATGACGTCGATGACGGCCAGCGCCGCGGCGCAGGACAGTGGGTTACCACTGTAGGTGCCGCCCAGTGATCCCGGGCCAGAGGAATCCATCAGCGCGGCAGTACCGACGACAGCGGACAGCGGCATGCCGTTGGCCAGACTCTTGGCCATGGTCATGATGTCGGCTTCGACACCGCTGTGCTCCATCGCGAACAGCTTGCCGGTCCGTGCGAAGCCGGACTGCACTTCATCGGCGATCAGCAGGATACCGTGCTCGTCACACAGCTCACGCAGCGCGGTGAGGAAGCTCGGCGAGGCGATGTAGAAGCCGCCTTCACCCTGCACCGGCTCGATGACGATGGCGGCAGTGCGATGCGGTGCGATGTCAGTCTTGAACAGGGTGCGAATGGCGTTCAGAGACGCTTCTTCGCTGATGCCGTGAATCGGATTCGGGTAGGGCGCACGGAAGATGTCGCCCGGCATCGGGCCGAAGTCATTCTTGTACGGCAGCACCTTGCCTGTCATCGCCAGCGTCATCATGGTACGGCCGTGGAAGGCGCCGTCGAAGGTGATGACACCACTACGGCCAGTGGCGGCACGTGCGATCTTGATGGCGTTCTCGACCGCTTCCGCGCCGGAATTGACCAGCAGTGTCTTGCGTTCCGGGCCACGTACCGGCGTCAGCTCGGCCAGCTTCTGGCTCAGCAGCACGTACGGCGCGTAGGAGATGACACCGGCTGCGGTGTGCATGACCTTGTCGAGCTGTGCCTTGACGGCGGCGACGATCTTCGGGTGACGGTGACCCAGGTTCAGTACGCCGATGCCGCCGGCGAAATCGATCCAGCGCGTGCCGTCGGCATCCCAGATTTCAGCGTTCAGCGCGGTGTCCGCGAACTGCGGTGTGGCCGTTACGGCACCCTTGGCGACGTACTTGTGCTTGAGGACGTCGAGCTGTGCATTGCTCAGGCCGTTGGAGGTATCGGTGCTCATGTCATTCTCCTGAAAGTCGTCAGGCAGAATCGCTGCCTGCCATCTCGTTGTCGGGTGCCCGCACGCCGTGGCATGCGGGGGATTTTCGTGTGACGTTTACCACTCAAGAACAGGCAGTCTTACAGGCCGCCGATGCAGACGTACTTCAGCTCGGTGAACTCTTCCAGGCCGTGGTGCGAGCCTTCGCGACCCAGTCCGGATTCCTTGATGCCGCCAAAGGGCGCCAGCTCAGTCGAGATAAGACCTTCATTGACGCCGACCATGCCGTATTCCAGCGCTTCCAGCGTGTGCCAGATACGACGGTAGTCGTTGGCGTAGAAGTACGCCGCCAGACCGAAGGGTGTGTCATTGGCCATCGCGATGGCCTCTTCGTCCTTGCTGAAGCGGAAGATCGGCGCCAGCGGGCCGAACGTTTCTTCATCCGCGACGAGCATGTCAGTGGTGACATCGGCCAGTACGCTTGGCTCGAAGAAGCTGTGACCCAGTGCGTGCTGCTTGCCACCACAGACCAGACGCGCGCCCTTGGCGACCGCATCGTCGATATGGCTTTGCACCTTGATGACGGCGGCATCATTGATCAGCGGACCGATCGTGTTGCCGTCGACCAGGCCATCGCCGACCTGCATGGCAGCGACACGTGCGGCCAGTTTCTCGACGAAGGCGTCATACACGCCGTCCTGGACGAGGAAGCGGTTGGTGCACACGCAGGTTTGACCGGCATTGCGGAACTTGGAGACAAGGGCGCCTTCGACGGCAGCATCGACATCGGCATCATCAAAGACGATGAACGGGGCGTTGCCGCCCAGTTCCATCGCCGTCTTCTTGACGGTAGAGGCACACTGCGCCATCAGCATCTTGCCAACCGGCGTGGAACCCGTGAAGGACACCTTGCGGATGCGCGGGTCCGTCGTCAGCACTTCACCGATGGCGATCGGCTTCAAGGCAGTGACAACGCTGATCAGGCCTGCCGGCAAGCCAGCTTCCAGGGCGAGGTCTGCCAGTGCCAGTGCGGTCAGCGGTGTCGCTTCTGCCGGCTTGATGACCACTGAGCAGCCCGCCGCGATGGCCGGTGCACACTTGCGGGTGATCATCGCCAGCGGGAAGTTCCACGGCGTGATGGCCGCGACAACACCGATCGGCTCGCGCAGCACCATCAGACGCTTGTCAGCACCGTGGGAGGGCAGTGTCTCACCGGCCATGCGCTTGGCTTCTTCCGCGAAGAACTCGATGAAAGAGGCGCCGTAGGTCACTTCGCCACGGGCTTCGCCCAGCGGCTTGCCTTGCTCAAGCGTCATCAGTTGCGCGAGGTCTTCACGATGCTCCAGTACCAGATCAAACCAGCGACGCAGCAGCGCGGAGCGTTCCTTGACCGGGACCTTCTTCCATGCCTGACCGGCCAGATCAGCGGCAGCCACGGCATCACGCGTATCGTCGGCACTGACTTCAGCAACGCGCGCCAACAGCTCTCCCGTGGCCGGGTTGGTGACATCGAAGGTGGTGCCGGTCTCGCGTCGCTCGGTACCGATCAGTGCGGGAACGAAGACACCCTCACCGACATAGCGTTTCAGGAAGGCGGACATCTCGACTGCGGTATGGGACATGTGAAGTTCCTCTTGCTTTATGAGTGCTTGGCGTTCAAGCGCTGACGTTGAGCATGGGACAGCGTCTTGCAGGGACGTGCAGGGTGAGCAAGCAGGACAGACTCACTCGTCGACAAAGGCCGGTTTCATGATGCGATCACTGTAGTCGCGGCCATATTGCTTGAGCGCGATGGCATACATCACCAGGCCCAGTAGCATCCAGCCACCGAAGATCATCCACTCGGTGCCGGTGAGGGCAGACGGACTGCCCGGTAAATACAGACATGCCATCGCGAAAGACAGGATGACGGCGAGTACGCCACACACCATGCCATTCTTGACGCGGAACGGACGCGGCATGTTCGGCTCACGGACGCGCAGAATCACGAAGGACAGCGCGACGAAGAGATAGGCGATGACGATGCCCAGGCCACCGGCATCCACGATCCAGACCAGTGCCGGGCGCCCGAAGAATGGTGCGATGCACGACAGCAGACCGATCAGCAGCACGGCGTTGGTCGGGGTCTTGTGTTTCGGGTGCAGCTTGCCCAGTGCAGCAGGCAGCATGCCGGCGTGAGCGAGTGCATAGATGGCACGCGAGCCGCCGATATAGAAGGCATTCCAGCTGGTGATGATGCCGGCGATACCCGCGAGAATCATCAGCTTGCTGGCCCACGGAGAATTGAACAGCGAGCCCATGGCATCCGGCACGCTCAGTGAACTGGCGACCAGCGCATCGTGATCCAGCGCCATGCTGGTAGCGAGGATGATCAGCGCATACCAGACCACGGCCAGCACGACCGACATCATCAGCACCTTACCGATGGCGTTATACGGCAGGTTGATCTCTTCAGCGGCCTGCGGGATGACGTCGAAGCCGACGAACAGGAAGGGCACCAGTACCAGCACGGCGATGATACCGGCGGTCACGCCACCTTCTGACTGGGTGAACAGCGGCGTCATGTTGGCGACCTCGCCTTCAAACAGCGCACCGGTCACGAACAACACCCCCGCGATGAGGATGACGCCGGTGACGACCTTCTGTAGCAGCGCTGCGGTGCTGATGCCGACATAGTTGATGGCCATCATGGCCAGTGAGCCGCCGACACCGACGGCTACCCAGGTTGCCTTGACGTCCCAGCCCGCGATGGTCCACATGTGGCCGATGGCGTAGTTGGGCGCCAGATTCTCGATGACGGTCGGCAGCGCCACTGCTTCAAACGACACCACGCTCAGATAGCCGAGGATGATGGTCCAGGTGCAGATGAAGGATGAGAAATGGCCCATCGCACGATAGCTGTAGACGTGCTCGCCACCGACCTTCGGCATTGCTGCGGCCAGTTCAGCGTAGGTCAATCCAATCAATACCACGGCCAGGCCGCCAATGATGAAGGCGATGATGGCGCCCATGCTGCCGGCGTCCTGAATCATGCCGCCAGTCAGGACAATCCAGCCCCAGCCGACCATGGCACCGAAAGCCAGTGCCAGTACATCACCACGGGCCAGGACTCTGACAAGCTGTTCTGCGGGAGGAGAAGTGTTGCTCATGAATATTCATCCGAATGCTTTTGGAAGTTGTTATAGAGCACTGTAGTGGGCACGAGTCGTGCTCGTACATGCTGTCCGGGGGAGACGGTCTATCTGCAGCGCCTGGATGACACGCTATCAGCGGATCTGATGTCTGCGAATGGACCAATTCCACGTTTGACTAGACCAATCCCGGCCTCGCTTGGATAATGCAATATTGCCTATATCCTTGGTCGTAGGATGGCGGTACGGCGTGATCAGGAGCATGTGTCATGGAACAGGTGGCAATCAGCCCATTGATAGAGCGTTACACGCGCCAGTCACTGGCATTGGGGAAACAGGTGCGTCTTGAGCAGGCCTTGCTTGAGGTGATTCGTCACGATTGGCCTATCGGGGCGAAATTGCCATCGCATCGCAGCCTGTGCAGTGCGCTGGGAGTGGCGAGAAACACACTGGCAATGGCGATCAAGTCATTGATATCAGAAGGTTATCTTCATACTGGTCATGGGCAGGGCACCTGGACACGACGGCCGCATCATCCACAGCGCCTGATGTCTCAGGCAGCTGTGACTACCCCCTTGCCGTTGTCTGAACGTGCCCGCAAGGTGCTGGATGGCCAGGGGGCCAGTCTGATTCAGAGCGGTGCCTTCGTGCCGGGTATCCCGGATATCGCGCGCTTTCCGATGCGCAAATGGCGGCAGCTGTATGCCAGTGTCACGGTGCCGCATAACGCGCTACTACTTTCGTATTCCAGTGGGGGTTACGGTCCGCTGAAGCGTGAGATACGCGATTTTCTGCGTCGCTGGCGCAATATCGAGTGTGATACCCAGCAGATCATCATCACTGAAGGCACACATCATGGCATCGAGCTGTGTGCGCTGGCGCTGGCCGATACCGAGCAGCATGTCGTGATGGAGTCGCCCTGTTATTGGGGGGCGCGCAATGTCTTTCTGGCGGCAGGCCTTCAACCGCATCTGATTCCGTGGCGACCGGATGCGGGGCATGAGCTGACACGCTTGCCAACGGCGCCGGTCCAGATGGCGTACTTCACCGGGTCGCATCACTACCCGCTGAGTGTGCCGACCTCACGCGAGGACAAGATGGCGCTGTGTGAGGCGTGCCAGCCGGCCTATATCCTCGAGGATGATTACGAATTCAGTGGTGATGACTTTCAGGCATTGTTGTTTGACCCTGAATCCGACAATCAGCTACTGGTCGGCTCATTTTCAAAGCTGATGTTCCCCGGCTTGCGGCTGGGGTATCTGGTGGTGCCCAAGGCACTCGCCGGGCCGATGAATCGTCTGCGCAGTGAAGTCTTCCGCGAAGGGCGAATGCTGGACCAGGCCGTGTTGGCGCAATTCATCGCCGATGGTGATCTCGATGCTTGGTATCAGCGCATCCAGCGTGATTATCTCGGGCGTCAGCAGGTGGTGCACGATCAGTTGCGTCAGGTGAAGGGGGTCGTGAGTGTGTCCCCCCCTACACGGGGTATCAGCCTGTGTGTACAGCTTGAGGAGGGTATCGATGATCAGCGAGTCGCCCAGTTGCTCATGAAGGAGCATCTGATCGTGCGACCCTTGAGTCCGGTATGCGGGCCTGGCGACACGCGTTGTGGATTGGTGCTCGGCGTGGGGATGTTGGCGGGTGACAGTCTGGTCAGTGAGGCAGCACGTCTGCGGCGCACGCTTGATACCGTACTGAAGCTGCGCGATGTTCGGTTGCGCAGTAGCCCCGCTTCCACGAATGCCATGGAGAAGCAGGGCGAATGAGCTGTAACGAGGGTGGCTAGCAGTGCGTGTCACAAGCAGGAGCAGTGTGACAGGCAGGTATAGCGACATTATTTCGCTTGCTGCATCCGTTCAGTCAACTTGCGGAATTCCTCGCGCATCGCGCTGTTCTGGAAGCTGATCGCGACGGGCACCTGTAGCTCTGCCAGCGTATCGAACGTCTTCACGCCCTGACGGATCAGGTCGGCGACATGCGCGCTCAGCTTGACGGTGCGGTAGGTGTTGGTCGCCACTGCCAATTCACGTTGGCTCTGGCTCAGCGACTGCTTGACCCGATCACGCTGCTCGCTGACCAGGGTGCGATACAGAGTGATGGTCTTGAGTGTCAGGGCATTGGCGCGGATGTTGTTTTCCAGACTCTCACGTTGACCGCCTTGCTTGATGAGTGAACGGGCGTCACGGGTCGTGGCCTCAGCCTCTGTGGCAAAGCCTTTCAACTTTGGCAATACCTCATCATTTACACGCGTGATGAAGTCTTCCTGCATGGTCACGATCATGCGATGCAACATGACAACCATGCCGTAATAGCGGCGCGCGTATTCCAGATTCTCGCCACTATCGCGGGTCAACTCAGCCAGCTGCTGTGCCACTGACTTGATGCTCGCGAATACGACACTCATGTCCAGTACGTCATCGCCGACCACAGAAGACAACCACACCTGCACCTGGTCTGGTGTCAGCTGAATGCCGATGTCTTTCAGCCGCGCGGCCAGCGTGCCTTCCAGTGTCTTCAGCTCGCCCTGATAGGCCACGATATTCTTCTTGTGAGCCTCAATCAGCAGATCATAGTCTCCACGTGTGCTGGCCGTGAATTCGCGCAGCGTCTCGGTCGGCGTGAAGCGAGTAAGTGTCGAGACATCAGTGTCCGGTGCAAGAATTCGTTTCTCCTTCAGCTCCGAGATCTGCTGACGTGTCTCGCTGATCTTGTCCTCGACCTTGCGATAGGTGCTGCGCAGTTGAGTCAACTGCGGTACGTCGAGTGCTTCCATCGCCTCTTTGATCATATCGTCCATGTCGGCGCGCGCGGAGTTCTGGTCACGGCTGATCCAGGTATCTTCCGGCAATGTCTCCATTTCATCGAAATAGCCCACCGCCTTCTTCAATGTGGCAAAGGCTTCTGGCTGGTCGAAATTCATGCTGTCGTCAGCGGCAATGGCTGTCGTCGTGAGCAATGGGGACATAAGTGCGGAAGCTGACAGGCTACCGATCAAGGAGAGCGCAAACGCCAGGCTGCGCGCACGCGGGCCAAGGGATGATGACATTGAGTAATCTCGATAACGGATACGATAAGGGCGCAAGCAACGACGGAGAGTAAAGCTAAAGCGCTGCTACAGAACTGCGCTAGAAGAACTGCGCTGAAAGACGCGCGACACAGAACAGCGCGCTAGGGTAGCAAAGGCGCTGGCTTGCGTCTTGTGATCCCAAGGCGAGCTCACTCGAGATGATATTCCACTGGCATGCCGGTATTCGGGTCGATTCTATCCAGTGAGGGGCCGTCATAGTTGTCGTTCAGCAACTCGATGACAGCATCGCCATATCGACTGAACCAGAAGTCTCCCATGCCTTTCAGGCGCTTGATGTTCGTCTGGCTAATATCATCCATTGCATCATCAGGCGTTTTATCAAAGCCTGGCTGGGGGCGCATTTCAGCATTGACGCGGATGTAGCTGCCCTGCGGCGAGATGGTGATGGCTTGATAGCCCACCACTTTCTCATCCGAGAGCACATCGATGATGCAGCCTTTCAGCATCCACTGCAGCGCGCCCCATTGTTGAGATTCCGGGCCATTGATCTTGCGGGTACGCGTCCCCGTGCCGACTGACAAGACGCGGCGAGGAGATTCCGGCCACAGGCGGCACGCCTCGGCTATGGCGCACATGGTGGGGTTGTTGGCAATGACGCCGCCATCGATCAACCAGCCTTGTTCGTTATCAGGAGGAAGTTTCATGTCCTGGGTAGGAAAGTAGGTGGGCGCGGCACTTGAAGCATCTGCTACCTGATAGGACAGCAGGTTCTGGAACTCATCCTCGGTTGATTTGATCACGTAAGGTCTGCGCTTCTCGATGCCGTACGTCACCGCAAGTATGTGCTTGCCCTCCGGCACATCTTTAATCCGGGCATTACCGAGATATTTCTTGAGAGTCACGGTCTTGCCTTTGGCTTCATATTTAGGTGCATTGATACCGTCAACCTCAAATAAGCCACGATTCTTGATGAATATTTTCTTGGCATTACCATAGCTATACAGTTGATTGATCGTCTGCATATCCATATCTGTTGTAGCTAGCGCCAAGGCAATCAGGCTTCCTGTACTGGTGCCTGCGTAGAAGTCGACGCAGTCGCGCAAGGATTTTTGATAGGTGGACTGCAGGGCCTTTTCAACATGCGTCAGAAATTGCGTGGTGGCCGCGCCACGAATACCCCCTCCATCCAGGGAAAGTATGAG
Source organism: Cobetia sp. QF-1 (assembly GCF_002213105.1). Classification (NCBI taxonomy): domain Bacteria; kingdom Pseudomonadati; phylum Pseudomonadota; class Gammaproteobacteria; order Oceanospirillales; family Halomonadaceae; genus Cobetia; species Cobetia sp. QF-1. Next base: position 85,756 of record NZ_NBVS01000011.1, read on the forward strand.
TTTAGACATGCTTATCTCCTGTGATTTATCGTTCGTTGCAACACAGGGGAAGTGCTGCAAGATGATAATTCTCTCAATGCAGGGATAAGAATAGATTAATAATGGCAGCCCTTTATGAAGGCTTGATGGGAAAGCGGTCAAGAGGGCGGTGCTCAATGGGCATGCGCACCGCTTGGCCCATTGAAAGTGGTATTACCATGCAACAGTGGCCACCGATCAGGGTGGCCACTGTTGGTTGTGCATCATGAGGTCTTGTCAGATCCTGATTCAGGCTCAAGGCGCATGTCAGGGGACTCTAGCGCACTGCCAGCATCAGGTCTCAAGTATCAAGAGACCACACCCTGAGTCTTGTCATGCACGGTGGCCGGTGTGCTGACACCTGCTGAGACGGAAGGGGCGCTGCCGATGATTTGCTCGCCGTCCATTTTCTCGAGTTCACCGTTTTCCACACCATGCAGCGGTGGAAGGTTGGCAGGGTCATGACCAGGGCCGGCCTCAAGGCTGGGCAGTGCGCTGCGGATGACGTCGGCGCACAGACGGCGATGTTCAACCATCAACAGGCCTTCGCGCTCAAGAAATTGCAGTAGTCTAGTCGCCGAGATCAACGCCACAACAGGATGAAGGTTACGAAAACGCTCCCCGACCTGTGAAGCACCGATCATCGTGAGTTGTTCTGGGTGTGTGTGCGGCATCGAAATGTCCCCTTATCGATTTCCGATGGATCGGAATACTCGGTCTGATGTGTTTCAAAAGCAGTATTAGAGAATCTGCGGAGATGTGCCAGCAATGATGTGCTCAGGTCGCTATTTTTCCTTGCATGCTGGCATGCGCGGCCTCGCGTACGAGACTGTCAGCAAGAGAATGTTAGGATAACGTCTCTTCAAGTCGTGCAGATGCCTGCCATGTCACGCAATGGTGAACTTTTCGCTCGTCTTCTGATTTTTCTCTTGTTCTGGATGTGCCATGAAACGTTTTGTGCTGCTTGATACTGCTCCGATTCCCGGCACGACAGATTCACTCTGTCTGTTTGAGTATGGCGAGGATTTCGTCATCAAGATCGAGAGTGGCAAGGGCGGTCAGTTGATGAACACTCGCATGCATGGCTCAGAAGATGCGCTGGCGGAGATACCAGCGCGCCTGTTGGCAAGCCGCACCTCGCAGCGTGTATTGATCGGCGGGCTGGGGATGGGCTTTACGCTGGCCTCGGCGCTCAAGCATTTCAAAGCCGATGCCGAGGTGGTCGTGGCTGAACTGGTGCCAGGGGTGGTGGCCTGGAATGACGGACCGCTGGGTGAAAAGGCGGGTTATCCGATCCGTGATGCGCGCACACGCATTGAAAATCGTGATGTGGCCGATGTGCTGCGTGAAGCGCCTGCCGGTTTCGATGCCATCATGCTGGATGTCGACAACGGCCCTGAAGGACTCACGGCGGACGACAATGACTGGCTTTACAGTGCAGAAGGGCTGGCGGTGTGTGCTCGTGCGCTACGTCCGAGCGGCATTCTGGCCGTGTGGTCGGCGAGTGCCGATCCGCGCTTCTCCCAGCGTCTCTCCAAGGCAGGTTTCAAGGCCAAGGCCGAGCAGGTCTACGCTCATGGCAGCGCCGGTGCCAAGCACACCATCTGGATTGCACGCTATGTGGGTCGTCCGAATGCCCAGGTAACTGCCCGTAAGTCGCGCGAGGACAAAGGCGGCCCGAAGGGGGCTCGCAAGCGCGGGGCAGTCGCTCGTCCAGCGCGTCGCAAGTAAGCCGCGCGGCTAGCTTGGGCAGGGCGTCGTTCAGGTAGGAACGCAAGAGGGGCTGGCCATCATGGTCAGCCCCTCTTTTCATGACTGAGATGATGCTCTCCAGTCCTGTCGTTTATACGTAACAGTCAGCAGTGTCGTTGTGCCTATCACGCATCAGGCCTTTTCGCGGGCCTTCATGTCGGCGAGATATTCCTCTGCCAGCGTGTGCTTGGTGGCGTCATCAAGGGCACGCCCTGCCAGTTGGAACACTTCCTGCTCTTCTTCTTCCAGATGGTGTGTCACCAGGTGCTCAAGCTGCTTGGCCGTGGTCAGCCAGGCAGAGGAGCTGTAATCCGTCGCTTCGAGCTTTTCGACTAGCTCATCGATCTCATGGTGCTCTGCCACACTGTGACGCGCTTTCTCCTGCGTCATGTCATGTTCCATCATCGGGATATACAGCGCGCGCTCTTCGGCTCCGGCATGGTTGGCCAGCTCAGCCTTGAGACGTCCGAAGATGTCATCACGTGGGGTGCTGTCACCTTCCGTCTGTACCAGCATGCTCAACAAACGACGTTGTTCATCGTGGCTTTGACGCAAAGCTTCAAAAACGGTCATGTCAGTCTTCATGTCAGGATGTCCTCATCAGTGGGCATATCAGGCATGCGCGGCCGGTAGTCTGTGAAAAAGTGAAAAAGCCAAGAGAAGCATGCCCTGTGTCAGGTCTGTATAAGCTTGGTGACGATGTAGGGAAACTTCAAGGGGTGTATTGATACTGTTATCGGGAACGACTGTTCAGCGTTGGCGGTCCTTGAAAAGACACCTTGGCGGATGCATGGATCAGCTGATGCACCACTGCCAAGGATCAGATGGCGATGCCCCCCTCTGATCCACGTCCTAGCTTTTACAGGAGTTCCTGATATGTCCACTGAATCCCGGACGGAGTCTGACGCTGATATGTCGTCGTCTTCGACGCAAGAAGACCCCATTTTGACTGCAGCGACAGAATTCAGTGACAAGGGCTCTTACGCACCGCCGCTTTCACGCTCGCTGGCGGGCAGTCAGGTGGATACGCCCCCCGGCGGTGGCTGGCCTTCGCTCAAGGCCGTCGAGAAATTCATCTGGCAAGCGCACCTGCCCATCAAGGGGCACGCCAGTCTGATGAAGATGAACAAGCCGGACGGTTTCGTGTGTCCCAGCTGCGCCTGGCCCAATGGTGACAAGCCGAAGGGAGCCAACTTCTGCGAAAACGGTGCCAAAGCACTGGCGTGGGAGGCCACACATGCCCGCGTGAGTGATCAACTCTTCGCGGACAACACGCTGAGCGAACTGCGTGAGTGGACAGACCACCATCTCGAGCTTGAGGGCCGTCTGACGCATCCTTTGCGCTACAACGCAGCCTCGGATCGCTACGAAGTGGTGAGTTGGGAATCTGCCTATGCCGAGATTGGCGCACGACTCAAGGGCTACGATGATCCCAATGAGGTGGAGCTCTACACCTCGGGGCGTACCTCGAATGAAGCAGCGTTCCTGTTTTCGTTGCTGGGGCGCATGTACGGTACCAACAACTTCCCGGATTGCTCCAACATGTGCCACGAGACCACTTCGCGGGCCTTGCCGGAATCCATCGGCATCGGCAAGGCGACGGTCAACCTGGAGGATTTCAAGCAGGCCGATGCCATCTTCATCTTCGGCCAGAATAGCGGCACCAATAGCCCACGCATGCTGGGCGATCTGCACGAGGCGCGTGGCCGTGACGCTGAGGTCGTCACCTTCAATCCGCTGCGTGAGAGGGCGTTGGTCAGCTTCGCTGATCCGCAGTCGCCCAAGGACATGATGTCTGGCAAGGGCGTGGATATCAGTACGCAGTATCACCAGGTACGTATCGGTGGCGACATGGCGGCGATTCAGGCCATGTGCAAGTACGTGATCGAAGCGGATGATGCGCTGCAGGTGCGAGACCCTCATGCGCAGCATTATCTGGATCACGACTTCATCGCGCAGCATACCCATGGGTTCGAGGCCTTCGCCGATCACTGCCGCTCGCTTGATTGGGATACGCTGGTCGAGACCTCGGGGCTATCGCGTCAGTCACTGGAGCAGGCGGGACGTACCTATCTGGAAGCTGAGCGAGTCATCTGCTGCTGGGGGATGGGCATCACTCAGCATGCACGCGGTGGCGATACCATCCAGCAGATCGTCAATCTGTTGTTGCTGCGCGGCAATATCGGCAAGCCGGGGGCGGGGCCGTGTCCGGTACGTGGGCATTCCAACGTGCAGGGCGATCGCACGGTGGGGATAGAGAACCTGCCCAAGGATGAGATGCTCGATGCCTTCGATCGCGTCTTTGACATCCAGTGCCCGCGCGCGCCGGGGCACGATGTCTCGGAATGCTGTGAGGCGATCCTGCGTGGAGAGGTACGTGCCTTCATCGGCATGGGCGGCAATTTCTTCCGTGCCATTCCTGATCAGAAGCGCGTGGTTGACAAGGTGCGTGAGCTCGACATGACCGTGCACATCGCCACCAAGCTCAATCGCAGTCACCTGCATCCCGGCAAGCAGGGCTGGGTGCTGCCGACACTTGGTCATAGTGAGCGAGATCTGCAGGCCGGTGCCGATGGCAAGGGCGCGGAGCAAACCACCAGTGTCGAGGATGGCATGTGCAACGTGGCGCCATCGCGCGGTGTGATGGCGCCGGCAGACCCGAGCATGCACTCGGAAATCGCCATCACCTGTCAGCTGGCCAAGGCGGCCTTGCCGGCGCATCCGACGCTCGACTGGGACTGGCTTCAGGCGGATTACGCGCGCATTCGTGAGCGTATCGAAGCGGTCTTTCCCCAGATATTCCCGGACTACAACGCACGCCTGGCGCAGGGCGGCTTTCATATTCGTATCGCGCCGCGTGAACGCATCTGGCATACCGAGACTCAGCGCGCCAATTTCCTGTTCCCCGAGGGCCTGGGGACGGATGAAGCCGAGCTTGACAAGGTCACGCACCAGACGTTGGATCTCGACAGTACTTTCCTGTTGATCACCATGCGCGGCCATGATCAGTTCAATACCACCATCTATTCCTACGATGACCGCTACCGTGATGTCTATGGCACCCGCATGGCGGTGATGATCAGCCCGCAGGATCTAAAAACGCTGGGACTGTCGGAAGGTCAGCGCGTGACATTGCACACGGTCAGTGACGATGGTATCGAGCGCAGCGTACCCGGCTTCAGGCTCAAGGCGTATGACATCCCTAGCGGTTGCCTGGCGGCGTACTACCCTGAGACCAACGACCTGATCCCGCTGGGCCACCGTGATGCTCGTAGCAATACACCAGCTTCCAAGTCTGTGCCCGTGCGGATTGAGTTGATGAGCAGTGAGGAGATCAACGCGAGTGAAGGAGTGCTGGCTAGCGCCTGAAGGTGTGGTTGCTGAAAAAGTGCATGTTGAACACTGCGACAGGTTATGGAGTCCCTGATAGACCGAGGCATTTGCCATAGGGCATGACTCGCACGATGTCAGGGACATCGCAAGACGCACCATGGTGGTGCGTCTTGCGATCTTGTGCGGTAAATCGGCACATTTCCCCTCCATGTTGATCGGTTTATGCCACTTCTTTGGCTTGGCGGTTTTCTACGCTGTTGTCACGAGGAAGATTATTTTCGGCGAGCAGAAGGCTTGCCAACTTGACGCTAGAGACAGCTTTTGTGGCCAGTGTTGCGGCGGGGGCTGACGGCGGAAACGCAAGGGTGGCCCGATTCTTGCCATCTGATATCGTGCTCCGCGTTGACGCGACCAGGGAGCCTGAGCGACGAGGCTCCGGGCGTTGTCGAGACATGTCATGGACTCACCACTACAAGGCTCGACGCTGCGGCGATCAAGCCACCAAGGAACCCTCTCATGGCTGACCACATTTCCCACGCTGCCACGTCGATGGCGGCAGAGGCTGGCAACGACTACCCCCTGAGTGAAGTGCCAAGCTCGGCACGTCGTGGCCTGCTGTCCACCTCGATGGTACTGCTCGGCTTCACCTTCTTCACTGCGACGATGTGGGCCGGTGGCAGTCTTGGTTCCGCCTTTGCCCTCAGCGAGCTTGTCTGGATCATCGTGATCGGCAATCTGCTGCTGGGCGGCTATGCGGCGGCGTTGGCGTATATCGCCTGCAAGAGTGGCCTGAATTCGGTGTTGATGGGTCGCCTGTGCTTCGGGCAGAAGGGCAGCCGCCTGTCGGACATCGTACTCGGCTTCACTCAGATTGGCTGGTACGCCTGGGGTACCGCGACCATTGCCATCGTGCTGGTCAAGACGCTGTCACTGCCACAGTGGCTGACCATTCCACTGATGGTGGTGTTTGGCTTCGCCTTCTGTCTGACCGCCATGATCGGTTATCGCGGGTTGGACATGCTGTCACGTCTTGCTGTCCCGGCAATGCTGCTGTTCATCCTGTTCAGCCTCTATACCGGCATGGTCGATATCGGCGGCATGTCAGGACTGGCCTCGATTGTCCCGAGCGAGAGCATGAGTTGGACGGCTGCCATCACCGCCGTCATCGGCACCTTTATCAGTGGTGGGACGCAAGCGACCAACTGGAGCCGCTTTGCTCGCACACCACGTATCGCCGTGATCGCGACGCTGGCGGCCTTCTTCGTCGGCAATGGCCTGATGGTGCTGACGGGCGCGCTCGGCGCGATGATCTATCAGCAGGCCGATATCGTCGATGTGATGATTGCTCAGGGGCTGGTGAGTCTCGCCGTACTGATGCTGTTCCTGAATATCTGGACCACGCAGGACAACACCATCTACAACTTCGCGATTGCCGGCTGCAACCTGCTGCGCACCCCGCATCGCCAACGTGTCACCTTGGTAGGTGCCGCCATCGGTACGCTGCTGGCTGTGCTGGGCATGTATGAATGGCTGATCCCGTTCCTGATTCTGCTCGGTACCTTCATTCCGCCGATCGGTGGCGTGATCATGGCCAACTTCTGGCTTGGTCATCGTGGCAAATATCCGCGTCTCGCCGAGATGTCACAGGTTGATTATCACTGGCCTGGCCTTGCGGCCTATGCCATCGCCTGCCTGTGTGCCTGGGCTTCGCCCTTCATGCCGCCAGTTGTCGGGGTCGTGGTCGCCTTCGTCGTCTATGGCGCACTGCTCAAGCTCTCCAAGGTCGAGCTCGCCAACAAGACCGCTGCATAAGTGTCTGAACGCCTTTACTGAAGAGATGGTGAACACGAATCGCCCAATGAGCCATGGACTTGTTGGGCGTTTTTTGTGGCTGCAGATAGACTTTATGCACAGTGTCGTTGTGCATAGAATGATGGTATCGCAAGGTACAGATCCTCGATGCTGCGACTCAGGAATCTGACTTGAGGATTCCACCAGGAAATCGCTTTGAGCATCTCCAGGGTAATCTCGCAGGCTGGTGTTAGATTCGCATCAACAAACAGTATCGATTGATCTTTCGCTGGGTAGAGGGTGTTGCCCACGATACATATCTAGACCCGTATGCTTACAAGGGCTAGAGGAGGTGGCAGTCATGAGAAATACCAAGCGGCGTCCCTTGACGGTAGGCCAGATGTTGGCGGTAAAGTTTCTGGAGCCGATGAATATCGACATTCGTACTCTAGCCGAGGCGATGGGGGTTCATAGAAATACGCTGAGCCGTATCGTGCACGACAAGGGGACATTGACGGCTCCGATGGCGATCAAGCTGGCGGCTGCGTTGGGCAATACGCCGGAGTTCTGGCTCAATATCAAGCACGCCGTGGAGCTCTGGGATGTGCGCCATCGTGCCTACGCGCAGGATGCCAAGGGTGTATGTCGCATAACGCCGAAAGCTGATGCCGGCGAGCTGGTCTCCAGCTAGCGCACCGATTAGATGGTTGTCCGAGCCAGCAAGGTATCTGCGCAGCAATGAAAAGACCCAGCCTGATTGTCAGGCTGGGTCTTTTTGCTTTCTGTACCTCGGGAATCTTTACTGAGCAGGGCGTGTTTTTCAGGCTGTTTTCGGCTTCACCTGAATCACCAGGCACACGGCGATCAGCGCCATGCCGAGCCAGCCGAGTGGGGCGATATGCTCTCCGACGATAGTAACGGCGAGCAGGGCAGCCACGAGTGGCTCGAACAATGTCAGCAACGTGGCTTTGCTGGCGGCGATGGTCTTGAGACCGTAGCCGAAGGCGAGATAGCCGAGGAACATCGGCACCAGTGCCATGTAGAGCGCTACGCTGGTGTTGCCAAGCGTAGCGAACAGGCGTGGGTCGGAAAACAGCATGCTCAACCCTAGACCTGCGATCAGCGCGATACCGGCGACGCCGAACAGACTACCCATGGCAGCGCGTGCGTGGGTGCCACGGTCCATCATACGTCGTGCGATCAGGGAGTAGGCGGCGTAGGTCACGCCGGCGATGATGCCCAGCACGATACCGGCCAGCCGTTGCCATTCTTCGCTGGGCTCACCTCTCGCATTGAGCTCACTGGCTGGGGCAACGGTGACTCCATGACTGGCTGTTTCATCCATCGCCATCATCACCACGCCGGCTATGCCCAGCGCGAGGCTGATATACCAGCTCAGCGTGAGTCGGTGGTTGCCGAACAGGCGCTCGAGAATCGCCGCTGCCAGTGGCGCCGTCGCGATGGTGATCACCGTGCCAATGGCGACGCCTGCCAGATGCATGGAGGAGTAGAAGGCCAGCGGATAGATGACGACACAGACTGCGCCGAGCAACACCAGCCGTTTCTGAGCCAACAGCAGCTCCAGACACCCCAGAATGTTGGGGCGTGCGATCAATGCCTGCAGCATGCCACCGACGCCCATGGCAAAGGCGCCAGTCGCCAGCGGGCTGACATCCTGATTGAAGTGGGCTGCCGTGCCAGTGGTGCCCCACAGCAGCGCGGCAAACAGTACCGCGAGGCTTCCCATGTCGGTGGACCTTGAAGGTGCTGCAATATTGGAGTGTGCCGTTGTCATTCTGCTGCCCTTTTCATGTCAATACTGCGGCTTAATCATGGCCGATAGTCTGGTCGGTACCTTGGCCAACAAGTGTGCTAAAACCACTTTCGCTCAATGTGACGAGGTATCATGAATGTTCAATGCCCCAGGCTCTGCCTGATGCCTTGTCATCGCGGCCTGTGACGTCTGCGAACGCAATTGCAGCATCAGGCACGTCATGATCAGCACCATGCCGACGGCACCCATCAGCGTGAATTGTTCGCCTACCACGATGACGGCCAGCAGGCCGGCGACCAGCGGCTCGAACATCGTCAGTACGGTGACCCGACTGATGGGCACGCAGGCGAGTCCACGCCCGAAGATCAAGCTGGCCAACAGCATCGGGGTCAATGCCATGTACACAGCGACCGTGGCGTTCACCGGCGTGGCGAACAGGCGAGGATTGATGAACAGACAGCTGATCGCTAGGCCGATCAACAACATCACTCCTGCGATGCCGAACATCGCGCCCATGGCCGCGCGCCGGTGGATGCCCAACAGCATCATGCGTCGTGCTAGCAGGGAGTAGGTGGCGTAGCTGACGCCGGCAAGTATTCCCAGCCCGATGCCGATGAGCTTGTGGCTTTCCTGTGCGAAGCCAGTGGCATCTGCCGGCATTGATGCATCAGGAAGGCGTGTCTCGCCCATGGCCATCAGGCCCACTCCGACCATGCCCAGCATCAACGCTGCATACCAGCGTGCACTGACCTGCTTGCGGTCCAGCACATACTCCAGGATGACTGCCGCCAACGGTGCCGTGGCAATGGTGATGACGGTTCCCATCGCCACACCGGTGTATTCCATCGCGGAATAGAACGCCAGGGGATAGACGATGATGAAGAGCGCAGCCCACAGGATGAGGTGCTTGTGGACGAGCAGTGTGGCTAGCTCAGCGCGCAGGATTCTGCGCGATAGCACTGCCTGCAATATGCCACCAAAGCCCATGGCAAAGGCGCCGGTCGCCAGTGGACTGACATCCTGATTGAAGTGGGCGGCGGTACCGGTCGTGCCCCATAACAAGGCTGCCGTGAGGACGGAGAGGTTGCCGACCTGGCGTTGGAGGGCAGGGCCCAAGGGCGTATGGGAGAAGGAGTGCTGCATGGTGGGTGACTCGCAATGAAGTGTGTCTCGGTGAAGACGAGATTACGCTTCATTGCGGAAAGATATTGTGCTGAAACTACGCTCTGACCTGCCGAGAGAAGCAAAGCGTCATATGCCCATACGTCAGAGAAAACGAGAATTCAGGCAGACATCTCAATCAGTCGCTGGCGTGAGGCTGGAATATTGGCGTGTCATCTCACGCGGGGATTGCCCGAAATAGCAGGAAAAGCGTCGCGAGAAGGCGGAGAGGTTCTGGTAGCCGACGGCCTCGGCGACTTGCTGGACGCTCAGGTCGGTATGGATCAATTGGGCACGGGCGCGCTCCATGCGTCTTGCAGTCAGGTACTGCTTGACGCTGATCCCCAGGCTGTCGCGAAACACCTTGTGGAATTGGGTCGGGCTCAAGTGAGCCAGCCTGGCCAGTGATGCGACGTCGTGGGGTTGGTCAAGCTGTGCCTTCATGGTATCCAGGACTCTCAGGAGTCGCCGATCGACTCGATGATCGCAGGTCTGCTTCTCCAGCAAGCCGAGAAACAGCGCGATCGACAGCTGGTCGATATTTCTGTCTACCTCACCCTGCAGCTGGGCTTCGAGGAACAGCAGGTAATTCATCAGCAGAGTGCTGATCGAGAACACCACTCGCTGAGACGCCGCGAGGTTGTCGGGCAGAGAGTCGAGATCGGCGACGATGAAGCGCGCGGCATCCTTGGCATGAAACAGGTGCGATTCACCGGGGCGAATGATGACGCACTCCCCGGTGACCACCGTGCCCTGATGGCTGCCGACCTGGATATCGAGATGCCCGCGAATCGGCAGCACCAGCTGGTGCTGCTCATGGTCATGTACGGTGGCCTGCGAGGTATAGGCTCGCAGCGAGAGTGTCGTCATGGTGCTGTGGCCATCGTCAGGCGGTGAATGCGAATGAGAGCAGCCGTGCTAGTGGCAGTGAGATCAGGAGTGAGAATGCTGTCAGCGACTCAGCTCGATGCTGCGGGTCTGGCCACGGCCTACCTGAACCTGGCTCAGTATCAGTGGGCTGCGGGTGCCATCGGGTAGCTTGATGACGCCTGCGACATAGAAGGTGCCAGAGGGCAGGCCAGTGGCATTGAAGTAGCCATTGCTATCAGTGCGCACGATGTGGGTATACGCCTGAGCACGGGAGTCGGCGCGTTCAACAGTCTTGCCAGATAGGGCTAGTTCAGCCGCTTCTGCCGAATAGGTGGTGACAGGCGCGACCGAGATGCCATCGCCGTTGGCATAGACCGTCTGGCCCTGCCAGTCGTAGGACATGCGGCCTTTGATGGCGGAGCTGCCGGTCTTTTCAAGCTCGGCGTATTCGGCTTCAGGGAAGGCAACCGTGCGCTCGACGCGTTGCTCGCTGGGCTCTGTGATGCCGAAGTCGGGCATGGAGATGCTGTCGGCAATGCGCGTGGCACTTTCGCAACCGGCAAGTGCTGCCGTGCAGAGCAGCAGGGCAAGGGGAGTACGCAATTGGCGAAGCATGATGGGCCTTCCTCGAAGAAGATGATGTACCGATGGCGGCTGATGGACGCAGCGAGTCACAAGGGCCACCTTGATAGCGCCATCCTACTGGGCTGGCGGGGTTCAGGAAACTGTCAGTGGTAACCGACATGTCTGTGAGCAAAGAGCATCGTCGCTCCAGGGTGGCGCTTGTGGCATCTGCCTATACTTCCTCTCATGCTATTTGGTGTGTTGTCAGGCAGCCTATGAGATTTCTAAAGCAGAAAAGCATTATTAATTAGACCTTTGTCTATTAATAGGAGACAGTTGTCTCCATTCATACATCGTTAATATTTGCGTGGCTACCTGAGGGTATATCGCAAGCTCGTTATCGAGTTTTCATTCTTCGGAGAGTCGCATGCCCACATGTGAAGAGCGTATTCCGCACCAGGTCTCAAGGCGACAGACTGATCATCACGGCGAGCCCCACGGCGCTACTCCCGCGAGTCCGTCACGCCGTCATCTGCTCAAGCTAGGTATTTCGGGAGTGGGTGTGGCGGCACTTTCCAGCCTGTCACTGTCCGCGTTGGCGGCCAGTGTCGCCTCATCAGAGGAAGCATCCGCTGATGCGACGGATGCCTCTGCCTTCTCGGCATTCATGACTTTGTCAGCTTGGCTATTGAGCGACAAGACGCTGGATGAGCGTCTGGGGCAGCGCTTCTTTGAGGCGATGGTACGCATTCCCGCCACCAATGTGCCCGGCATGGGCAGCTTGCCAGCCTTGAAGAAAAAGCTGCTGGCACTTGGCGAAGCGCGTGACTATCTGAAGGATGATGATCTTGAGGCGTCCGAGATGCAGCTGGTGCGACGGGTGCTTCAGGCATGGATGCTGGGCACTGTCGGCACGGCGATTGATGACCCGGCTGCCGAAGTGATCACCTATGAGTACGCCGCCATGTATGCCGGCCCGCGCGATGTGCAGGTCATCCGCACCTATTGCCCCAACCAGCCGGGGTTCTGGACGCAGCGTCCTGAGTGATGCCGTCTGCTGACTGCGCCCTGGATCATCAGTCCTGACACTGTCGATCTGATCGGGCGTATGCCGTGCGCTGCTGAAGCACTTGAGAGCAAGCACTTGAGAATCAGTGCCTGAGATAAGTGCTTCAGCAAATGCCGGACCGTTATTCCCTATTGCTGCCCCCTTGAGACGTGAAGTTTCCGCTCAAGGCCTACGCACTAAAAGATGTCCCCCTGAGGAGAAACCTGCATGGCTGCGGAATCCCATTCGCACGATGCCGATGTGATCATCGTCGGTTCTGGTGTCGCTGGCGCCCTGATTGCTCACCGGCTTGCCGAAGCTGGAAAATCAGTGATCATGCTCGAGGCTGGCCCTCGCATGCAGCGTTGGCAAATTGTCGAGCGCTTCCGCAATCAGGCCGACAAGATGGACTTCATGGGCCCTTATCCGGCCAGCAAGGCCGCGCCTCACCCGATGCTTTACGGCGAGAATGCCAATTATCTGGTGCAGAAGGGCGAACACCCATATGACGCGCAATATATCCGTGCCGTTGGCGGCACGACCTGGCATTGGGCGGCGTCCGCATGGCGCTTTCTGCCCAGCGACTTTCGCCTGAAAAGCGAATACGGCGTCGGATTGGATTGGCCGATCGCCTATGAGGACATTGAGTCCTATTATTTTCGCGCAGAAGTGGCATTGGGTGTCTGGGGGCCGAACGATGTCGATCTCGGTAGCCCGCGAAGTGCTGACTATCCGATGGCGCCGTTGCCGCTGTCCTGGAACGAGCAGCGCGTCAGTGATCGCATCAACCCCCACGGTTTCGATATGGTCACCGAGCCGGTCGCGCGCAATAGTCGTCCGTATGACGATCGCCCAACCTGCTGTGGCAACAATAACTGCATGCCGATCTGTCCGATTGGGGCCATGTATTCCGGCATCATCCACGTTGAGAAGGCTGAACGCGCGGGCGCCAAGTTGATTGATAATGCCGTTGTCCATCATCTGGAAAGTGATGAGAGCGGGACTATCCGAGAAGTGCGCTATCTCGACCCCGCGGGCAAGGAGCACCGCCTGAGCGCGCGGCGTGTCGTACTGGCAGCCAATGGCATCGAGACGCCCAAGCTGATGCAGATGTCGGTGAATGCACATACACCGGACGGCGTGGGCAACCAGAATGACATGGTGGGCCGTCACCTGATGGACCACCCGGGGACTGGCGTCAGCTTCCTGGCGGATGAAACGCTCTGGGCCGGCCGTGGTCCGCAGGAGATGACCTCGATCATTACCTGGCGCGATGGTGACTTCCGCAGTGAATATTCCTCCAAGAAGCTGCATCTCTCGAACATGGCGCGTACACAGCAGATGACGACGGAGGTGTTGTCCGAAACACCGCTGCGTCTTGGCGCCGAATTGCAGGCACAGATCGATAATCGTGCTAGCCGCTTTGTGCAGTTTGATAGCTTCCATGAGTTACTGCCGGAGCCGAGCAATCGCATCACTCCGTCGAAAAAACGTGACGCACTTGGCCTGCCAAGGCCAGAATTCCGTTATGCTATAGATGATTACGTCAAGCGCAGCGCCGTGCATACCCGTGAACAATATGCACGTATCGCTCAGCTGATGGGAGGCACGGACATCGCGTTCCGTGACGAATTCTCCAACAACCAGCATATCTGCGGTACGACCCTGATGGGAGACAACCCCAAGCAGTCCGTGGTGGACCGCGATTGCCGTGTGCATGGCCATGACAACCTGTTTGTCGCCAGCTCCGGCTGCATGCCGACCGTTGGGTCGGTCAATTGCACCCTGACCATCGCGGCCTTGTCTCTCCGTATCGCCGATCAGCTAGAACAGGAAATGTGAGCATGGACCAGCCAGGTCGTAACGCCGTGAATGATGAGAGTATTGCCAAGAAACGCCTGATGGTCCGCCCTACGCATCGCCATCTGGGAAGCGCCATTCGTCTTGCGGCATTTGCCGGTGTCAGCACGCTGCTGTTGAGTGGTTGTGGCAACGGTGAAGATGAGCATGCCAAGCAGGTTGAGGCTGACAAGGCAGCAACCAGTGACTCAGCGCTGATCAAGCAAGGCCTTTATATGGCGCAGGCCAGTGACTGTGCCGCCTGTCACACGACCGAGGATGGTGAAGACTACGCAGGTGGCCTCACGTTCGAGACACCGGTCGGCGAGATTTTCTCCACCAATATCACACCGGACACTGAGCACGGTATTGGTAACTACACCCTTGAGGAATACACCCGTGTATTGCGCGAAGGTGAAGCCGCTGATGGCCATAATCTCTACCCGGCGATGCCGTTCCCATCCTACGCGCGCCTGACGGATGACGACATCAAGGCGCTGTATGCGTGGAACATGCATGATGTAGAGCCGAGCAGCACGCCGAATCGTGAAAGCGAGATTCCGTTCCCGCTCAACATGCGTTGGCCGATGGGATTGTGGGAGGAGATCTTCTCGCCGTTGGAGCCGTGGCAGGATACCGCAGACAAGAGTGCTGACTGGAATCGCGGTGCCTATCTGGTGCAGGGGCCGGGTCACTGTGGCAGCTGTCACACTGAGCGCGGCCTCGCCTTCCAGGAGAAGGCGCTGACTGGCGATGAGGAGGGTTACCTCGGTGGTGCGATGATTGAAGGCTGGCGCGCCTTCAACCTGACGCCAGACATCAAGGATGGCCTGGGCAGCTGGAGCGAGCAGGATATTGTCACCTATCTCTCGACCGGCAACCTGAAGGGCAAGGCGCAGGCAGGTGGTCCGATGGCGGATGTCATCACCCACTCCATGCGTCATATGACTGACGAAGACCTCAACGCGATGGCGGTCTATCTGAAGTCGCTGCCGGCGCTGAATGGCAAGGGCGAGCAGGGCGAAGCGGTCAATGATGACGATCGCAAGGCTGAAGCTGCGAAGTCCTCTGAGAAGCAGGCCGACGACAAGGGCTCGCAAGATACCCCGCAGGTCGCGACTCGTTTCAATCAGGGCGCGCCGGCTGACGATGTGCTGTTGCTGCGCGGTCAGCCGCTGGACAAGCGTCCGGATGACGAGGACCTCATTGGTCAGCTGACAGAGGCCACGCCTGGCGTGCGCCTGTATCTGGGCCACTGCGCCATGTGTCACGGTGCTGATGGTGCGGGTACGCAGGATGGCTACTATCCGTCACTGTTCCACAACAGTGTTACCGGCAGCGTCTATCCGGATAATCTGGCGCAGGCCATTCTCAATGGTGTGCAACGTGAGAACAATGGCCACAGCGTCTTCATGCCGGCCTTTGACACCAGCCTGACCGATGATGAGCTGATCAATCTGATGGACTACCTGGAAAACCGTTTCGGCGAAGGTCATCAAGCCAAGACACTGGCAACGCCGGATACGCGCCGTCAGCAGCTGAGCGATAAGCTCGAAGACTGGCGCGGCGAGTAAGTGCCACCGACCGGTGCTCACTCGATGAGCGCCGGTCTGTCGTGCTCACATCACTTTTAGGTGCATCTCGCACTGGCGCTATCGCGAAGTTGGGGTAAAATTGCAGCACGTAGTCCCCTATTTCGCATTCATGCCGTGCGGGTTGCGTGCAAATGCAGCACAAACTGAAGAACTGCGGTAGAATGTGCGCCCAGACTTTAGCTCTTTACCAATTATTCGAGGCAACATAGCAGTATGACCGACGCCACTCTTGACGATCAGCTTGCATCCCTGTTTCAGGAGCAGGACACCAAGCAAGACCAGAATGCCCGCATCAAGGAGCTGGAACGTCAGCTGCGTGAAGCTGCCAAGGAAGCCGACAAGCTCCGTAGTGCCCGTGACAAGGCCAAGAAAGAAGTTGAGGAGCTGCGCGCGCGTAATGAGCGTCTCAGCGAAAAGGCGAATGCTTCTGACAAGCATCGCAAGCAGATTGAACACGAATTCAATCAGAAGCTGGTCCAGTACAAGGCACGTCTGGCGCGCGAGCAGGCAATTGCCCAGTCTCGCATGATGCCGATGGGTGCTTCTGCTGAAGACGGGCAGACTGAAGAAGATGCAGCAACGCTTGAAGACCTCGGTCTGAACGCTGCTGCTATCCGCGCCCTGACGGATGCTGGCTACGATGACGTTGCCAAGGTACGCAAGGCGCACGCTGATGGCGTGATTGCAGAAGTGAAGGGTATTGGCCCCAAGGCTCAGTCCCAGATCACTGAAGCGCTCGACGCCTGAGATAGACCTTTCGGTATCGCTTGATGGGTACCGGATGTCGATGATGGCCCTTCAGTATCGATTGGCCGCTGTCAGCTTCTCCTGTGAAGCATGATTGGCGGCCATCTGTTTGGTCAGACGCATCATCGAATGCTGTCACTCGCGACATGAAAAACCCGCCAATTGCTCTTTATAGCAGATGGCGGGTTTTTTTATGTCTTGAAAATGAGTGTCAGCCCTTGGCCGCCTCAGCCTTTGTCTGCGAGGGAGGTGTAGCGATGTCAGGCCAGGTGACCGCTGGCTGATCGCTGTCCTTGGGATCAAGCCAATCAGAGAGTGCCTTGCGCATGTCGACGGCTGGAATCGAATGGCCGTTCAGTGCATGGACCACGCGCGGTAGGCTCGGTGCTTCACCGGCCTCGGCAGGCCAGGCCTGCTTCAGCATAAAGGCGACCTTCATGGGCTCGTCGTCGTGCAGCGCATGTTGCACGCGCGCATGTTCGACGGCGAGTTGGTCCAGTTCACGGCTCAGTGTCGCGTCTTGTGTATCGGCCAGGCTGATCAGCAACATGCGCGGCAGGTCCAGCATGTTGGCGCGTGGTAGCCAATCCTTGGATAGCGGGTGGATTGCGATAAGACGTGTAGCATCATCTCCATTGAGGAAGGCTGCGTGAATCTTGCGGCTGTTGACCAGCGCCTTGGGCGCATCACCGGCGTATTCATCGCCTTCCAGCTCATCCAACGAACGCGGGCTGACCAGCTGCATGCTGGAACCCACCTTGACCTCGACCCACTGCTTGAGCGCCAGATGTGAACGGGCGTCATCATCCTTCATCGCAACGCGCATGGCGCGTGTGGTGTCGTTGAGGAAGCGAATCAGCATCTCGGCAGGCTCGAACAGCTTGGTATAGCGGATCAACTCATCACGTGCGACCAGGCTGACATCATCAAGGTCTGCGCCATCCAGTACGCGCAGTGTCAGTCCCTGGTCGATCAGCTCGCGTAGCATCTGTGGTGTGACGTAGACAGCATCCAGTGAGCCATCGGCCAGGCCTTGCTCGACTGCTTGGGTGTTGGCAAATTCCTTGAGTGTCAGCGGTGATGACAGGCTGCCTTGCGCTGCGAGCATTACGCTGGGGCTTGCGCTGACACCGGCATCTGTCGGCATGCCAATCTCGAGCGCATTGGCGGACTGGGCGCCCAGCAACAGCGAACCCACCAGACCAAGCTTTGATAGATGGGAGGGAACGGACAGAAAGGAACGGGACATCGTGCACTCCGGCAACGGGACGAATGGTGGCCATGAATGGCGGCTATGGTAGACGTTTGGAGTGTGACTGTCAGCGGCAGAGGCCTCGTTGCGGCGTCTTGTCGCTGAGACGAGGTTGTCCGTGCGTGCTGTCGTGGGTCAAAAAAACCTCCCGCCACATGAGTGAGGGGAGGTTGATGGGGCGTGTGAGTACTAGCCCGGGAGCGAGTGCCAGAAATCAGCGATTGCTGGCTGACTCGGCCGTGTTGAGGCACTCAGGTGACTTCTTCGACACGACACCATCGCGACGCGCGAAGTGATCGACCCACAGCGCGATGACACCGTCACCGGTGACGTTGGTAGCGGTACCGAAGCTGTCCTGCGCCAGATACAGCGCGATCATCAGGCCAAGTTCCGCTTCGCCGAAGCCGAGCATGCTGCCCAGCACACCCAGCGCGGCCATCACGGCACCGCCCGGCGCACCGGGAGCGGCAATCATGGTCAGGCCCAGCATGATCAGGAAGGGCACCATCTCACCGACACTCGCGATGTTCAGGTTGTGGCTCATCATCATCACAGCCGTGGCGCAGGTCACGATGGTGATGGTGGAACCGGACAGATGAATGGTCGCGCACAGCGGCACGCTGAAATCGGCCACCTCATCGCTCACGCCATTGGCCTTGGTCTGACGCAAGCTGACAGGTATGGTCGCTGCCGATGACATGGTGCCCAGTGCCGTCAGGTAGGCCGGCAGCATGTTGCGTAACAGACCTAGTGGCGAGCGACGCTGCAACAGGCCTGTCATCAGGTAGGCAGCGCTCAGCCAGACCCAATGCATCACGATTGCGAGTATCAATACCTTCCAGAAGGTATCCAGTGTGGAGAGCGCCTGGCCTTCATAGGCCATCTCGGCAAAGGTACCTGCGATGAAGAGCGGCAGTAGTGGAATGATCACGCGGTTGAGGAAGACATCGACGACTTCACGTGATTCAAAGACGGCGCTCTTCAGTGTCGACAGTTCACGTCGACTGATCACCACGCCGAATACAAAGGCCAGGGCCAGCGCTGTCATCACCGGCAACGCGGCCGGGATTTCGAGATCGATGAAGGGGGCCAGTGCCTCGCGGCCCTCTGCGACCGGTGCCATGCCCGACAGCATGCCCGGCAGTAGGTTACTGGCCACCAGGAAGGCCAGGATGCCGGCCAGAATCGTCGAACCGTACGCCATGCCGACAGTGCGGCCCAGCATGGCGCCGGAATTTTTCGGCAGCGACGCGATGCCGCTCATGACGTAGAACAGAATGATCAACGGGATGGTGAAGTTGATCAGCTGGCCGATGATGATCTTCGCCGTCAGGGCGATGCGGACGAGAACATCCGGAGCCATCAGGCCGATCAGCAGACCGGCAATGATGCCGAGGATTAATTTAACGATGAGCTTCATGTGGATCTCGAAGGTTTGACGGGTTCTTGCCCAGATCGCAGGCCTTGAATCGCGTACCACTTCGTATTGCATCGCACTGAACAGACCCTGCGCATGCACCGAAATGGCGCGCAGAGTCTACCTGAATTACGCTGGCATTTCAGGCCACTAGCTTCCGGGAGCTCACCACGCAAGAATCGTCCTCGTCACTTCGCAAGGCCATCCGGCTCACGCCTTTGAAGTCACCGCTGGATCGCGACGCTGCTTGATGCCGTGATGGAGCAGCGCGGCAGCGGCCAGTGCCAGGCCGAAGATGGACAGACCCTCCCAGCCGTAGAGACTCATCACCTTGACGCCGATGGCAGAACCCGCTGCTGCACCCAGGTAATAGCCCAGCATATAGACGGCGTTCATGCGGCTCTGCGCCTTGGGATCAATCGAGAAGACGCGTACCTGGTTGGGAATCTGCGCACCGAAGACGCCGAGATCCAGCAGGATGATGCCCACGATCAATCCGGCCAGACTATCGCCCCAGAGCGCCAGTACCACGAAGGAAGCAACCACCATCAGCAACGCCAGCGTGATCAAACGACCAGCACCGACACGGTTGACCAGACGACCTGCTGCCTTGGCGCCGAAGATGCCGGCCAGTCCGATGATGCCAAACAACCCTGCCTGTTGAACGCTGTAGCTGAAGGGCGCATCGGTGACGTGAATGGCTAGCGTGGCCCACATTGCATTGAATGCTGCAAACCACAGTGCGCCGGTCAGTGCCGATTCACGTAGCAAGGCATGACGTTTGACGAGGGTGAGCATCGAGCTGATCAACTGCGGATACGCCATGCTGACCGAGGCTTTCTGGCTGGGCAGATGGCGATGTAGCAGCACACCAATGACCACGGCAATGATGGCTGCCACCAGGAAGACGCTGCGCCAGCCCCAGTACTCACCGATGGTACCGCTCAAGGTGCGAGACAGCAGGATGCCGATGGTCAGGCCTGTCATCAGCGTACCAATCACCTTGCCACGTGTTTCGGGTGTCGACAGCGATGCTGCCAGCGGAATCAGCTGCTGGGTGATGTTGGCGCCGAGTCCGACGACGAAGCTTGCGACCAGCAACGGCCAGAAGCTGGGCGCGAGAAAGACGCCCAGTGAGGCCAGTGACAGGGTGATCGATAGATTACGGATCAGTACGCGCCTGTCCATGGTGTCACCCAGAGGCGAAATCAGCAGGATAGCGGCGGCGTAGCCAAACTGGGTCGCAGACGGTATCAGGCCGATAGTGCCTTGGCTCAGACCCAGTGAGGCGGCCATTTCGGCCAGTAGCGGCTGGTTGTAATAAAGATTGGCAGCGGTGGCGGCGACGGCAATGGCCATCAGCAGTAATAGCGCGCGTCCTATCGCCGGTGGCGTTTGGGTCTCTATTGGGGATGTCTCTCTCAAAGGTGTCGCGCTGACCATGTCATGTCCTTGATGTCGTGTCCCGCGCGCCCTTGAGCAAGGGGCACAGATGGGGAATGACGGACAGTCTAGGGTCAGGAAATTTATAAGAGAAATGTTGATAATTGATATATTTGATATCAAATCAGTATGGATGCTGTGGGAAGAGAATTACGTGCATGCAATGGTTTCCTGCTCACTCATCGTGAGACAGGGCTGTCATAACGAGGTCTGTCGTCACAAGGCCTGTCGCGATGGGGCTGCCTTTACGCTGGAGTGGCGAGCTTGACGCTATCGCGTACCACCAGTGATGGTGCCAGCTGTGTCTGGCCCGGGAAGGGAGCGCCCTCCAGGCGAGCAATCAGCTGATCTACAGCGGTAGTGCCGAGCGCGTAGATCGGCTGGCGGAGGGTGGTCAGCGCTGGACTGAGGTAGGCGCTGATCTCGATATCGTCATAGCCGATGATGGAGAGGTCTTCCGGCACGCGAATGCCCATATCCTGTGCGGCGCGCAGACAGCCGAGCGCCAGAAGATCATTGAAGGCAAATATCGCCTCAGGGCGATCCGCGGGATTGGCCAGCAGCAGATGAGCGGCGCGATGACCATCGGCCAGCATCAACTCTGTCGCGACTTGCCAGTCTTCAGGCAGTCCCTGCCCGGCATCACATAACGCGGACATGGCGCCGGCGAGACGCTCGCGCGAGCGGGCGTGGTCCGTGGGGCCAGTCAATAGTGCGATGCGTTCAATGCCTTGTGCCAGCAGATGCTCGATGGCCAGCCGTCCGCCGAGATGTGAGTCGTCATTGACTACCGTCATATCCCAGCCCGGTTGTGGATCGGCGTCCATCATGACCGTTGGCAGAGGCAGTGCGCTGAGCGCCTCGAGAAAGCCCGCACCATTCTTGGCTGTCATCACGACCAGGCCATCGATGCGCTTGTCGCGAAGCGTGGCCAGATAATTGAGCTGCTTGTCATCGATATCGTCGCTGTTGCACAGGATCAAGCTATAACCTGCCTGGTAGCAGCGGTCCTCGACGCCACGAATGACCTCGGCAAAGAATGGGTTATGTGCGCTGGTGACAATCATCCCTAGCGTGCGGCTACGATTGGATTTCAATGCCCGCGCTACGCTGTCGGGGCGATAGCCCAGCGCGGCAATCGCATCACGCACTCGCACTTCGGTGGCACTGGCCACCGGGCGCGTGGCATTGACGACATGTGAGACCGTCGTTACTGATACGCCCGCGCGTGCTGCCACATCCTTGAGTCGAATCACGTTACGGTTCCTTGAAATTCTGGCGGGAGAGGCGAGGCATGCTCATTGTCCAAATACGAACGCCGACTCAAGGCCGGCGTTCGATCACTGCTATTGATTGCCATGGGCGCCGATCGGGCTTACTGGGTAATCAACTTGAGCGGCACGGCGGTGGTCTCTTCGACCTTCTCGCCCTTGAGTAGCTTGTCAGCCACTTCGACCCCCAGGCTACCGATCAGTGCCGGTTGCTGAGCGACGGTCGCATCCATCTTGCCCGCCTTGACTGTCTTGATACCTTCATCGGTGCCATCAAAGCCGACCAACAGGATGTCCTTGTTTGCTGCTTGTAATGCACGCTGAGCACCAAGTGCCATCTCGTCATTCTGTGCGAATACAGCGTTCACTTCCGGATGTGCCTGCAGCAGGTTCTCCATCACATTGAGGCCTTGGGTGCGGTTGAAGTTGGCCGGCTGGCTGGCGACCAGGCTGATGTCCGACTTACCTTCAATGGCCTTCATGAAGCCTTCACCACGATCACGCGTGGCGGAGGCCCCAGCGACGCCTTC
The DNA here is from genome assembly GCF_002213105.1 of Cobetia sp. QF-1. Taxonomy (NCBI): domain Bacteria; kingdom Pseudomonadati; phylum Pseudomonadota; class Gammaproteobacteria; order Oceanospirillales; family Halomonadaceae; genus Cobetia; species Cobetia sp. QF-1. Next base: position 108,161 of record NZ_NBVS01000011.1, read on the forward strand.
CAGCTGAACGACTTGGCCTTTGCCCTCAAGCTTGTCGGCGATGAACTCGCCGGCCAGCTTGCCACCCGCAACATTATCGGACGCCACGTGGGCCGCGACATGCCCGCCATTGGCGCTGCGATCAAGTGTCACCACTGGTACATCTCGGCCATTGGCGGTGCGCACGCTGGAAACGACGGCATCGGAATCGGTCGGGTTGATCAGCAGCAGATCGACACCACGAGACAGGGCATCTTCTACATTGGACAACTCGCGCGCTGCATCATCGCCGGAATCCAGCACGATCAACTCGTGGCCCAATTCTGCCGCCTTGTCCTTGGCGCCCTGCTGAAGGCTGACGAAGAACGGATTGTTCAGTGTCGATACGACTAGCGCGATCTTGTCGGCCATGGCCGACTGGGTGGTCACAAGTCCTAGACCCGCTGTCACGACGGTGGTGGCGATGGCTGTCTTGATGGAGCTGGCAAGATGTTTCTTCATGAGATATTTCCTTGTTGGCGTTGGCCCTGCGGTTGGCGAGCAGAGCCGGGCTTTCGATGCTGCGAGAATGTTGTTGTGTTGCGTCGTCTGGCTTCTCTGTGATCTTTCTCTAAACCTGATCTATTTCTGTGCGCGGCTGTCGATCAGGACGGCGAGCAGGATAACCGCGCCCTTGGCAATCATCTGGTAGTAGCTCGAGACGCCCATGATGTTGAGGGCATTATTGAGCACCCCGATCACCAGCGCACCGATCAAGGTGCCAAAGATGCGCCCACGGCCACCCATCAAGCTGGTGCCGCCAATGACGACAGCTGCGATGGCATCTAACTCATAACCCGTGCCGGCATTGGGCTGGGCAGAGCCGAGGCGTGCAGCGAGGATGGCACCGGCCAGCGCTGCAAAGGCCCCGGCGATAGCATAGACGCTGATCTTGATGCGATTGACGTTGATACCGGAGAGGCGCGCGACCTTTTCGCCGCCGCCGACGGCATAGACGTGACGCCCGAAGCGGGTGTGATGCAGCACGCCCCAGCACAGCACGTAGACGAAGAACATCATGTAGATCGGGATCGGTACGCCCAGCCAGTAGCCGCCGCCCAAGTTCCAGAAGCTGTCAGCGGCTTCGCTGACGCCGATGGAGACTGGACGTCCATCGGTATAGACAAGCGTTGCGCCTCGTAGCACTGTCATCGCGACCAGTGTCACGATAAAGGCTTGAATGCGACCAAACGCGACAAACAATCCCGAGATGGCCCCGAGTGCAGCGCCGGCCACGATGGTGCCCGGCACGCTCAGCCACGGTGACAAGCCAGCGGCAGTCATTGAGGCAGCGAAGGCACCGGTCAAGGCAAGCACTGCGCCTACGGACAGGTCGATGCCAGCGGTCAGGATCACGAAGGTCACACCCATCGCGATGATGGCGTTGATACTGGTTTGACGCAGCACGTTAAGCAGATTGTCTGTCGACAGGAAGTTGTCGGACAGGCCCGCGCTAACCGCGATCAGTAGCGCCAGTGCAATTAGCGCCTTGTTGTCGACCAGCAGGCGCATCATGTCGATGCGGCGTGCGCTGCTGGCGGAAGAAGAAGGTGTGGACATCAGATCGGCATCTCGTTGCAGGAAGAGGAGAGAGGAGAGGCAGTAGAGTTCGAGGCGGCAGCGCTGGTACTGAGATCACTCTCAAGGCCAGAGGCAGCGGTCATGATGGCTTCCTGGGTGGCATTCTCGCGGCTGAACTCGCCGGAGATACGCCCGTCGGCCACCACTAGAATGCGATCAGCGAGGCCCAGCAGTTCCGGCATCTCGGAGGAGATCAGCAGGATGCACTTGCCTTGACGCTTGAGCTCATTGATCAATAGGTAGATTTCACGCTTGGCGCCAACATCCACGCCGCGTGTCGGCTCATCAAGGATGACCAGCTCTGGTGTGGGCATCAGCGCTTTGGCCAGCGAGACTTTCTGCTGATTGCCGCCGGACAGCGTATCGACCGGCTGAGCGGTATCGCTGATCTTGATCTGCATGCTCTTGACGAACTGGTCCACCGCGGCAGCTTCCTCTCCGTGACGGATGCGTCCAAAGGCACCACAGAAGTTTGGCAGGGCGCTGAGTGACATGTTGTTGGCAACCGAGTGCGACAGAATCAATCCGGCCTGCTTGCGGTCTTCCGGTACATAGACCAGACCTGCAGCGAGCGCTGCGCCCGGTGAGGAAAATTGCTGGCGCTGCCCCTTGAAGATGACGTCGCCACCACTGATGCGGGTATCACCACACAGTGCTCGCGCAAGCTCGGTGCGCCCAGCGCCCATCAGGCCGCCAAAGCCAAGTACTTCACCGCTGCGCGCCGAGAAGCTGATGCCATTCACTCCAGGCGCGGTCAGATCATTGACCTCCAACATCACTTCACCCTCGAGGCTTGCGGGGATGAATGGATAGCGCTCGGCCAGCTCTCGGCCAACCATCAGGCGAATCAGCCCATCTTCATCGAGATCAGCAGTCGGTCCCTGATGAATCATCTGGCCGTCACGTAGCACGGCAACTTCATCGCACATACTGAAGATTTCATTCAGGCGATGAGTGATCAGTACCAACGAGCGGCCTTCTGCGCGCAGCTCAGTGACGACCTCGGCCAATATCCCGGTTTCGATGTCCGTCAGGGCGTCCGTCGGCTCATCCATGATGATGATTTCGGCATCCAGCGACAGCGCACGTGCAATCTCGACCATTTGCTGCTGACCGATACTCAGCTCACCGACCGCCGTGCGTGAATCCAATGACTGGCGCAGACGTGCCAGCAGGCGACTGGCATCACCGTGCAATCGCTTCCAATCGACAGTGCCGATTTTTGTACGCGGCTCACGACCGAGAAATATGTTCTCGCCGGCGGACAGGCCCGGTACCAGATTCAGCTCCTGGTGGATGATGGCGATCCGGCTATCCATTGCCTGGCGTGGCGTCGTGAAGACAACTTCCTCGCCTCGTAATGACAGCGTGCCCGCATCGTAGCGATACACGCCGGAGAGAATTTTCATCAGCGTCGACTTGCCGGCACCGTTCTCGCCTGCGAGCGCATGTACGCGCCCGGCACGCAGTGTCAGGTCGACGCTCTTTAGCACGCTGACACCCGAAAAGCCCTTGTCGATACCACGCAGCGCCATCAGCACGCGTGGCTCTTCGCTCACGTCGCTGACAGCGGCCTGGCCGTTGCTCGTCAAAAGCGCACTCATTAGAAGGGTACCCCGCAATGCAAGATCAGGTTGGCGTAAGGGGTACATTCGCCGGTACGCACGATCACGCTGGCCTTGGTCAGTTCGGCCTTGAAGGCCTCATGGCTTAGCTCATGGCGAATCATGGCTGTCCCGGTCTGGTGTTCAATGGCTGCAAGGCGTGTGGTGAGGGTGTCATGCAGTGCCGGGCTCTTCAGCGGCAGCTCTTCGGCCAGTGTCACCGCTTCGATGCACAGTTCGTGGAGCAGCGCATCCAGCACTGGCAGCATACCGGGCAGACCAGGCACGACGGCAAGATCGACACAGGACACTCCGGCCGGAATGGGCAAGCCGGCATCCGCGATGACTAGCGTCTGGGTGTGCCCGAGGCGAGCAAGATGTCCGCTGAGCGGGGCGTTCAATATGCCATGTCGTTTCACGTCTCAGTCCTTGAAAGGGGCAGGGGTGAGCCGATCCAGTCGTTTACTTGACGGGTTCACAATGGTGCCAAGTATGGACCGCAAACGTTTGCGGTGCGGTAGGCGAAACGTCGTAGATGCTGTAAGGAGACTACTTTTTTGTAGTTTGAGGGTAAGTTTCAGTGGGGTTTGGACAGCGGCTCTAACAGGCAGAATCAAAAACACCGCCCTCAAGGCGGTGTTTTTGATGATCGATGCTAGCAGCGGTTAGATAGGGAGAAGGCTAGTAGCTCTCGCGTTCAGGCTCGGTTTTCACGCGTCGCTCCTCTTCGGAGAGATGTTGCGCTTGCTCATCGACATGGCCATCCAGCTGCCAGTCATCTTCCATGCCGGTAACGCGATCATTCATTACGCCTTCATCGCTATCAACCTGCTGAACTGCGTCGTCGCCTTCCTCACTCTCCCGTTCGGCGTCGCGCTTGGCTTCAAGTTCTGCCTCTATCTCTGCTTCCAGTGCAGGGTCGGCGTCAAAGTCGAATTCCAGCTGGCCGGTGTCTGGCTCCGTGATGGCTTCTTCGACCCAGACAGCCCCCAGTGGGCTGGTGGTCGAGGGCGCGACAACGTAATGGCCGGGGTGATTCCCGTCATCATCCCCGAGTTCCTGGCGTGGCTTGCCGGTAACACTGGCGGCGACGATCACGATCAGAATGTGAACTGCAGCCAGCGTATAGAGGAAACCGTTGGCGCCGAAGCGCTCCATCAGCAGGCCTGCGGTCAGCGGGCCGAGGATAGCGCCGGCGCCATGGACTAGTACCAGGGTGCCGCTGGCGGAGATGATCTGCGGTGTGGTCAACAGATTGTTGGCAGCAGCCAAGAACAATGAGTACTGCGTGAGGATGAGTCCGCCAAGGCCCGCACCGAGCAGGGCCATGGTCCAAATGCCGCCACCGGTCAGTGGTATGCCGCCGAAGGAGAGCGAGATGGCGCCGACACTCGATACCAGGATGACTTTCTTGGCTGATATCTTGTCGGACAGCTTGCCGAGCGGCCATTGCAGTATCGCGGCCCCGAGGATGAAGGCACTCATGAACCACGAGACTTCCTGTAGCGACAATCCTGCACGGTCAGCATAGACCGCGCCCATGCCAAACACGGTGCCGTTGGCGATGCCGGTTGCAAAATTACCCACGGTGCCAAGCGGTGCGAGACGCAGTAGACGCATCAGTCCCATGGCTTCCGGTTGTGCGCCTTCTGGCTGTGGTGAAGCCGATAGCAGCATCGGCACCAGGGCCAGTGACATGATCACCGAGACCAGAATGAATAGCAGGTAGGTGTCGGGATTACCGACATTAAGCAATAGCTGTCCGCCGCCCATTCCGAGATAGGTGATAACCATGTAGATGGCGAGTAGACGCCCGCGCATCTGGTTGGTCGCCTGGCTGTTGAGCCAGCTTTCGGCGACAACATAAAGGCCTGCAAACGCGAAGCCGGTAATGAAGCGCATCGCAATCCATACCTCAGGCACGACATACAGAGCATGCACCAGGATGCAGACCGAGGTGATCGAGGCGAGCGCCGCGAAGGTGCGTACGTGGCCTACCTTGCGCAGTTTGCGTGGTGCCAGCGTCGAGCCCAGCAGGAAACCGGCAAAGTAGGCCGACATGATCACGCCTGTCATCGTGTTGCTGAAACCTTCCGATGAGGCGCGTATCCCCAGCAGACTCCCTTGCAGTCCGTTGGCCAGCATCAGCATGCCAACGCCTAGCAGGAGAGACCACAGCACAATGGCAGCGCTCAGACTGCTGGCCGGCTTGTGGCTACTAGGCGGCAGCGTGTCGAGGTCCTGGCTTTCGTAAGCGGTCTCGAAGGCGGGAGTGGAGATAGATTCCTGCTGGGGGTTCTGCATGTAAGAGGGGCCTCATCTTCAGGGGGTAACGTTGGCAGTCGTGAGTCAATCCTTGGGAGAATGGCGGCCAGTCTACCCACCCTATGCCAGGACTGCGACAGGAAAGCACCAGACGAGAGCCGATGAGTCGCTGCTGGGTATGTGGGATTCATGAATGATACTGTATTAATATACAGTATCGATGCAAAGTGCATTTTCCTTAACTCACGAGCTTTTAATGACTGATTGGCTATCAAGAAAGGATTTGGCCCAGAAAAGGGCTTTCAGTGCTCTGTGAGGCGGTGATTTTTCGATGTTAAATGTCAAAATTTACGAATGCTGTATTTATATACAGCTCCGTGTCGCTTGATCTCCGGCGGTGGGCGAGTCTTCCCGTCGCATGGTCGAATGGTCACCCCGCCATGCAGATGAGAATCTTCTTCTGCATGCGTACTGCATGTGCGACATTCGTTGACGCGTGCAGTTAATGAACTAATGAAGGAATCATGAACACGCGCATGTTTTTGCTGTTGGACGCTGACACTTCACTCTAAAAATCATAATCAAGAGGTTATTCATGACCCTGCTTGCTGAACATATCACCGCCACGACACGCCGCCGTCCCTTCCTTGCCACGGGTCTACTCGGGCTGGCATTGATGACTCCGCTGATGGCCAATAACGCGCAAGCGCGTGAGTTGTCTGTGTCAACTGTACTGTCTGATGCTTTTCCGTGGGGGCAGGCCGCTGAAAAATGGGCCGAGCTGGTGAAGGAGCGCTCAGGCGGTGAACTGACACTGCGCGTCTATCCCAATGCCCAGCTGGTCGCAGGGGATCAGACCAAGGAATTCTCGGCCATGCGTCAGGGGCTGATTGATCTTGCGGTGGGCTCGACCATCAACTGGTCGCCGCAGGTACCCGAACTCAATCTGTTCTCGCTGCCGTTCCTGATGCCAGACCACGCAGCGATTGATGCGCTGACTCAGGGTGAGTCTGGCAAGCAGGTGTTTGCGGCAATTGAGTCCAAGGGCATCGTTCCGTTGGCATGGGGGGAGAATGGCTTCCGTGAAGTTTCCAACTCCTCACGTCCGATTGAGGCACCTGAGGACCTTAAAGGTCTCAAGATTCGCGTCGTCGGTTCGCCACTGTTCCAGGATACTTTCACTGCGCTGGGTGCCAACCCGACTCAGATGAGCTGGGCCGACGCCAAACCGGCACTGACGACTGGTGCGGTGGATGGTCAGGAAAATCCGCTGTCGGTATTTGATGTGGCACGTATCGATCAGGTTGGCCAGGCCCACCTGACGCTGTGGCACTACATGGCAGATCCGCTCATCTTTGCCGCCAATCAGCGTGTCTGGAAATCGCTCAACGAAGAAGAGCGCACGTTGCTGACTGAGACGGCGAAAGAGGCGGGTGCTTGGGAAACGGCCATGAGTCGCGAAGGCAACGCTCAACGGCTGGCGGATATCGAAAGCCGTGGCGTCAACGTGATCACGCTCGATGAAGACGCCATGCAGGCCTTCCGTGATGCTACACAGTCTGTCTACGCCAACTGGACGCCGAAGATTGGTGAGGCATTGGTCGAGACGGCGCGCACTGAGGTCGCTGCATCGCGCTAAATGCGTGGGGTGGTTTTCGTGATGACCCACTCTGCACGCTGCACGCTAGTGTTTCTTTCACTGAGGTTCTAGTGCTGCCAACGGGTGTGATGTCTCTCGCACTGGTGCGGAGTGTGTCGTTGATTCATGAGGTCTTGCGCCGAGGTCATCGTGCCTCGGCGTATGTGTGGATACAGTGGCATGTCCCAAGTTTCGCAAGATTCAGCTGATTCATCGTCCGGTGGCGCTGATCGCCAACCACCGGACGCTCCTTCTGCCATTGAGCATCCCAAGACGCGACCAGAATCCTGGCTGGCAGCGCTTGCCTTGGGGTTGATCGGTCTGATCAGCCTTGCCAACGTGGTGGTGCGCTATGCCACCAATGCGTCCTTTGCTTTCACGGAAGAGTTTTCCGTTTTCCTGCTGGTGTTGTTGACGCTGGCGGGCGCTTCAGTGGCGATTCGTCGGCAGGCACATATTCGTATTGCCCTGCTGGAGGATTATCTGCCACTGCCCGTGTGGCGTGTAGTCGTGGTGTTGCAGACACTGGCCTGTCTACTGGTGCTGGGCATGATTGTCTGGTTTGGCAGCCGCTTTGCGCTGGAAGAATATCAGTGGGAGTCACTCTCGCCGGGGCTAGGCCTGCCTAACTGGTGGTATGTGGTATGGCTACCTCTGCTCGCGGTCGCGATGATGTGGCGTCAGTTGCAGCAATGTAGTGATCGACTCAAGCACGGTCCTGAGCAAGATAGTCTTGAGCAAGACGCAAGCACCTCGTCTACTGCCAACGAGGAGCGTAATCATGAGTCCTGACCTCTGGTTGCTTGCCAGTTTCGTTGCGCTATTGGTACTCGGTGTTCCCGTGGCTTTCGCGCTTGGGTTATCGGGTGCGGTAGGCATCGTGGCGGGCTTGCCAGTGAACATGCTGGCGACATTGGGGACCAATACCTATAACAGCATTGCCAAATATCCACTGATCGCTATCCCACTGTTCATCCTGACGGGACTGGTATTCGAGCGGGCGGGGGTTGCAGCAAGACTGGTCCACTTTGCGCAAGCGCTGATCGGCCCTCGTCATGGTGGCTTGGCGTTGGTTGCGATATTGGTATGTCTGATCATGGGCGGGATGAGCGGCTCTGGGCCCGCTGATGCAGCGGCGGTCGCGATGGTCATGATCCCCAGTATGACGCGGGCAGGGTATCCCAAGGCCTTCTCTGCGACATTGATTGCGGCCTCCGCTTCGACGGCAATTCTGATCCCACCGTCCATCGCGCTGATTCTGTATTCCATCGTGGTGCCGGGCGTGGATCTGCGTGCACTGTTCGCGGCAGGGCTCATTCCTGGCCTGTTGGTCGGGGCAGCATTATTGATTCCGGCGTGGTATCTGTCGCATCGTTATCGCTGGGAGGATCCTGATCAGGTGACCCGCATTCCGCTGGGGCCAGCATTCCGCGCGGCTATTCCAGCATTACTGGCACCCGTGATCATTCTCGGTGGATTGCGCTCAGGGCTGTTTACACCGACGGAGGCCGCTGTGGTCGCTGCCGCCTATGGGCTCTGCATCGGACTTTTCATCACACGGGAGCTAAAGCTATCGCAAGTATGGCAGCTGCTCGGTGAGGCCGCTGTCATCTCTGGTGTTGTCATGTTGATTATCGCGCTGGCGGGTATCTTTGCCTGGGCCGGCACCATGCTGGGGACTTTCCGCCATCTGGCGGAGTGGCTCATTACGCTCTCGGACAGTGGCACTGTGCTGCTGATACTGGTGATGATCGCTGTATTGATTGCCGGCATGCTGCTGGATGCGGTGTCGATCTACTTGATCCTGATGCCGGTACTGATTCCCGTGATGCAACACTTTGGCTGGCATCCAGTGTGGTTCGGCATTCTGTTGGCGATGAATATTGCCATCGGACAGTTTACCCCTCCTGTTGCGGTCAACCTGATGGTGACCAGTAGTGTGGCGGGAGTGCGGCTTGAGAAGACGGTAGGCTGGGCGCTGGTGTTCGTCGTTGCGATGTTGGGAGCACTGGCGGTAGTGATGCTGTTCCCGGAGCTGGCGCTATGGCTACCCCGTACGCTGGGCTATGCTGTCTAGTCGACATTTTTACAGAGGCGGTTTCGAGTAAAGCTGTTGCAGCAAGAAAAAAACGGCTTGCCTTATGGGTAAGCCGTTTTTTGTGCCCATGTGGCAGAATATTTTTAAGCGTAATTATTTCAATTGCTTGGGGGATCCTTCGTTGCTAGAAATTCGCATTTATGGATGAAGCGTTAGCAATATGAAGAAGGAAGTGCATGAATCATGGAGCTGCCTGTGGCGGCATGAATTTGTGGAGTTCGCCTGATGCAACGTGGCGTGAGTCGAAAAAAATGTTAGCCTGCATATTAATGCTATCGTCATTTTTCATTGCCTGACACTTTAGGAGGGTGGCGACGCTTGAATGATTGATGAAGTGCCACCATCGTTTAACGCTGGCTGCACGCTATGGTTTTGCTCGCGCTGTAGAATGAACGTGAGGCTGGTAGATCTTGGCTGGCACCCTTCGGGATCGCTATAGCGCAGTTTCATGACCACATTGTCATGCCGCGTCATGCCTCTTTTGGGGCTTGGTACATGTTTGCGTTATGAATCGCAGCCTTGCTTGCCGTAAAATTTTTAAAGGCTGGCGTTGGCTTCATTGGTATTGCGCCCCGACTCGGGGCGCGTCAAAGGAAAAGAGTAGATGAACGAGACATCCGCAGACACTGGCTTCATGGCAGGCTTCAATGGGCTGCATGAAATGGTGGTGGGTGAATTTCTGATCAGTCCCATGCTGGTCTATGCCCTGGTGGCATTGCTGGCGGCTGGGCTTATTCGTTCGCTACTGCACCGTCTGCTAGCCAACCATGAGCTATGGTTCGAGGCTTGGTTTGATATTTCTCTCTTTATTATTTGCCTGGCTGCGGTGGTTGCACTGGTGACCTGAGCAGAACCTGGTATCACCGCTTGTGATCGGCGCTTTGTGAGAGTTCTCCTTCCGTTCGCCCGCCTCATCGCTGGATTAATTCTTCAAGGAACGCTGCATGAGCAAGTCCCTACAGAAAGTCGTGAAATGGATCATTACCCTATGCTTGGTGGCGACAGCTGTCTGGTGTGCTCTGTGGCTATGGAAAACCTATATGTATAGCCCCTGGACACGAGATGCGCGGGTACGGGCGGAAGTCATCACGTTAAGCCCCGATGTCTCGGGCTGGGTACGTGAGCTGAATGTGGCCGATACGACTCAGGTACATGAAGGTGACGTGATTCTGCAGATAGATCGTGCGCGTTACTCAGCCGCACTGGACAAGGCCAAGGCGAGCCTGGCGAGCACCAAGGCCACGTTGCGCCTCAAGGAACACGAGGCCAGTCGTCGCGGCCGCCTGAACAGCAATGCGATCAGCGAAGAGGCGCGCGATACTGCACGTTTGGAGGCGGAAGTGGCACGTGCCGATGTTCAACAGGCTGAAGCCGCCATGGAGTCTGCTCAGTTGGATCTCGACCGTACTCAGCTAACGGCACCTGCTGATGGCAGCATTCTCAACATGCATCTGAGTCAAGGTAACTATGTGACAGCGGGCACGTCCGTGATGGCACTGATCAAGAATGACTCTTTCTATCTCAGCGCCTACTTTCAGGAAACCAAGCTGCAACACGTGCGCCATGGTGATTCGGTTCAGATTACCTTGATGAGTGGTAACGAAAGCTTCAAGGGGCATGTCGTCGGAATTGGCCAGGGCATCGCGGATAGCAACACCACTATCAATGCACAGCAGCTACCTCAAGTGAGTCCTACTTTCAGCTGGGTGCGTCTTGCGCAACGTATTCCGGTACGGGTTGAATTTGATGATATCAAGGCGGTACGTGCCTCCGGTATCAATCTGGCGTCAGGGATGACAGCGACCGTTAGACTGTTGCGCGACGTTTCAGATACCACCGCTAAAGAAGATTCTGCGCTCTCAGCAGCAGATGCTTCCGGGACGCCTTAACGCATGTCGCCTGCACTCGCTGCCTTTCTAAAACCAACGCCATTTGCGCTCAAGTTCGCCTGTAAGGGTGTGCTTGCCATGGCGTTGGCACTTTATGCTGCCTTTTATTTTGACCTTGATCGCCCGTATTGGGCATTGATCTCGGCGGCCTTTCTGCAAACACGACCGATGTCCGGCATGGTGGTCGAGAAGGGGATCTGCCAGGTGGGTGGCACCTTTGTCGGCATCTGTGTCGCGGCAGTCATCATGGGGCTATTTGCCCAAGTACCGGAGCTTGCGCTTGGCAGCGTTACGCTCTGGATTGGCCTCTGTATCTACGGTGCCTCGCTGACGCACAACAATCTGTCTTATGGCTGTGTCATGGGGGCAGTTGCCTGCATGATTGTGGTGGTACTGACATCCTCTGCTCCCGGTAACTTTTTCACAGTGGCACTCGCGCGTTTAAGTGAGCTGAGCCTGGGGGCATTGTGTGCTGTGCTGGTGAGTGCGTTGATCTGGCCGATTCGTGTACGCAATCATCTTGGCGTGCTGGCGGATACTGCCGTGAATGCCACTTTCCGCTATATGGCACTTGCGTTCTCGATGCCACTCAATTCAGCGCAAGAGAGAGGCCTGTCTGGAAGTCAGGCGCAGCGCGCGCAGAATATGGATGAGCGTAAGGCGATGCTGGACCAGTTGATGACGGGACTTGATGCGCTCAATAATCTCGAGATAGACGCTCATTCCGCGCGTTATGAAGGGCCGCAGGGCAAGGGGCGCATTCGGGGAGTCCATCTGCTGACGCGTCGGAGTATGCGGCTCTATGCGACCTTGAAGGCGCTTCATCAGTTGCGCCATCCTGAATTCTTCATATCTCATCAGGACGAACAAGATGCCAAGGCGTCTGGTTCGCAGCATGCGAATCAGACGGAAGGTTCGAACGTTGCGCTGATGTCAGAGCGTTTTAGCCAGCCCACCATTGATCTCATGCAGCGATTGGGGGCTGCCTTTCAGAGTATGGCGGATAACCAGGGGACTGATCAGGCCCGCGCTACGCTCAAGGAGCTACGGGGCGAATGTCTGCGACTGTCACGCGGGCATCGCAGTATCAAAGCACTTGAAGCACGACTGCTCTTCAGTTTGCGTGAAGTCCTGGGACACACGCTGGTGATGCTGCAGGCCCGAGAGGTCATCAACCATCCGGGGCGTCATCAACTACGTCAGCCCAGCATGAGCTGGCATCGGGATCATGGCCGTGCGGCGACCAACGCACTACGCGCGATGTGTATTTTCGGCGTGACGGCAACATTCTGGGTCGCGACGGCATGGGATAACGGTGCAGTCGCCATGCTGCTGGGCACGCTATTCTCCGGCATCTTTGCGAGTCGTGATGATCCTGCGCCCATCATTCCCATGGTGCTGAAAGGTCTGCTGTTTGCAGTGCCCAGCGTATTGTTGTTTGGCAATGTGCTGCTGAGTCAGGCTCAGCATTTTGTGCCCTTTATTCTTATTCTCAGTATCCCGCTATTTCTTGGGCTGATGGGATCGGTCGTACCTGTGTTGGCAGGTATCTGTCTCCCATTCGTGGTCTTCAATATTCTGTTGGTGATGCCAGATAACGGCATGACCTTTGATGTCGCCTATACACTCAATAGAAGCCTGGCGGCAGGTATTGGGCTGGTAGTGACCATTCTTGGCTTCCGATTGATACCAGTGCCGGGCGCCAGCTGGGATAGGAAGCAACTGATTCGCTCCACGATCAGTGATATTCGTGAACTGTCTGAACGCTCCACCGAGCGATTGGATAGCTGGTTCGGTGGACGGATGGGCGATCGCCTGTTGCGTCTTGCGCGTCATGAACAAGCGCGTAATCAGGAGCAAGTCGCACGTGGGGTGAGTAAGGAAGGTGAGCTTGAGCAGAAGATATCGGGTAGCCCGCTGTTATCGCTTGGACTTACCGGAATGGATATCGGGCGTGGCATCAGCTTTGTACGTAGAGAGTTGGGAAGCAAGATGCCCAAAGAAGTCGAGCGGGCATTGAAGGCACTTATTCTTACGCTGGCGGAAGACTTTGAGCGTGCGACACGCGGTGAGCGCCCGTGCCATCTCGAGTCTGCCGGCAATCGCCTCTGCGAGGCCATTGCGACGCACAAGAGCATGAGTCGTCACAAGCAGGCCTTGCTGGCGGGTTGGCTGGCCCGTATTCACCTGACGCTCGATAGTGATGCCATTCGGCAGCATCACGGCTGAGGAAGAGGCGGACTGTCCTTGCCAAGATAATCTGTCATATTATCTTTGGATTGCCCATCGTTACCGGTGGGCAATGGCATTTCTATTCGTGATTTTACTGTGGAATGAATAATAAAGAGTGCGTTAAATAAATAGCGGGGAAGGTTGAACGTATGTCGGACAGACCTTGCTGTTATTGCATTTCATTGAAAATATTCCATGCGAAGGTTCTTAATTATATTATCTGCGCTATGATAAGCAGGATTGCTCACGAATGAGTGTAATGTATGAGCCCCCTACTGCGGGAGAGTGCGATGACTTTCATGAACGACATCAGTAACAGTGGGCGCGCCATTCCTGAGCGTTTTCGTCGAGTGACCTTTACGACTCAGTATCTTCATGAGCTGAATCTGTACGTGTTGCCAGCTGGCGAAGTGTTGCTACGCCTGAGCCAGGCAGGCGAAGACATCATGGTGCTGCAGTTCGATGATGAGCTCTATGCAGAATTCATTGCATCACGCATCGTGGATTGGGTCGCTGAAAATCCGGGAACCGATCAAGATGATCTCACTCTCTGGATCAAGACGCGTGCCCGTATTGAAGATGCGCAGCAACGACAACAGTCTCATCACGTCTATTGATGCTTCATCACGGAATCCATGTGCATGAAGTTATAATAATAATGTAAAGCACAACACCACCTTCAAGAGGTGGTGTTGTGCTTTCAGGCAGATTGAATATGTATCATTGCTCAAGCTACATATTCAAGGGTGATTAGAAGCTGCCTACCAAGCTACCGAGTGTCACGACAGTGATCAGCGCCAACATCGGGAATGCCACGGTCATCATGAACATCTGCCCATAGGACTGGCGATGTGTCAGCTTGCAGATCGCCAGCAGGGTAATGACCGCGCCAGAGTGTGGCAGGGTGTCCATGCTGCCAGCGGCTAGTGCGGCGACTCGATGCATCAGCTCAGGATCAATACCGCTTTTCACGGCCATTTCCATGTAAGTCGAGCCCAGTGTCGAGAGCGCAATGCTCATGCCGCCTGATGATGATCCGGTAATCCCAGCCAGTACATTGACCGCAACGGCTTCGGAAATCAGCGGATTACTCGGATAGAGTCCCAGTACGGCGTCCTTGACGATGGCAAAGCCCGCCAGACTTGCAATGACAGCGCCGTAGCCGACTTCTGAAGCTGTGTTGAATACCGGTAGCATCGCGCCAAAGCAGCCGTTATTGACCGTTGTCTTGAGGTCGTTCCATTGCTTCCAGCGCGAGATCATCAACCAGGCGGATGCCGTGGCCAATGCAATCAGGATTGACCACATGCCTGTTGCACCTGCGGGGTTGAGATCAGGGAAGGACTCGGCCAGGTAGGAGAAATCGATGCGAGGGAAAACGAGGTAGGTAAGTAGCGCATTCAGGCCAATCACCATGATCAGCGGGACCAGTGCGGCGGTCATGCTCATCGTGGCCACGAGGCTTGAGTCTTTCTCGAGACCTTCATTCTGATGAACCCCGTAGTTCTCGCCCTGGGCTTGTGCCTTGCTGGCACGTCCCTTGAGCCACCAAGTGCCGAGACCTAACATCATCAGGCCGGCAATGATGCCTAAGCCCGGTGCAGCGAAACTGTTGGTCTGGAAGTAGGGGATCGGGATGGCGTTCTGAATGGCAGGCGTGCCGGGTAATGCTGTCATCGTGAACGTGAATGAGCCGAGTGCAATAGCTGCGGGTAACAGGCGTTTCGGTGTGTCAGTGCGTTGGAATAGCTGTGCACCGATGGGGTAGATCGCAAACGCCACCACGAATAGCGACACACCGCCATACGTCAGTATGGCGCAGGCCAAGACAACCGTCAGAATGACATGGCGAGTGCCCAAGCGTTTGACCAGACCTTCAGAGATAGCATGCGCTGCACCAGAATCCGCCATTAACTGGCCGAATAGGGCACCGAGGATGAACAGCGGGAAGAATTTGGCCAGATAGCCCCCCAGCTGACTCATGAAGGTCACGGTATAGCTGGGAAGGAGAGTACCGGCATCGCCGGAAAGAACGACGGCAAGTGCTGCCATCAATGGCGCGAGCAACAGGACGGTGATACCGCGGTAGGCCAGGAACATCAACAGCCCGAGCGAGATCAGAATGGCAAGAATACTCATGGAGGGGGACATCTCGTAGTTGGCGTTATAGTCATGGTGTGTCGTCTGCCATTAACGACGCATGTCCTGCAATCAGGTGCGTGGCCTGTTGTTTTTACTCTTTATGGGAGGATCTGCAGTGACATGTCGCACACGGTAGTGTTTGTCCGACATGAGAACAATGCGGCTTAAGTGGCAGCATGCCGCTCGTATAAGCCCCTGCGGAATAGTTTGGATCATATAGCTCAGCGATTGCTTTATAAAATATACCGTTATCTTTATTCACGTCCAGATTTTACAATAATCTGGTTTTCGGGCCACGAGAGGTATTGGCGCTCACACGAAGCGCTATCTCGGAGCAGTAGTGGCGAAATGCCAGGTTCGGATGAGGGCGGGATATGCCGAGAGGGGCGGCTTAAGGGGTATGGCCACCGAGCTTTAGAACTCTTCTGACACGCACAAAAAAGCGACGCCCTTAGGGCGCCGCACAATCCGATCTTACAGTCTATCGGTCGCGAGATCCGACAGAGGTTCAGGAGGTTATACGCCGTAATCCACGTTTTGGATGTTGTCCCGAACGATTGACTGGCTGATTTGTAGAATCGCTTATACAGGTTCACCCTGCAACTCGCAGAGTCATTTGTGTAGGTTTTGTACGAAAAGTCATTTTTGCTAATGTGACCCATGCACATCCAGCATAGGTGCGGTATGACAGGACGCTACGAAATCTCGGATAGCCAATGGCAGTTGAT
>NZ_NBVS01000012.1:0-109370 GCF_002213105.1 Cobetia sp. QF-1
AGGCTGGGTGTGGAAGCACAGCAATGTGTTGAGCTAACCAGTACTAATTGCCCGTGAGGCTTGACCATATAACACCCAAGGGGTTTGCGCAGGCAAACGCCGGGATTGCGACACACGCAAGTGTGGTCGGACCGACATATCGGTCAGCATGATTCATATTGCGAGTCGCGAGGCCCACAAGCCTTGAGACTCAGGTGCAGCAATGCACCACCGTTTCGCCTGACGACCATAGCGAGCGTGAACCACCCGATCCCATGCCGAACTCGGAAGTGAAACCGCTTAGCGCCGATGGTAGTGTGGAGTTTCTCCATGCGAGAGTAGGTCATCGTCAGGCACCTATACTGAACCCGCCCCTGTAGCCTTGCTGCAGGGGCGGTTCTCTTTGTGCGCAGAAAAAGTCAGTGCGCAGGAACACGCCAGGCCGAGCAAGAATACTGAACGCGAGTGCACCTGAATGCTTTCGTGATACACCGCCCCTGTCGCCACTGCGATAGGGGCGGTTTGCGTTTATGGGGACTGGTTTTTGTTTACAGCACTGTGAGGGCTGGTTGTCGGACTTGGCATGAGTCGCTCGAGGAAATGGCGTACTCTTCGTGCAATGATACCCCGATGACAGGGCAGGCAATGGACGAGTTAATGGTAATAGGCGCCGTATTGGTACTGTTTGTACTGAGTGGCGCGCTCATGGGCTGGCTCAGCATGCTGAGAGTCAGGGGGTTGGAGCGCCGTCTCCGTCAGGTGGAGGGAAAGCTCTCACGCTCGACACACTCTGTTATGCACAGCAGGGGCGCATTACCAGGTGTGGATAAGTCAGGGCGCTCTCAGTCAGCAGAGTCAGCTCCATCACCATTAGCCTCGCCGGTATCTGGGTTATCCACGACAGTATCGAATGAGAGTGATCGCACCTTAGGTAATGACAGGGCTTCCCCGCAGGAAGCTGCTGGTGGAAGAATTGATTCACCTCGTCCTGCTGCAGAAAATTCTCCCTTCAATGCTCTGCTGAAGCGTTTGTTGTATGGGGCTTCCGGAGCTGCTGTCCGTGCTGAGCAGAATCCAGATAATACTGAAGGTTACAAGTCAGATCGAGGTGGCGCGTATAGCTACACTGCTCGACTCATCACATTAGTGCGCGAGCACTGGATGATATTGATAGGTGCACTATCGCTAGTGATGGCTGGCGTATTGTTGGTGGGCTATTCCCTTGACCAGGGTCTGCTGGGACCTGGAGTGCGGCTGGTGCTTGGTCTGGGCTTCGGGGTGATCATGACAGTACTCGCCGAATGGCTCCGGCTCCGAACGAATCAGTCATCCAGTCTGACAGGGGCTATCAGCGCTGCCGGTAGCTTGGTCATGGCTGCCAGCTTGCTTGCCGGTCACTATCTTTTGGCGTTGATCTCGTTGCCGATGACCTTCTTTGTGCTTGCCACGCTCAGCCTTTGGACGATGGAGCGAGCCCGCCATCATGGTCCGTGGTTAGCAGCTCTTGGCATGCTGGGAGGTTATGCGTTGCCGCTAGCCTTGCCTGTTCAGGCAATGTTGGGGAATTCAGGAAATTTGTTGTTGCTTGGTCATGTTGGTGTGATTGCCCTGGCATGCCGACTCCTCTATCAGCAGGTCGCGGTAAGCTGGCTGTATTGGGGAGGATTGATGGGTGCGGTGGCATGGTGGTTCATGTTGAACCCAGCAGATCTGGGGGTGTTTGAAACACGCATGTTGGGCAGCGTGTGGCTGGGTGTGCTGGCACTCGCATATCTGCATTCGTGGAAAAGCACGTTATCTCTCCAAGCGGAGCAGCAGGAAGAAGTGATGACCCGTGAGGAAGCTTGGTGCCCATGGCAGGTCAGTACAGCGCTACGCCGCCAATGGCTCGCCGGTGCCCTGCTTGGTGTTACCACTGCCTTGAGCCTATGGATTCAGTCCATTGGGGCAAGCAGCTTGGCGGGTGATGTGCCGGGTATCGTCATCAATGACATGAGCTGGGGCATGATCGGAGTGCTTCCGATGCTGGTTATTGCCGGGGTATCTCGCCGACACGCGGTGTTGTGGTCCATGCTCTTGATCAATGTTGTGCTCTGGTTGCTGGTCTGGGCTCTTGCGCTGTCGCCGACGAGCGGTATCGAAGCCATCGGCTGGCCGCTACTGATAACCCTGACGCTACTGATCCTGGCGCGGCTGAAGCTGGCGAGCGCCACTAGTGCAGTACACCTTCGCTTAATGGGGGCCTGCTGGTGGGCACTGGCTACACTAACGCCACTGTTGGCATGGGCGCTGGCGACTTGGCAGGGAGCAACCCCCGGAAGTACTGAGCAAGCAGGGCATGAAATACTGCTCAATGGAGCACTGCCGCCGCTGATCTGGGGGCTTATCTGCTGGGTAGGCGCTAATCGCTTTCATGCCAAGGAGGGGGTGCAGCTTGCCGCAGGGCTTTGGCTGCCGGCCCAGTTTGGTATTTTCCTGTCACTGGTGACCGGACTGGAAGGCCCGTCACTAACACTGGCGTTGGCATTGCAGCTGCTTGGATTGACAGCCTGTGAGTGGCGCTGGTGGCGGAGCCAGCAGAGTGAGGTTAATGCAGGGCGTTCATTGTTCGCCGAGTTGTCGAGGTTGCTGGCCTGGGGGCTGGTGCTGCGTTTGATGTATGAGGTCGCTACGGATGGCTATGTTGGTGTCGCGCACTGGCCCCTGCAGATCTTCCTGCCGGTATTGCTGTGCGTCACCCTTGCCAGTTACGGCATGCGTCATCGCCCGCGTATCCAGCGCTGGCTGGAAGGAGTCGTCGTCCAGCTCATGCTTGCCACGGCGGTATTGGAGATTCGTTACCTGCTGACGGAGGGGCATCCTTTCAGTGGTGAGTTGTCGCTACCGGAGCTTTCCTTGCAGGTACTAGCGCTCGCAGGTGTGGCGGCAGGCTATACATGGCGTGCTCGTGGCGTGGGTGCCGGTGCCCGTCTGTATCGTGCGCTTGCACTTGGTGTCGGTGGTTTGGTGGTGCTCATATGGCTGGGCGGTGTCATCATGATGTTCAATCCGTTGTGGCATGACGGTGACGTTGGCCGCTGGCCGCTGCTGAATTGGTTGCTGCCTGCTTATGGGCTGCCGGCAGTATCGGCGGCACTCGTATGGCGTCTTATACCGCAAGAGGCTCGTTCACGACGTTTGTGCGAAGGGATGGGCCTGCTCTCCGCTAGCTTGTGGCTTGGCTTGAATTTACGCCACTACTGGCACGGAGGAGAGCTTGGGCTATGGTACGGCGTCGTACCGGCAGAGCTTTATGCCTATAGCTTGACGTTGTTGTGTGTCGCCGCGGCGCTTGTAATGAGTGGTGCCAGGTTGCAGCAGTTACATTGGCAGCGGGTAGGGCAAGGTGTACTGATTCTAGCTGTCATCAAGGTAGGGATATGGGATACCGCGACCCTTGAAGGGTTATGGCGGGCAGGGTCGTGGCTTGGTCTGGGTACGGCATTGATGCTGTTAGCGGGCCTATTCAAGCGTCTCGCAGGAGCGGGGGGAAGTGGTAAAGGCAAGAATTCATGAATTGTCAGGCAACTTTGGTCGTTGTTCTTGGCTTGCAAGCCTCTGAATCCGATAGAATGTGGCCTTTTACACAGGGACACGCCTCGCATGACTATCCGTGATCTCATTCGCCTACTTGGAGATGGTGGTTACCACTCTGGAGAGGCCCTGGGCGAAGAGCTCGGGGTGTCGCGTACGGCGGTCTGGAAACAGCTGAAAAAGCTGGAAGCACTTGATATCCCGCTCGAAGCCGTCAAGGGGCTCGGTTATCGTCTCGCGCACCCTATTGAGCTGCTGGATGGACAGTCCATTATCGAAGCGCTGCCGCGAGAAACGCGTAAACGTCTGACGCGTCTGTTCGTCGAGGAGTCGGTAGAGTCCACCAATACCTTCCTGCGTGAGCGGTTTCGTCAGGGAGCGGGCCACGCTGAAGTCTGTCTTGCGGAAGTTCAGTCTGCTGGGCGAGGCCGTCGCGGGCGCGAGTGGCAGACCCCTTGGGGGCGCAGTCTGGTCTTTTCGCTGGGTTGGCGTTTTGAATCGGGCGCCTCCTCTCTGGAAGGGTTGAGCTTGGCCATCGGTGTGGTAGTCGCTGAAATGCTGGAGAGCGACGGTTTGCCGGCGCGCTTAAAGTGGCCAAATGATGTTCTTTTGCAGATTCAGAAGGATCAGCCCAAGATTGCCGGCATTCTGGTCGAAGTGACCGGGGATGTTTCGGGTCCTTGTGATGTAGTGATTGGTATCGGGTTGAACATCGAGTTGCCGGCGAGTCATCGCGAGGATATCGGGCAATCGGTCACGGCGGTACGTGACATCATCCCGGGGGCTTCACGCAACGCTTATGCGGCTCGCCTGATGGAGTCGCTGCTGGCCCTGTTGCCTGAGTTCGAAGCTGAAGGGTTTTCTGCCTGGCAGCAGCGCTGGAATGAGCGCAATGCGTTCAAGGGGCGCGATGTGGTGATTTTGCGAGGCGACAAGCGGGAGGAAGCCATCGCTGAAGGTGTGGATATCAACGGAAATCTCGAGGTGCGCATGAATGGCGAAACCATCACACTCGCCGGTGGCGAGATCAGTCTGCGCGCTGTCTCATGATTCTGGATCTTGATATCGGCAACACCTTGTCCAAGTGGCGTCTCAAGGACACTGTCTCCAGCGAGATCCGCTCACGCGGCGCAGTATGGACCCGTGAAGAGTGGCGTCCAGGGGAGGATATTCCCGATCTGGACGTCGTCACGGCAGTGCGCATTTCCAGCGTGGCGCGTAAGCAAGTGTTGGACGAGACAGTGACCTTGTTACGTAATCAAGTGGGGGCAGTGCATGTTGCTCGTTCTACGCGTGAAGCACTCGGAGTTACCTGCGGCTACGAAGAGCCTCAACGTCTTGGAGTTGATCGTTGGCTTGGGGCGCTGGCTGGGCACCATCTGACGGGAGGCTGTTGCAGTGTCGACTGTGGAAGTGCCATCACAGTGGACTTCGTCCTGCCGGGTGGGCGTCACCTTGGTGGCTACATCATCCCAGGACTGCGCCTGATGAAAGAAAGTCTCAAGCTGGGAACGCGCAATGTCGCCATCGACCCTGATAGCGAGGTCGACAGCTTATTGGCGCCCGGCCGCAACACCGTCGAAGCTGTCAATCATGGCATCTATATGGCTGCGGTCAGTGCGGTTAATCGGTTGTATGCTGAAGTTTGCGACCGTGAGGGCGTAGCCTTGCCGCTACTGTTGACAGGAGGCGATGCGCGAGTGGTTGCGCGCGGCCTGCGTGTCCCGCACGCTTTATGGCCGGATATGGTCTATGCAGGGCTCGAGGCGCTATACCCATTGACGGCTGCCGAGCGTGCGGGCCGCCTTTCCGGTGCGCCAGAATTGCCACGCGTAGCAGACTTGGAAAAAATTCGCTCGGGACTTGCACTGACCCAAATGCTTTGACATACTACGCCCCGTTCTGAGGCGATACATTCCCTCAAGCGCTTGAAGTGAAAGAAAATCAAGCACTTGACAGCGTATTGCAAGCGACGTAAGATTTGTCGCCAGAGATGGTGGGGTTCCCGAGTGGCCAAAGGGAGCAGACTGTAAATCTGCCGCGAAAGCTTCGAAGGTTCGAATCCTTCCCCCACCACCAGATTCGCTTATGATGCTTCGTGCATCAGGGCAGCAAGAGTTGGAAAGCGGGCATAGTTTAATGGTAGAACCTCAGCCTTCCAAGCTGATGACGCGGGTTCGATTCCCGCTGCCCGCTCCAGTTCATCTCGCAGTGCGAGAGTGATGCAAGGTTTTGCTCGTGTAGCTCAGGGGTAGAGCACACCCTTGGTAAGGGTGAGGTCGGCGGTTCAAATCCGCCCACGAGCTCCATACAATGAAGAAGGCGAGTCGCTGGTTGGCTCGTCTTTTTTGTTTCCGACGACCTCCCAGGTCGCGGTCAAAGATAAGGCTTGTCAGTTTGGGTTGTCTCAGCTATGATGGCGCCCGCTGTTAAATCAGCCTTGTTTTTAGTCTCTGGAACACGCAAGTGTTACAGGCCAGTAGCTCAATTGGCAGAGCAGCGGTCTCCAAAACCGCAGGTTGGGGGTTCGATTCCCTCCTGGCCTGCCATCCTTCCCCAGGATGGTATCGACTTCTTACCGATTCTCGATTCTAGCGATCGCTGCACCCTTGAGGAGTCTCTTTTGATGAAACAGAACGCCGAGGTGCAGGAAGCGCGCCACGACGGATTCAAGTGGTCGGTCGTCGTCATTCTTCTTGTGCTGGCTGTCGCCGGCAACGCCTATTTTGCTGACCAAGCGCTGCTTTATCGCGTGCTTGGCGTCGTCGTGCTTGGCGTTGCAGCGACCGCTTTGGCTATCACGACCAACAAGGGCCGTGATGTTGTTGAGCTGGCAAGTAGTGCGCGCCGTGAGATCCAGCGCGTCGTTTGGCCGACCCGACAGGAAACTGTCCAGACAACTGCCATCGTGCTGGGTGCCGTGCTTATCGTGGGCCTGTTGCTATGGCTCATCGATACCACCCTCGGCTGGCTGATGTCCGGCATCGTCAGTTAACGGAGTTTCCATGTCCAAGCGTTGGTATGTCATACACGCCTATTCCGGTTTCGAAAAGCAGGTGCTGCGTTCGCTTACTGAGCGAGTGAAGCTTTATGCCATGGAAGATCATTTCGGTGAGATCCTGGTACCTGTAGAAGAAATCGTCGAAATGCGTGACGGCAAGCGCCGCAAGAGCGAGCGCAAGTTCTACCCGGGCTATGTGCTGATCGAAATGGAAATGAATGATCAGTCCTGGCACATGGTGAACGAAACCCCGCGCGTCATGGGTTTCATCGGTGGCACTCCGGAAAAGCCGGCAGCGATCACCCAGAAAGAAGCGGATGCCATGCTGCAGCGTGTGCAGGATGGTACCGATAAGCCGCGGCCGAAGACGCTCTTCGAGCCGGGCGAGACTGTTCGTGTCACCGATGGTCCGTTCGCGGACTTCAACGGCGTCGTCGAAGAGGTGAATTACGAGAAGAGCCGTCTGCAGGTCAGTGTGCTGATCTTTGGGCGTGCTACGCCGGTGGAGCTCGAGTTTTCTCAGGTAGAGAAAGATTAATCTTCGGATTATGACATCTTGCTGAGTATGAGCATCGCGGCAACATGACGGGTCGCCTGAGGCGGCCCGGTTTTACGGGGAGCCGCAAGGCGCTACCACCCATACTGGAGTCTTATCATGGCTAAGAAAGTTAATGCTTACATCAAGCTGCAGGTTGCAGCCGGTAAAGCAAATCCGAGTCCGCCCGTAGGTCCTGCCCTCGGTCAGCACGGTGTCAACATCATGGAGTTCTGTAAAGCGTTCAATGCCGCTACCCAGAACATCGAAGTCGGTCTTCCGACTCCTGTGGTCATCACTGTGTATTCTGATCGCAGCTTCACTTTCGTCACCAAGACGCCGCCTGCGGCCGTCCTGTTGCTGAAAGCAGCTGGCATCAAGTCTGGTTCTGGCGAGCCGAACAAGAAGAAGGTCGGTACTGTGACCCGCGCTCAGCTGGAAGAGATTGCGGCCACCAAAGAGCCGGACCTGACAGCTTCCAATCTGGATGCTGCTGTTCGTACTATCGCTGGTACTGCCCGTAGTATGGGCCTGAACGTGGAGGGTCTTTGATCATGGCTAAAATTTCAAAGCGCACCCAGGCAATCAACGAGAAAGTTGAAGCTGGCAAGGTCTACAGCGTTGAAGAAGCTGTCGCTCTGCTGTCCGAGCTATCTACCGTCAAGTTCAAAGAGACCATCGAAGTCGCTTTGAATCTGGGTGTTGATCCGCGTAAATCTGATCAGGTTGTTCGCGGTGCTACCGTTATGCCCAACGGCACTGGTAACGATGTGCGCGTCGCGGTCTTCACTCAAGGCGCTAACGCTGAAGCAGCGAAGGCAGCTGGTGCAGATATCGTCGGCATGGATGACCTCGCCGAGCAGGTCAAGAAAGGCGTGATGGACTTTGACGTCGTCATCGCTTCTCCGGATGCCATGCGCGTCGTCGGTCAGCTGGGTCAGATTCTTGGTCCGCGCGGTCTGATGCCGAACCCGAAAGTTGGTACTGTGACGCCGGACGTTGCAACTGCCGTCAAGAATGCCAAAGCAGGTCAGGTTCGCTTCCGTACCGATAAAAACGGCATCATTCATGCTGGTATCGGCAAGACTGACTTCAGTGCTGACTCTATTCAGGGTAACATTGATGCATTGGTCGCCGAAGTCAAGAAGCTCAAGCCGAGCACTTCCAAGGGTATCTACCTGAAGAAGATTTCCCTGTCCAGCACTATGGGCCCGGGTCTGACCGTCGATCACGCCAAGTACGCGTAAGGCAGTCACAGAATGTTTCACTTTGCGGTCCCCGTGCTCAGCCGCGGGGCGCCGTCAAAGACCGCAGGCGCTGGTCTCGTTACTTCGGTATCTAGGCTGGCTTAATCGTGATGTGATGCTTGCATTACTCGTAGCCTGCGCAGATGGTGTCCCAGCCTTGCTGGTGGCAACCATCATCCAAGACTCTCCCGCGCACCACAGGTGAGAGAGATGGTAAACCACTAGGGAATTCGTTCCCTGGCACGAAATGGAGTCAACACCGTGGCTTTAGGTCTCGAAGACAAGAAGGCAATTGTTGCTGAGGTCACCGAAACCGCCAAGGGTGCTCTCTCCGTAGTCGCTGCCGACTCTCGTGGTGTTACTGTTGGCGCAATGACCGAATTGCGTAAACAGTGCCGCGAAGCGGGCGTCCAGCTACGTGTTGTTCGCAACACGCTAGCTCGTCGTGCGCTGTCCGGTACCTCTTATGAGGTGCTGAATGAGTCCTTCGTCGGCCCGACCCTGCTTGCATTCTCCATGGAACACCCGGGCGCTGGCGCTCGTTTGTTCAAGGAATTTGCCAAGAAGGTCGAGGCATTCGAAGTCAAGGCATTAGCCTACGAAGGCGAGTTCATCCCGGCGGCGAACATTGACCGTCTGGCATCTCTGCCGACTCGCGATGAAGCACTGTCCAAGCTGCTGTCTGTCATGAAGGAAGCTTCTGCAGGCAAGCTGGTCCGTACTATCGCAGCACTGCGCGATCAGAAGCAGGAAGCCGAAGCCGCTGCGTAAGCTGCGCTTCTCCCTCCTCGCTGTCTCGTGCAGCCTGAATCGATTTCCGTTTGACTGAGCATCTTTGCTCCGCAAAGTTTAGGATTGCTAAAATGGCACTGACCAAAGAAGACATCATCAACGCCGTCGCTGACATGACCGTCATGGAAGTGGCTGAGCTGATCGAAGCAATGGAAGAGAAATTCGGCGTTTCTGCCGCTGCCGCTGTCGCTGCTGGCCCGGCTGCTGCTGAAGTTGTTGAAGAGCAGACTGAATTCGACCTCATTCTGACCGCTGCTGGTGACAAGAAAGTTAACGTCATCAAGGCTGTTCGTGAGCTGACCGGTCTGGGTCTGAAAGAAGCCAAGGCAACTGTCGACGGCGCTCCGGCTACTGTGAAAGAAGCCCTGAGCAAAGACGAAGCTGAAGCTGCTAAGACGAAATTGGAAGAAGCTGGCGCGACCGTGGAACTCAAGTAACACGTGTTCCAAGCTGCGCACGCTGCGTAAGCTTCCAGGCTGGTGGCGGACTCCGCCGCCAGCCTTTTTCTGTTGCAAGATGAATTATGACGGCGAGCCAGCCCGCAAGGGAGGCTTGCCGTCCGCGCCTGATGGACATCGCCGCGCCATCAGGATGAGCCGACCACGCATCGGTCACCCAAGGTGAACAAGCTGGGGAATACAGATGGCTTACTCATACACTGAGAAAAAACGCATCCGCAAGGATTTTGGCAAACTGCCCCAAGTGATGGATGTGCCTTACCTGCTGGCCATCCAGCTTGATTCCTACCACGACTTTCTCCAGCAGGACAGGGCGCCAGAACAGCGCCTGGAAGTCGGCCTTCACGCTGCCTTCAAGTCCGTGTTCCCGATTGCCAGCTTCTCTGGCAACGCAGCGCTCGAGTATGTCAGCTACCGTTTCGGTACGCCGGCGTTCGACGTCAAGGAATGTCAGCTGCGCGGAGTAACCTACTCTGCACCGCTGCGCGTGAAAGTGCGCCTGATGATCTATGACAAAGAATCGTCAAACAAGGCGATCAAGGACATCAAGGAGCAGGAAGTCTACATGGGGGAAATCCCCCTGATGACAGAGAACGGTACCTTCGTTATCAATGGTACTGAACGTGTCATCGTGTCTCAGCTTCACCGCTCGCCGGGTGTGTTCTTCGACCATGACAAGGGCAAGAGCCACTCCTCCGGCAAGCTGCTGTATTCGGCACGTGTGATTCCTTACCGCGGTTCCTGGTTGGACTTCGAGTTTGATCCGAAGGACAACGTCTACGTCCGTATTGACCGTCGTCGTAAGCTGCCGGCCTCCGTGTTGTTGCGTGCCATGGGCATGACCAGCGAAGAGATCCTCGGTGCCTTCTTCGATACTACGATGTACAACATCGAGCGCAGCGGTTTCTCCGTTGAGCTGGTGCCGTCGCGTCTACGTGGCGAGACTGCAGCCTTCGATATCAAGGATACCGATGGCAGTGTGATCGTGGAGGAAGGTCGTCGTATCACCCAGAAGCACATCCGTCAGATAGAAGCGTCCGGCCTCAAGCAACTCGAAGTGCCGATGGACTATCTGTATGGCAAGGTGTTGGCCAAGGATCAGATTGATTCGGCCACGGGTGAGTTGGTATGCGAAAGCAATAGCGAGATTACCCCGGAATTGTTGGAGAAAATGGCTCAGGCCAAGATCACCCAGTTCGAGGTTATCTACACCAATGATCTGGATTGCGGACCGTTTGTTTCCGACACGCTGAAGCTGGATGGTACGCGTAATCAGCTTGAAGCTCTGGTCGAGATTTACCGCATGATGCGTCCGGGCGAGCCGCCCACCAAGGACGCTGCAGAGTCACTGTTCCAGAACCTGTTCTTCAACGAAGACCGCTACGACTTGTCGGGCGTTGGTCGTATGAAGTTCAACCGTCGCCTGCGTCGTGAAACCGACACTGGTAGCGGTGTGCTGGGTCAGGATGACATTCTGACGGTCATGCAGGAATTGATCAGCATCCGTAACGGTAATGGCGATGTCGATGACATTGATCACCTGGGCAACCGTCGTATTCGCTCTGTAGGCGAAATGGCGGAAAACCAGTTCCGTGTCGGTCTGGTGCGCGTCGAGCGTGCGGTCAAGGAGCGTCTCTCCATGGCCGAGAGCGAAGGCCTGATGCCACAGGATCTCATCAACGCCAAGCCGGTTGCGGCAGCGGTGAAGGAATTCTTCGGTTCCAGCCAGCTCTCCCAGTTCATGGATCAGAACAACCCGCTGTCCGAAGTGACGCACAAGCGTCGTGTCTCGGCACTTGGCCCGGGTGGTTTGACCCGTGAGCGTGCCGGCTTCGAAGTGCGTGACGTTCACGCTACTCACTACGGCCGCCTGTGCCCGATCGAGACACCTGAAGGCCCGAACATCGGTCTGATCAACTCGCTGGCGACCTACTCCAAGACCAACAGTTATGGCTTCCTTGAGACGCCGTACCGCAAGGTCGTGGATTGTCAGGTCACCGACGATGTTGTCGATCTGTCCGCGATCGAGGAGGGCGATTTCATCATCGCTCAGGCCTCGGCGACCGTCGACGAGAATAATCGTCTGGTAGATGCCCTGGTTCAGGTGCGTCACCGTGGTGAGACCACCTTCATGGCGCCCGAAAAGGTGACCATGATGGATGTATCGCCGCGTCAGGTTGTTTCTGTCGCAGCTGCGCTGATCCCGTTCCTCGAGCACGATGATGCTAACCGTGCCCTGATGGGTGCGAACATGCAGCGTCAGGCCGTTCCGACACTGCGTGCTGATAAGCCGCTCGTCGGTACTGGCATGGAGCGCTTCGTGGCGCGTGACTCCGGCGTCTGTGCCGTGGCACGTCGTGGCGGCCTCATCGACTCTGTCGATGCCAAGCGCATCGTGGTACGTGTGCGGGAAGAAGAAATCATCGGCGGTGAAGCTGGCGTTGATATCTACAACCTGACCAAGTACGTACGTTCTAACCAGAACACCTGTCAGAACCAGCGTCCGATCGTTCGTCCGGGTGATGAAGTCGCCATTGGCGACATCCTGGCCGACGGTCCGTCCGTCGACATGGGCGATCTGGCACTCGGTCAGAACATGCGTCTGGCGTTCATGCCCTGGAACGGCTTCAACTTCGAGGATTCCATCCTGTTCTCGGAGCGTGTGGTGCAGGAAGATCGCTTCACCACGATCCACATCCAGGAACTGACCTGTGTCGCACGTGACACCAAGCTCGGGCCGGAGGAAATCACTTCCGATATTCCGAATGTCGGCGAATCTGCACTCTCCAAGCTGGATGAGTCTGGTGTTGTCTACATCGGTGCCGAGCTGAACCCGGGCGACATCCTGGTCGGCAAGGTCACGCCGAAGGGTGAGACCCAGCTGACGCCGGAAGAGAAGCTTCTACGTGCCATCTTTGGTGAGAAGGCGTCTGACGTCAAAGACACCTCTCTGCGTGCTCCTACCGGCATGAAGGCCACCGTCATTGACGTTCAGGTCTTCACCCGTGATGGCGTCGAGAAAGATGCGCGTGCACTGTCTATTGAGCAGATGCAGCTCGCTGAGGTCCGCAAGGATCTGCAGGAAACCTACCGCATTGCGGAAGAGGCGACCTTCGAGCGTATGCAGCGCAACTTGATGGGCCAGGCCGTCAACGGTGGTCCGAAGCTCAAGAAGGGCGACGTGCTGACTGATGACTATCTTGAGTCACTGCCGCGTCAAGAGTGGTTCAAACTGCGTCTGCAGGATGAAGCACTCAACGAGCTGCTGGCTCAGTCCGATGAGCAGCTTGAGATTCGTCGTCGCGAGATGGATGAGCGCTTTGAAGACAAGAAGCGCAAGCTCACTCAGGGTGATGACCTGGCACCAGGCGTACTCAAGATCGTCAAGGTATACGTTGCCGTGAAGCGTCGTATCCAGCCGGGCGATAAAATGGCTGGCCGTCACGGTAACAAGGGTGTCATCTCCGCCATCATGCCGGTAGAAGACATGCCGTTTGATGATTCTGGCGAGTCGGTTGATGTGGTTCTGAACCCGCTGGGTGTACCGTCGCGCATGAACGTCGGTCAGATCCTCGAGACTCACCTCGGCATGGCCGCGCGTGGTCTTGGTGTGAAGATCGAGCACATGCTGCGCGAGGAGCGTGCCGAGCAGGTCAAGCAGATCCGCGAGTTCCTCGACAAGGTGTACAACACTGTCGGTGGCCGTCAGGAAGACCTGTCTGTGCTCAGCGATGATGAAATCATCTCCATGGCCCATAATCTGAAGAAGGGTGTGCCGATGGCAACGCCGGTCTTCGATGGTGCCAAGGAGCATGAGATCAAGCAGCTGCTCACGCTGGCTGGCATCCCGGATTCCGGTCAGATGGACCTCTACGATGGCCGCACCGGCGAGAAGTTCGATCGCAAGGTGACCGTCGGTTACATGTACATGCTCAAGCTCAACCACCTGGTGGATGACAAGATGCATGCGCGTTCTACCGGCTCCTACTCCCTCGTCACACAGCAACCGCTGGGTGGTAAGGCGCAGTTTGGTGGTCAGCGCTTCGGTGAGATGGAGGTCTGGGCCCTCGAGGCGTATGGCGCTGCCTACACCCTCCAGGAGATGCTCACGGTCAAGTCCGATGATGTGGAAGGCCGTACCAAGATGTACAAGAGCATCGTAGATGGCGATCACACTATGCAAGCGGGCATGCCCGAATCCTTCAACGTGCTGGTGAAGGAAATCCGCTCGCTGGGTATCGACATGGAGCTGGAAGGCTGACGCCGAAAAGCCACAAGTTTGACGGTCCGCAAAGCCTGGTGTCAGCAGCCAGGCTTTGCCCATGACAACTCCGCAGCGGAGCGACCCATGAAAGATTTGGTGAAAGTTCTCAAATCACAGGCGCAGTCCGAAGAATTCGACGCTATCAAGATTACGCTAGCGTCACCGGACATGATTCGCTCGTGGTCTTTTGGTGAAGTGAAAAAGCCTGAAACCATCAATTACCGGACATTCAAGCCGGAACGTGATGGTCTTTTCTGTGCCAAGATCTTTGGTCCGGTAAAGGACTATGAGTGCCTGTGTGGCAAGTACAAGCGGATGAAGCATCGTGGCATCATCTGTGAAAAGTGTGGCGTAGAAGTGACCAAGGCGGCTGTTCGTCGTGAGCGTATGGCTCACATCGAACTGGCGAGCCCGGTCGCGCATATCTGGTTCCTGAAATCACTGCCGTCTCGTATCGGCATGCTGCTCGATATGACATTGCGTGATATCGAGCGCGTACTGTATTTCGAAAGCTTCGTGGTCATCGATCCGGGCATGACGACTCTTGAAAAGGGTCATCTGCTCAACGATGAGCAGTACTTCGAAGCGCTGGAAGAATTTGGTGATGACTTCGATGCCCGCATGGGCGCCGAAGCTATCAAGGCGCTGCTTGAAGACATCGAGCTGGAAGAAGAGGTCGAGCGTCTGCGTGAAGAGATCCCGCAGACCAACTCCGAGACCAAGATCAAGAAGCTTTCCAAGCGCCTCAAGCTGCTGGAAGCCTTTTACTATTCCGGCAACAAGCCGGGTTGGATGATCATGGAAGTGTTGCCAGTGCTGCCGCCGGACTTGCGTCCGTTGGTACCGCTGGACGGCGGCCGTTTCGCGACCTCGGATCTGAACGATCTGTATCGTCGTGTGATCAACCGTAACAACCGTCTCAAGCGTCTGCTTGATCTCAATGCGCCGGATATCATCGTGCGCAACGAGAAGCGCATGCTGCAGGAATCCGTGGATGCATTGCTCGACAACGGTCGTCGCGGTCGTGCCATCACCGGTTCCAACAAGCGTCCGCTGAAGTCGCTGGCCGACATGATCAAGGGTAAGCAGGGTCGTTTCCGTCAGAACCTGTTGGGTAAGCGCGTCGACTACTCTGGTCGTTCTGTTATTACCGTGGGCCCGACACTTCGTCTGCACCAGTGTGGTCTGCCGAAGAAGATGGCACTTGAACTGTTCAAGCCGTTCATCTACGCCAAGCTGCAAGCGTCTGGTCATGCCAGCACCATCAAGGCTGCCAAGAAGATGGTCGAGCGCGAAGCCCCGGAAGTCTGGGATTTCCTCGCCGATGTCATCCGTGAGCACCCGGTGTTGTTGAACCGTGCCCCGACTTTGCACCGTTTGGGTATCCAGGCGTTCGAGCCGTTGCTGATCGAAGGCAAGGCCATCCAGCTTCACCCGCTAGTCTGCGCTGCGTACAACGCTGACTTTGATGGTGACCAGATGGCTGTTCACGTGCCGCTGACGCTGGAAGCCCAGCTGGAATCGCGCGCGCTGATGATGTCGACCAACAACGTGCTGTCGCCGGCCAACGGCGAGCCGATCATCGTGCCGTCTCAGGACGTCGTGCTGGGTCTGTACTACATGACCCGCGAGAAGATCGGTGCCAAAGGTGAAGGCATGGCCTTCGCGAATCTGGGTGAAGTGGAGCGTGCCTTTGGCACCCATAACGCTCACCTGCACGCGATGGTCAAGGTACGTCTGACCGAAACGCTCAAGGATGAAGAGTCCGGTGAGCTGTACGAGAAGGTCTCCCTGCATGACACTACCGTCGGTCGGGCGCTGCTGTTCCGCATCCTGCCGAAGGGTATGCCGTTCGAGCTGATCAACCAGGTGATGAAGAAGAAGGCCATCTCCGGATTGATCAACGAGGCATATCGTCGCGTGGGTCTGAAGGACACCGTCATCTTTGCTGATCAGCTGATGTACACCGGTTTCCGTCTTGCAACGTGGTCTGGCGCCTCTATCGGTGTCAACGATTTCGTTATTCCGGACGCGAAGAAGGTCATCATCGACGCAGCCGAAGATGAAGTGAAAGAAATCGAGAACCAGTTCTCCTCCGGTCTTGTGACCGCGGGTGAGAAATATAACAAGGTCATCGATATCTGGGCGCGTGCCAACGACCGCGTTGCCAAAGAGATGATGGCGGGTATTTCGAAAGAGACCGTCATCAACTGGAAGGGCGAAGTTGTCTACGGTGAAGATGGTAAGCCGTTGGAGCAGGACTCCTTCAACAGCGTCTTCATCATGGCTGACTCCGGTGCGCGTGGTTCTGCTGCTCAGATCCGTCAGCTGGCCGGTATGCGTGGCTTGATGGCTAAGCCGGATGGCTCGATCATCGAGACGCCGATCACCGCTAACTTCCGTGAAGGTTTGAACGTACTCCAGTACTTCATCTCGACTCACGGTGCCCGTAAGGGTCTGGCGGATACGGCTCTGAAGACCGCCAACTCTGGTTACCTGACGCGTCGTCTGGTCGATGTTGCCCAGGATCTGGTCATCACCGAAGTCGATTGCGGCACCCAGGAAGGCTTGATTCTGCACCCGGTCATCGAAGGTGGCGACATCATCGTCCCGCTGTCTCAGCGTGTGCTGGGTCGTGTCGTGGCGCAGGACGTGATTGATCCGACCTCTGACGATGTGTTGATCGCTCGCGGTACGTTGCTGGATGAAGCTTGGTGTGCACAGCTCGATACCATGGGTGTCGACGAGATCATCGTGCGTACTACCATCGGCTGTGAAACTGTGCACGGTGTCTGTTCGTCCTGTTATGGACGTGATCTGGCACGTGGCCATCAGGTCAATGTCGGTGAAGCCATCGGCGTCATCGCGGCACAGTCCATTGGTGAGCCGGGTACCCAGCTGACTATGCGTACCTTCCACATCGGTGGTGCCGCATCGCGGGCCTCTGCCGTGGATAGTGTTCAGGTCAAGCATGGCGGCAAGGTGCGTCTGCATAACATCAAGTCGGTCGAGCGTGCTGATGGCAAGTTGATTGTCGTTTCGCGTTCCAGCGCCTTGGCTGTGGCAGATGATCACGGTCGTGAGCGTGAGTTCTATAAGCTTCCGTATGGTGCTGAACTGTCCATACGTGATGGCGACCCGGTTGCATCCGGTCAGTCTGTTGCTAAGTGGGATCCGCACACCCACCCGATTGTCGCGGAAGTCGCGGGTCAGGTGCAGTTCACTGATATGGAGGATGGTCAGACCATCAACCGCACCACCGATGAGATGACAGGCTTGTCCTTCATCGAGATCATCGAAAGCGCCTCACGCCCGTCCGCGGCTCGTGATAAGCGTCCGATGATCATGCTGGTGGATGACAGTGGTCAGCACGTGACTCTGCCGGGCTCCAATACGCCGGTCCAGTACCTGCTGCCGGGTAATGCTGTTGTTTCCGCCGAGAATGGAGCGACTGTCGGCGTCGGTGACGTTATCGCACGTATTCCGATGGAAGCGACTAGTAACAAGGACATCACCGGTGGTCTGCCGCGCGTTGCCGACCTGTTCGAAGCACGTCGTCCGAAGGAACCGGCTATTCTTGCCGAAATCTCCGGTACTGTGACCTTCGGCAAGGAAACCAAAGGCAAGCGTCGTCTGACCATCACCCCGACTGAAGGTGATCCGTTCGAGTTGTTGATCCCGAAATGGCGCCAAATCAGCGTCTTTGAAGGGGAGACGGTCGAGAAGGGGGAAGTTATCTCCGATGGCCCGAGTAATGCACACGATATTCTGCGCCTGCTCGGTGTTGCGGAAATGACCAAGTACATCACTACTGAGGTCCAGGAGGTTTATCGCCTTCAGGGCGTTGGCATCAATGATAAGCACATTGAAGTTATCGTGCGTCAGATGCTGCGTAAGGTAGAGATTACTGACTCTGGTGATTCCACCTTCATCACCGGCGACCAGGTGGAATACGCCCGTGTCGTTGAACAAAATTTGCGTCTCGAGGCTGATGGCAAGTTCTTGGCCAAGTTCGACCGCATCCTGCTCGGTATCACCAAGGCGAGCCTGGCAACCGAATCGTTCATCTCCGCGGCATCCTTCCAGGAAACCACGCGAGTTCTGACCGAAGCGGCTGTTACCGGCAAGCGCGATTATCTCCGTGGTCTGAAGGAGAACGTCGTGGTCGGTCGCCTGATTCCGGCGGGTACTGGCCTGGCTTATCATGATGAGCGTCGCCGCCGTCGTGATGGCCTGCCACTCGCACCGGCCCCGTCGGCACAGGACGTTGAGCAGGAGCTGGGTGCCCAGCTCACCGCGCTCGACGCGGACGACGACGACCTCTGAGGTCTTGCAACCCCGTCGTCTCTGGCGGCGGGGTTGACGCCCTTGTGGCCCAAGCCCTAGAATATGCAGCCTTTAACAGTAGGACAGGTGAATTCTGTCTTGCTGTTGGAAGGCAGTACAACCCATTGGAGCAAGCAAATGGCAACCGTTAACCAGCTCGTGCGCAAGCCGCGCAAGCGTCAGGTCACGAAAAGTGACGTCCCTGCGCTGCAGGCATGTCCGCAAAAGCGTGGCGTGTGTACTCGCGTATACACTACTACCCCGAAGAAGCCGAACTCCGCACTCCGTAAGGTTTGCCGTGTTCGTCTGACCAATGGTTTCGAAGTCACTTCGTACATCGGCGGTGAAGGTCACAACCTTCAAGAGCACTCTGTTGTTCTGATCCGTGGCGGTCGTGTGAAGGATTTGCCGGGTGTCCGTTACCACACAGTTCGTGGTGCACTGGATACCTCTGGCGTCCAAGGTCGTAAGCAGGGTCGTTCCAAGTACGGCGCCAAGCGCCCGAAAGTCTAAATCAAAGTTTAATATCGGTCTGATAAGAGTAAGGTCGGGCGTTGCGTATATCGCGAAGCATCCCGGGTTTACCTGAAGGACCCTTCTACTGAGGGCTTATCATGCCTAGAAGACGTGTAGCAGCTAAGCGCGAAATCCTCCCGGATCCTAAGTTCGGAAGCGAGCGCCTGGCCAAGTTCATGAACCACCTGATGTTCAGCGGCAAGAAGTCTGTTGCAGAGCGCATTGTTTACGGTGCCCTCGATCGCGTTGCCGAACGCTCCAATGAAGATCCGCTGGATCTCTTCGACAAGGCGCTGGAAGCCATCCAGCCGATGGTTGAGGTGAAGTCCCGTCGTGTCGGTGGTGCAACTTATCAGGTGCCCGTGGAAGTTCGCCCGTCCCGCCGTCACGCGCTTGCCATGCGCTGGCTGGTGGACGCTGCGCGTAAGCGCGGCGAAAAGACCATGGTGCAGCGTCTCTCTGGTGAGATCCTGGATGCCGCTGAAGGCAAGGGTTCTGCTGTGAAGAAGCGTGAAGACGTGCATCGCATGGCGGAAGCCAACAAGGCCTTCTCCCACTACCGCTTCTAAACAACGGGGATACTCACCGTGGCACGCAAGACTCCACTTAAGCGTTACCGCAATATCGGTATCGTGGCTCACGTTGACGCCGGTAAGACGACTACTACCGAGCGTGTCTTGTTCTACACTGGCCTGTCTCACAAGGTCGGCGAAGTCCACGATGGCGCAGCCACCATGGACTGGATGGAGCAGGAACAGGAACGTGGCATCACGATCACCTCCGCGGCGACCACCTGCTTCTGGCAGGGCATGAACAAGCAGTTCGACGAGCACCGTATCAATATCATCGATACTCCGGGGCACGTTGACTTCACGGTCGAAGTCGAGCGTTCACTGCGTGTTCTCGATGGCGCGGTTGTTGTGCTGTGTGCTTCTTCCGGTGTCCAGCCTCAGACAGAAACTGTCTGGCGCCAGGCTAACCGTTACGAAGTGCCGCGTCTGATCTTCGTCAACAAGATGGACCGTGCTGGCGCAGACTTCTTCATGGTTGTTGACCAGGTGCGCAAGCGTCTGGGTGCTAACGCTGTGCCGATCCAGATCAACTGGGGCGCAGAAGAAGAGTTCAAAGGCGTCATCGACCTTCTCAAGATGAAGGCGATCGTCTGGGACGAAGCTAACCACGGCATGAACCACGAGCTGATCGACATTCCGGCTGAGCTGCAAGAAACAGCTGCCGAATGGCGTGAGCATATGCTCGAGGCTGCTGCTGAAGCGTCTGAAGAGCTGATGGACAAGTACCTTGAAGAAGGCGAACTGTCCGAGGAAGAAGTCAAAGCTGCGCTGCGTCAGCGTACTCTGGCCAATGAAATCTGCCTCGTGACCTGTGGTTCTGCTTTCAAGAACAAGGGTGTTCAAGCAGTTCTGGATGCGGTCATCGAATACATGCCGTCTCCGCTTGAAGTCAAGGCCATCGAAGGTGAGCTTGACGATAAAGACGGCACCATCGAGACGCGTGAAGCAGACGACAGCGCGCCGTTCGCGGCCCTGGCGTTCAAGATTGCCACCGATCCGTTCGTGGGTACTCTGACCTTCATTCGCATCTATTCTGGCGTGCTGAAGTCTGGCGACGGTGTCTTCAACTCCGTTAAGAGCAAGAAGGAGCGTGTTGGTCGTATCGTCCAGATGCACGCTAACTCTCGCGAGGAGATCAAGGAAGTGTACGCTGGCGATATCGCGGCGTGCATCGGTCTGAAGGACGTGACCACTGGGGATACCCTATGTGATCCGGACAACAAGATCATCCTTGAGCGCATGGAATTCCCGGAGCCGGTGATTTCCGTTGCTGTTGAGCCGAAGTCCAAGGCTGACCAGGAAAAGATGGGTGTTGCACTGGGTAAGTTGGCCCAGGAAGATCCGTCATTCCGCGTCGAAACTGACGAAGAGTCAGGTCAGACGATTATCTCCGGTATGGGTGAGCTTCACTTGGACATCCTCGTCGACCGTATGCGTCGCGAGTTCAATGTCGAAGCGAACATCGGCAAGCCGCAGGTGGCTTACCGTGAAACCATCCGTAGCAAGGTCGAGCAAGAAGGTAAGTTTGTTCGTCAGTCAGGTGGCCGTGGGCAGTTTGGTCATGTCTGGCTTCGCATTGAGCCTCTGACTGCAGAGGACAAGGGCGATGACGAAGAGATGACCTTCAAGTTCGTGTCCGAGGTCGTCGGTGGTGCGGTTCCGAAGGAATACGTACCTGCCGTCGAGAAGGGCGCCGCTGAGCAGCTCAAGAATGGTGTCATCGCCGGCTATCCGATGATTGACGTCAAGGTAACGCTGTTCGATGGTTCCTACCACGACGTCGACTCTAACGAGACTGCGTTCAAGGTTGCCTCTTCCATGGCAATCAAGGCTGGTGCCCCGAAAGCCGGTGCCGTGCTGCTTGAGCCGCTCATGAAAGTCGAAGTCGTCACACCTGAAGATTTCATGGGTGACGTCATGGGCGATCTGAACCGTCGTCGTGGTCTCGTTCAGGGCATGGATGACTCTTCCACTGGTAAGATCATCAATGCACTGGTGCCTCTGGGTGAGATGTTCGGTTATGCGACCGATCTGCGCTCACAGACCCAGGGCCGCGCAAGCTACTCTATGGAGTTTGCGAAATACGACGAAGCGCCGAACAGCATCGTCGAAGCCGTCATCAATCAGAAGTAACCGATTAGCTAACGAAAGAGGTTATAGCAGTGGCTAAGGAAAAATTTGAGCGTTCGAAGCCGCACGTCAACGTCGGCACCATTGGTCACGTCGATCACGGCAAGACCACTCTGACTGCGGCTCTGACTCGCGTCTCTGCAGAGGTCTTCGGTGGTGACGCGCGTGCGTTTGACTCCATCGATAATGCCCCGGAAGAGCGTGAGCGTGGTATCACCATCTCCACAGCTCACGTTGAGTATCAGTCTGAAGTGCGTCACTACGCGCACGTCGACTGCCCGGGTCACGCTGACTACGTCAAGAACATGATCACCGGTGCTGCGCAGATGGATGGCGCTATCCTGGTCTGTTCTGCCGCAGATGGCCCGATGCCGCAGACTCGTGAGCACATCCTGCTGTCCCGTCAGGTCGGCGTTCCGTACATCGTTGTCTTCCTGAACAAGGCAGACATGGTCGATGACGAAGAGCTGCTCGAACTGGTCGAAATGGAAGTTCGTGAACTTCTGAGCCAGTACGACTTCCCGGGTGACGACACTCCGATCATCATCGGCTCTGCCCTGATGGCTCTGGAAGGCAAGGATGACAACGGCATGGGTACTACCGCCGTCGCCAACCTGATCAAGGCTCTGGATGACTACATCCCGGAGCCGGAGCGTGCTATTGATCAGCCGTTCCTGATGCCGATCGAAGACGTCTTCTCTATCTCTGGCCGCGGTACTGTTGTTACTGGCCGTATCGAGCGTGGTCTGGTCAAGACTGGCGAAGAGATCGAGATCATCGGCGTGCGTGACACTACCAAGACTACCGTTACCGGTGTCGAGATGTTCCGCAAGCTGCTGGACGAAGGTCGTGCTGGCGAAAACGTTGGCGCCCTGTTGCGTGGCACCAAGCGTGATGACGTCGAGCGTGGTCAGGTTCTGGCCAAGCCGGGCTCCATCAAGCCGCACACCAAGTTTGAAGCCGAAGTCTACATCCTGTCCAAGGAAGAAGGCGGACGTCACACTCCGTTCTTCAAAGGCTATCGTCCGCAGTTCTACTTCCGTACCACCGATATTACTGGTACTTGTGAACTGCCGGAAGGCGTCGAGATGGTCATGCCGGGCGACAACGTCCAGATGGTCGTATCTCTGATCGCTCCGATTGCGATGGAAGATGGTCTGCGTTTCGCTATCCGTGAAGGCGGTCGTACCGTCGGCGCTGGCGTCGTGGCCAAGATTGTCGAGTAAGGTTCTCCTTGCCTGACACAGAAGGGGGTCCTTGAAAGGGCCCCCTTTTCTCGCATGTTTGACACCTGATGTCAGTCTGCCTATAATGCGCATCCTTTGAATGCGTGGGTGACGGCCTACGCCGTCGACATCCATTGGAGTTTTGGGCAATGCAAAACCAGAAGATTCGCATCCGGTTGAAAGCATTCGACCACCGTCTGATCGATCAGTCCTCTGCAGAGATCGTTGAAACTGCAAAGCGTACTGGTGCTCAGGTTCGTGGCCCGATCCCGCTGCCGACCCGTCGCGAGCGTTACACCATCCTGGTCTCTCCGCACGTCAACAAAGACGCGCGTGACCAGTATGAGATTCGTACCCACAAGCGCGTTCTCGATATCGTCGAGCCGACAGAGAAGACTGTCGACGCGCTGATGAAGCTTGACCTGGCCGCCGGTGTAGACGTCCAGATCAAGGTTGACTGATACCTCACTAGTCACTGCGGCCCAGCGCTCCGAAACTGATTCCGGAGCAGCAGCCGCCACGCCGGGATGGCGTCATACAATGTGCTAGTGGAATGCTCTGGAAAGGGCAGCCATAGCGGGTGACAGCCCCGTACACTAAAGGAGACTGAACATGTCTATCGGTTTAGTCGGTAAGAAGGCCGGGATGACCCGTGTCTTCACCGAAGCTGGCGCATCTGTGCCGGTTACCGTGATTGAAGTTGAGCCTAACCGCATCGTAACCATCAAGTCTCTCGAGACTGACGGCTACAATGCCATTCAGGTGACAACTGGCTCTCGTAAAGCCAAGCACCTCACCAAGGCGACTGCTGGTCAGTACGCCAAGGCGGGTGTTGAGGCTGGCCGTACCCTAATGGAATTCCGTCTGAATGAAGGCGATGAAGCTCCTGCAGTGGGCGGCGAACTCACCGTATCCCTCTTTGAAGCTGGTCAAAAGATTGACGTGACCGGCACCTCCAAGGGTAAAGGTTTCCAGGGCGCAGTTAAGCGCTGGAACTTCCGCACCCAAGACGCTACCCACGGTAACTCACTGTCGCACCGCGCGCCGGGTTCCATCGGTAACTGTCAGACCCCGGGCCGCGTCTTCAAGGGTAAGAAGATGGCTGGCCAGATGGGCAACGTCCGTTCCACCGTCCAGAGCCTGGAAGTGGTTCGCGTCGACGCTGAACGCAATCTTCTGTTGGTCAAGGGTGCCGTTCCAGGTGCTCCGGGCGGCGAAGTGATCGTGCGTTCCGCTGTGAAAGCTCGCTGAGGGGAATTAACCGATGAATCTTAATCTTGCAGGTGCAGGCGGCGCAGTAGACGTCTCCGATGCCACCTTTGGTAAGGACTTCAACGAGGCTCTGGTTCACCAGGTCGTCACCGCCTATCTGGCTGGTGCACGTCAAGGTACAGTGGCTCAGAAGACCCGTTCTGACGTGTCCGGCGGTGGTAAGAAGCCGTGGCGTCAGAAAGGTACTGGTCGTGCACGTGCCGGTACCATCCGCTCTCCGCTGTGGCGTTCTGGCGGTGTTACCTTTGCGGCGCGTCCTCAGGACCACTCGCACAAGGTTAACCGCAAGATGTATCGCGCTGCCATGCGTTCCATCCTGTCTGAGCTGGTCCGTCAGGATCGCCTGGTCGCGGTCGATGCTATTAGCGTCGATGCTCCGAAGACCAAGCTGCTGATTGCCAAGCTCCAGGAACTGGGCCTTGAGAAAGCGTTGATCGTCACTGAAGAGCAGGACGTCAACCTGTATCTGGCTGCGCGCAACATCCCGTATGTTGACGTCGTCAATGTCGCTGGCGCTGACCCGGTCAGCCTCGTCGGTTACGACAAGGTGCTGATGACTGTCGCTGCCCTGCGTAAGTTCGAGGAGAACCTGGGATGAATCAGGAACGCGTATTCAAGGTCCTGCTTGGTCCTCATATGACCGAGAAGGCCGCGGTCGCCGCCGAGAACAACCAGTACGTGTTCAAGGTTGCCAGCGACGCGACAAAGCCCGAAATCAAGAAAGCCGTCGAAGCGCTGTTTGGTAAAAAGGTCAATAGTGTTCAGGTTCTGAACATGAAGGGCAAAACCAAGCGCACCGCTCGCGGTGTTGGTCGTCGCGCTGGTTATCGCAAGGCCTATGTAACTCTGGCCGCCGGCGAGACCATCGAAGACTTCTCTGGCGCCGAGTAAGGCAGGAGTACGGATCATGGCAATTGTTAAGACAAAACCTACCTCCGCCGGTCGCCGCCACCTGGTAAAAGTCGTCAATGACGAACTTTTCAAAGGTCGCGCGTACGCTCCGCTGCTTGAAAAGCAGTCAAAGTCCGGTGGTCGTAACAATAATGGTCGCATCACTACTCGCCACATCGGCGGTGGTCATCGTCACCATTACCGTTTGGTAGATTTCAAGCGCAACAAGGATGGCATCGCTGCCATCGTCGAGCGCTTGGAATACGATCCGAACCGCAGCGCGAACATTGCGCTGGTGAAGTACCTCGATGGCGAACGTCGCTATATCATTGCACCGAAAGGTGTCTCTGCTGGTGACCGTCTCGAGTCCGGTGTCAACGCACCGATCAAGAAAGGCAACGCTCTGCCGCTGCGCAATGTTCCGGTGGGTTCCACCGTTCACTGTGTAGAGCTCAAGCCGGGCAAAGGCGCTCAGATTGCACGTAGTGCAGGTACCAGTGCCCAGGTTGTGGCACGTGAAGGTAACTACACCACTCTGCGTCTGCGCTCTGGCGAAATGCGCAAAGTGCTGTCCGAATGCCGTGCAACTCTCGGCGAAGTGGGCAACTCTGAGCACAGCCTCCGTCAGCTGGGCAAGGCCGGTGCTAAGCGTTGGAGAGGCGTGCGCCCGACAGTTCGCGGTGTCGCGATGAACCCCGTCGACCACCCGCATGGTGGTGGTGAAGGTCGTACCTCTGGTGGCCGTCACCCGGTCAGCCCGTGGGGCGTCCCGACCAAGGGTCACAAGACTCGTAAGAACAAGCGCACCGATAAGCTTATCGTCCGTCGCCGTAAGGCCAAGTAACAGATATTGAGGGGTAACGGCTGTGCCACGTTCACTGAAGAAAGGTCCTTTTATTGACCTTCATCTGCTGAAGAAGGTTGAGACAGCAGTGGAAAAGAACGATCGCAAACCGATCAAGACTTGGTCGCGTCGTTCCATGATCCTGCCGAACATGGTCGGGCTCACCATTGCCGTCCATAACGGTCGCCAGCATGTACCGGTTCTCGTTTCTGAGGAAATGGTCGGTCATAAGCTCGGCGAGTTTGCTGCCACCCGCACATACCGTGGGCATGCTGCAGATAAAAAAGCCAAACGGTAAGCCAGAGAGGATTTAAGAGATGGAAGTAGCTGCTAAGCTGCGCGGCGCTCGTTTATCCGCCCAGAAGGCCCGTTTGGTGGCTGACCAGGTGCGCGGTAAGCCGGTCGCCGAGGCGCTGAATCTGCTCGCTTTCTCACCGAAGAAGGCTGCGAAGATAGTTCGCAAGGTTCTGCAGTCCGCGATCGCAAATGCGGAAGAAAATAACGGCATGGACATTGACGAGCTTCGCATCTCGACTATCTGTGTCGACGAGGGCATGACGCTCAAGCGCATCCAGCCACGTGCCAAAGGCCGTGCGGATCGTATCTTGAAGCGCACTTGTCATATCACCGTCAAGGTAGCCGAGAAGTAGGAGACGACCAGATGGGTCAGAAAGTTAATCCGACAGGTTTCCGACTGGGTATCGTCAAGGATCATACCTCTGTCTGGTACGCCGAAGGCGCTACCTATGCCGACAAACTGAACAACGATCTGCAGGTGCGTAGCTTCCTGGAAGAGCGTCTGAAAAGCGCTTCCGTGAGCCGCATCAGCATTGAGCGTCCGGCAAACAACGCCCGTATTACCATTCACACCGCCCGTCCGGGTATCGTGATTGGTAAGAAAGGTGAAGATGTCGATCGCCTTCGTCGTGAAGTTTCCGAGATGATGGGCGTTCCCGTCCACATCAAC
Source organism: Cobetia sp. QF-1 (assembly GCF_002213105.1). NCBI lineage: Bacteria > Pseudomonadati > Pseudomonadota > Gammaproteobacteria > Oceanospirillales > Halomonadaceae > Cobetia > Cobetia sp. QF-1. The sequence continues at coordinate 26,594 of NZ_NBVS01000012.1, forward strand.
ATCGAGGAGATTCGCAAGCCGGAACTCGATGCCAAGCTGGTTGCTGCCAATGTGGCAGGTCAGCTCGAGCGTCGTGTAATGTTCCGTCGTGCGATGAAGCGTGCTGTGCAGAACGCAATGCGTCTGGGCGCCAAGGGCATCAAGATTCAGCTCTCTGGTCGTCTTGGCGGTGCCGAAATCGCCCGTACCGAATGGTACCGCGAAGGCCGCGTTCCGCTTCACACTCTGCGTGCTGACATTGATTACTCCACCTTCGAAGCTCACACCACCTACGGCATCATTGGTGTCAAGGTCTGGATCTTCAAAGGCGAGATCCTCGGTGGCATCGAAGAGGTGCGAGCCAAGGCGAAGCAGCCCGCGTCCGCACCCAAGAAGAAAGGCAAGTAAGGGGGTAATCGATGTTACAGCCCAAGCGTATGAAATTCCGTAAGATGCAGAAAGGTCGCAACCGTGGCCTGGCGCATCGCGGAAGTAAGGTAAGCTTTGGTGAGTTTGGCCTGAAAGCCACGGGCCGTGGTCGTCTCACCGCTCGTCAGATCGAAGCTGGCCGTCGTGCCATCACCCGTCACGTCAAGCGTGGTGGTAAGATCTGGATCCGCGTCTTCCCGGATAAGCCGATTTCCAACAAGCCGTTGGAAGTTCGCATGGGTAAAGGTAAGGGTTCTGTCGAGTACTGGGTCGCTCAGATCCAGCCCGGCAAGGTCCTCTACGAGATCGAAGGCGTATCTGAAGAGCTGGCCCGCGAAGCATTTAGTCTGGCCGCTATGAAGATGCCGATCTCCACCACCTTTGTTAAGCGGACGGTGATGTGATGAAAGCCCAGGAACTCCGTGAAAAGTCAGTCGAGGCGCTTCAGGAGCAGTTGTTTGAACTCCTGCGTGAGCAATTCAATCTGCGCATGCAGAAGGCTACCGGTCAGCTGAGTCAGGTTCACCTGCTCAAGCAGACTCGTCGCCAAATTGCTCAGGTTAAGACTGTGCTCAACCAGAAGTCAGGTGAGTAAAATGGCCGAAGAAACTAAAGCACGCATACTCACCGGCAAAGTGGTGAGTGACAAGATGGAAAAATCCATCGTTGTCATGATCGAGCGCCGTGAGCGTCATCCGATCTATGGCAAGTACCTGAGACGCTCCACCAAGCTGCACGCCCATGATGAGGCGAATCAGGCTCGGATCGGTGACACCGTCTCTATCGCCGAGACTCGTCCGCTGTCCAAGAAGAAAGCCTGGACCCTGGTCGAGGTGGTTGAACAGGCCAAGGGTTAATTCCCTAGGCCAGTTCCCACCAGGCAGTCAGATTAGGTTTGGAGAAAACCGATGATTCAGACTCAGACAATGCTGGATGTCGCCGACAACAGTGGCGCGCGCCGGGTGCAATGCATCAAGGTGCTAGGCGGTTCACACCGTCGTTACGCTCGTGTTGGAGACATTATCAAGGTCACCGTCAAAGAAGCTATCCCGCGTGGCAAGGTCAAAAAAGGCCAAGTCATGAAGGCAGTGGTCGTTCGTACCAGAGCCGGTGTCCGTCGTAATGACGGTTCCGTGATCCGCTTCGACGGTAATGCGGCCGTTTTGTTGAATAATACCAACGAACAGCCGATCGGTACCCGTATCTTCGGCCCGGTTACCCGTGAACTTCGCAGTGAGAAGTTTATGAAGATCATTTCCCTGGCGCCCGAAGTGCTGTAAGGAGCGGAGCGGATATGCAAAAGATCAAACGTGACGATGAAGTCATCGTCATCGCCGGGAAGGACAAGGGCAAGCGCGGCACCATCAGCAAAGTGCTGAAGGGTGACCGTTTGGTCGTGTCCGGTGTGAATATGATTAAGCGTCACACCAAGCCCAACCCGATGCTGGGCACTCAGGGGGGTATCGTCGAGCGCGAGGCTCCGATTCACGCGTCCAACGTGGCCATCTTCAACCAGGAGACCGGCAAGGCGGATCGTGTCGGTATCCAGGTACAGGAAGACGGTACTAAGGTACGCATCTTTAAGTCGACTCAGAAGCTGATCGACGCCTAACGCGAGTCGGGTACAACATGGCGAACTTGAAAGAACGTTATCAGAACGAAGTGGCCGCCCAGCTTAAAGAGCAGTTCGGCTACGCCAACGTGATGCAGGTGCCGCGTATCACCAAGGTGACCCTGAATATGGGCATCGGTGAAGCGACCGCTGACAAGAAGCTGATCGACAATGCATTTGCCGATCTCCAGATGCTTTCTGGTCAGAAGCCGATCATCACCAAGGCACGCAAGTCCATCGCTGGCTTCAAAGTCCGCGAAGGATGGCCTATCGGTGTTAAGGTGACCCTGCGTAGCGATCGTATGTGGGATTTCCTGGACCGCCTCGTGAACGTGGCTATCCCGCGCGTTCGTGATTTTCGCGGTCTGAACCCGAAGTCCTTCGATGGCCGTGGAAACTACTCCATGGGTGTGCGTGAACAGATCATCTTCCCTGAGATCGAGTATGATAAGATCGATCGGATTCGTGGCCTGGATATCACTATCACCACTAGCGCCAACACCGATGATGAAGGTCGTGCGTTGCTGGGCGCGCTGAACTTCCCGTTCAAGAAATAAGGGTGGATCATGGCAAAGAAAAGCATGGTTGAGCGTGAGCTCAAGCGCACCAAGCTGGTCGCTAAGTACGCCGTTAAGCGCGACGCACTGAAGACCATCATCAACGACGTCAACGCTTCCGAAGAAGAGCGCTTCGACGCACAGCTGAAGTTGCAGCAGCTACCGCGTGATGCCCACCCGGTTCGTCAGCGTAATCGCTGCCGTATCACTGGCCGTCCGCACGGTTACTACAACAAGTTCGGCCTGAGCCGCAACAAGCTGCGTGAAGCCGCTATGCGTGGTGACGTGCCTGGACTGACCAAGTCCAGCTGGTAACACCATTGCAAGAATTCAGGAGCGCAACGTAATGAGCATGCAAGACACTCTGGCGGATATGTTTACTCGTATCCGCAATGCGCAGATGGCCACCAAGGAGACGGTTTCCATGCCGTCTTCCAAGCTCAAGATTGAAGTGGCCCGCGTATTGAAGGAAGAGGGTTACATTTCCGAGTTTGCTGTCGCAGAAAGCGCCAAGCCGGAGCTGACCGTGACCCTCAAGTACTTTGAAGGCAAATCGGTTATCGAGCACATCAAGCGCATTTCCAAGCCTTCCCTGCGCCAGTACAAGGGCAAGGGTGAGCTTCCGAAAGTCGCGGATGGCCTGGGTATTGCGATCGTTTCCACCTCCCGGGGCGTGATGACCGATCGTGCGGCCCGTCAAGCTGGTGTCGGCGGCGAAGTCCTCTGCACCGTATTCTAGGAGTTTGGAATGTCCCGCGTAGCCAAGTATCCGGTTAAATTGCCGAACGGCGTCGAGGCAAAACTCGATGGCGACAAGCTGACCGTGAAGGGCAGCAAAGGCCAGCTGGAACTGACCGTCCACCAGGACGTGGTTATCACTCTGGAAGAAGGTCAAATGTCCTTCACTCAGAGTGATGCTGCCAAGAACTGGGCGATGGTTGGTACCACTCGTGCTCTGGTCAACAACATGGTGTCTGGTGTTTCCGAAGGCTTCACTAAGTCTTTGGAAATCAATGGTGTGGGTTATCGTGCCCAGGCCAAAGGCCAGACAATCAACCTGACACTGGGTTTCTCACACCCGGTCGACTATGAACTGCCGGCAAGTGTTACGGCTGAAACGCCGAAGAACACTGTGATCGTCCTGACGTCTGCTGATAAGCAGGCTTTGGGCCAGGTCGCCGCAGAGATTCGCTCCTTCCGTCCGCCGGAGCCCTATAAGGGCAAAGGTATTCGGTACAGTGACGAAGTCGTCCGTCGTAAAGAAGCCAAGAAGAAGTAAGGCAGGGTTATGAACGCGAAGAAAGAATCTCGTCTCCGTCGTGCCCGCCGCGCTCGTGCGAAAATCCGCGAGCTGGGCGTGTTTCGCCTGTGCGTGAACCGCACCCCGCGTCACATCTACGCGCAGATCATCTCGCCGGATGGTGGCCAGGTCCTGGCCACCGCATCCACGCTTGATAAGAGCCTGCGTGAAGGCTCTACCGGCAACTCGGACTCCGCCGCCAAGGTGGGTGCTCTGATTGCCGAGCGCGCGAAGGAAGCGGGTATCAAGCAAGTGGCTTTCGATCGCTCCGGGTACAAGTACCACGGTCGCGTGAAGGCCCTGGCCGATGCCGCACGTGAAGGCGGCCTGGAATTCTAAAGGGTTTTACGATGGCGCATATCGAACAGAAGGGCGGTGACCTGCAAGAGAAACTCGTGCAGATCAACCGCGTCGCCAAGGTAGTCAAGGGCGGCCGTATCTTCGGTTTCACCGCTTTGACTGTCGTCGGTGACGGCAATGGTCGTGTTGGCTTCGGTCGTGGCAAGGCGCGTGAAGTGCCGGTCGCGATTCAGAAGGCAATGGATCAAGCACGCCGCAACATGATCATGGTTGACCTGAAGGGCCACACCTTGCAGTACCCGGTGAAGGCACGTCATGGCGCATCCAAGATCTACATGCAGCCAGCATCCGAAGGTACCGGCATCATTGCCGGCGGTGCGATGCGTTCCGTGCTCGAACTGGCCGGCGTCCATGACGTCCTGGCCAAGTGCTACGGTTCCACCAATCCGGTCAACGTGGTGCGCGCGACTATTAATGGTCTCGCCTCCATGAAATCTCCGGAAGACATCGCCGCCAAGCGTGGCCTGTCTGTCGACAAGATTGCGGGGTAAGACACCATGGCAGCTAAGATCACGGTAACCCAGATCCGCAGCACCATCGGCGTCCTAGAAAAGCACAAGGCTACTATGAAAGGTCTTGGGCTGCGTCGCATCGGTCATACTGTCGAGCTGGAAGACACCCCCGCGGTACGCGGCATGATCAACAAGGTTCATTACCTTGTCCGTGTTGAGGGAGAGTAATCCATGAAATTGAATACCCTGAGTCCGGCCCCGGGCTCCAAGCACGCTGCAAAGCGTGTTGGTCGTGGTATCGGCTCCGGTCTTGGTAAGACCGGCGGTCGTGGCCATAAAGGCCAGAAGTCCCGTTCCGGTGGCAGTGTCAAGCCGGGCTTCGAAGGCGGTCAGATGCCTATGCAGCGTCGTCTGCCGAAGTTTGGTTTCACTTCCGCGAAATCCCTGATTTCGGAAGAAGTGCGCCTGAGCGAACTGGCATTGGTAGACGGCGACATCGTCGACCTCGAAACGCTGAAGAAGGCCAACGTGCTTCGTAATTCTACGAAGTTTGCGAAGGTCATGCTCTCCGGCGAACTGGACAAGGCAGTTACCGTCCGCGGCGTTAAGGTCACCAAAGGTGCCCGTGCTGCGATCGAAGCTGCCGGTGGAAAGGTAGAGGACTAAATGGCTAAGTCAGGAAACGTACCGGCAGTGCAGGGAAGTGGGTTGAGCGAACTCTGGGCGCGTTTGCGCTTCGTGTTCATCGCCATCGTGGTGTACCGAATCGGTGCGCACATCCCCGTTCCCGGTATCAATCCTGACCAGCTTGCTGCCTTGTTCAGGGAAAACCAGGGCACCATCTTGAGCATGTTCAACATGTTCTCTGGTGGTGCACTGGAGCGAATGAGTATCTTCGCGCTGGGCATCATGCCCTACATCTCCGCGTCGATCATCATGCAGCTCCTGACGGTGGTCTCGCCTCAGCTTGAGCAATTGAAGAAGGAAGGCGAGGCCGGCCGTCGCAAGATCAGTCAGTACACGCGCTACGGCACGGTAGTACTGGCCCTGGTCCAATCGATCGGCATGGCAGTCGGACTGGTCGGAAACGGTGTCGCCTATTCCGCTGACTTCAGTTTCTACTTTACCGCCGTGAGTACATTCGTGGCTGGTGCAGTGTTCCTGATGTGGCTGGGTGAGCAGATCACCGAGAAGGGTATTGGCAACGGGATCTCATTGATCATCTTTGCTGGTATTGTCGCCGGGCTGCCGAGTGCCATCGGCCAGTCTTTCGAACTGGCGCGCAATGATGGTGCCTGGAATGTGCTTCCGCTGCTGGCGCTAACGCTGCTTGCAGTCATTACCGTTGCCTTTGTGGTGTTCATTGAGCGCGGTCAACGCCGTATCACTGTGAACTACCCACGCCGTCAGGTGGGCAATAAGATGTATGCAGGTCAGAGCAGTTACTTGCCTATGAAGGTCAATATGGCTGGGGTTATCCCGCCGATCTTTGCGTCAAGCATTTTGCTGTTCCCTGCATCGATGGGTCAATGGTTTGGCCAGAGTGAAAGTATGCAATGGTTGCAGACGGCTTCTCAGGCACTTGGCCCGGGTCAGCCTCTCTACATCTTGCTTTTCGCTGCCGCTGTAGTATTCTTCTGCTTCTTCTACACGGCGCTGGTCTTTAACCCCAAGGATGTTGCTGACAACCTCAAGAAGTCAGGAGCGTTTCTGCCGGGGATTCGCCCAGGCGAACAGACGGCCCGTTACATCGATAAGGTGATGACTCGCCTGACGCTGTTCGGCGCCCTCTACATCACCCTCGTATCTCTGATGCCTCAGTTCCTCGTTGTTGCGTGGCAGGTCCCGTTCTATTTTGGCGGCACCTCTTTGCTCATCGTGGTTGTGGTAGTCATGGACTTTATGGCTCAGGTGCAATCGCACTTGATGTCAAATCAGTACGCGTCGGTGATGAAGAAGGCCAACCTCAAAGGCTATGGCAGCGGTGGCATGATGCGCTGATTGCGCAGCCTCTGTTAGTAAACTGGAGAGAACGATGAAAGTTCGAGCTTCCGTCAAGAAAATTTGCCGTAACTGCAAGATCATTCGGCGTCGTGGCGCAGTGCGGGTCATCTGCACTGAGCCGCGCCACAAGCAGCGTCAGGGTTAATCCCCTAGACCCGCTTAGCTGAATACAAGCTCGGGTGCTGGCATACCCCCTTGCTCCCAATGGGATCAAGGGGTATGCTATTGCGCCCTTTGTGGATGAAAAATCCGCCGCTAACCTTTCGGAGAAAACTGATGGCCCGTATTGCTGGCGTCAATATCCCGGACAACAAGCACGCGGCGATCTCGCTGACTTATATCTTCGGGATTGGCCGTACGCGTGCACAGCAGATCTGCGCCGCCCTCGGTCTAGAGCCGAGCGTCAAGATCGCTGATCTGTCTGTTGAACAATTGGACTTGGTTCGTGCCGAGGTGGGTAAGTACACCGTCGAAGGCGACCTGCGTCGTGAGATCACGCTTAACATCAAGCGTCTCATGGACCTCGGTTGCTATCGTGGCCTGCGCCATCGTCGTGGTCTTCCGTTGCGCGGTCAGCGCACCAAGACCAACGCACGTACACGCAAAGGTCCGCGTAAACCGATTCGCAAGTAAACGAACTGGCGTTTAGACAGGAAACATCTAATGGCTAACCCGAGTAAGCGCAAGAAAGTTAAAAAGCAGGTTGTGGATGCCATCGCGCATATCCACGCCTCTTTTAACAATACTATCGTGACGATCACAGACCGCCAGGGCAATGCTCTTTCCTGGGCAACTGCCGGTGGTTCGGGTTTTCGTGGTTCTCGCAAGAGCACCCCGTTCGCTGCGCAAGTCGCAAGTGAACGTGCAGCGACTGCTGCAGCCGAATATGGTGTGAAGAACGTCGACGTGCTGGTCAAGGGCCCGGGTCCGGGTCGTGAGTCTGCCGTGCGCGCTCTCAATGCCGCAGGCTTCCGCGTGCAAAGCATCAACGACGTGACCCCCATCCCGCATAATGGGTGCCGTCCGCCGAAGAAACGCCGCGTTTAAGGAGACAGACTCATGGCTCGTTATATTGGACCGAAGTGCAAACTGTCTCGTCGTGAAGGCACCGACCTCTTCCTGAAGAGTGGCGTGACTCCGTTCGAGAAAAAGTGCAAATCCGAACAACCCCCGGGTGTTCATGGCCAGCGCCGTCAGCGTCTTTCAGACTACGGCCTGCAGTTGCGTGAAAAGCAGAAGGTTCGTCGTATGTACGGCGTACTGGAAAAGCAATTCCGCAATTATTACAAAGAAGCCGCTCGCCTCAAGGGTGCGACCGGTGAGGTTCTGCTCCAGCTCCTCGAGGCTCGCCTCGATAACGTCGTCTACCGCATGGGCTTCGGCTCTACGCGTTCTGAGTCACGTCAGCTGGTCAGCCACAAGGCGATCGCCGTGAACGGCCGTACCGTCAACGTTGCTTCCTTCAAAGTGAAGGCAGGCGATGTGGTCACCGTTCGTGAGAAGGCCAAGAACCAGGCTCGCATCCAGCTGTCTTTGGCAATTGCTGCCAATCGCGGTGATGTGACTTGGGTCGACGTCGACTCCAAGAAGATGGAAGGCACTTTCAAGGCTGTCCCCGAGCGTGGCGACCTGTCTGCCGATATCAACGAAAACCTGATCGTCGAGCTGTACTCCAAGTAATGTGATGCTGGGCCGATTCATCGGCCCAGCTGTGGAGTACCCAGATTATCCGTTTGGCAGCCTTAAAGGTGTTCTTATGCAGCGCTCAGTGACAGAGTTTCTCCGTCCTCGCGATATCAAGGTCGAGGAAGTCAGCGCCAATCATGCGCGGATCGTCCTCGAGCCCTTCGAGCGTGGTTTTGGCCACACCCTGGGGAATGCTCTGCGTCGCATCCTGCTTTCTTCCATGCCCGGCTGCGCCGTCGTGGAAGCTGAGATCGAAGGCGTTCTGCACGAGTACAGCGCCATTGAAGGGGTGCAGGAGGATGTGATTGAAATCCTGCTGAACCTCAAGGACGTGGCCATCAAGATGCATGGTCGCGACGAAGCTGTACTGGCGCTGAACAAGAAGGGCCCGGGTATCGTGACTGCTGGCGACATCGCTGGCGATCATGATCTTGAGATCGTAAATCCGGATCACGTCATTGCTCACCTGAATGATGGTGGCGAGCTGAAGATGCAACTCAAAGTCGCTCGTGGCCGTGGCTACGAACCGGCTGATGCGCGTCTTTCTGCAGATGACGAATCTCGTGCGATTGGCCGCCTCCAGCTGGATGCGACCTTTACGCCGGTTCGCCGAGTCTCCTATGCCGTCGAGGCTGCGCGTGTTGAACAGCGTACCAACCTCGACAAGCTGGTGATTGACCTGGAAACCGACGGCACGCTGGATCCGGAAGAAGCGATTCGCCGCTCCGCAACTATCTTGCAGGAGCAGTTGGCCGCCTTCGTTGATCTGGAAGCAGACAAGGAACAGGAAGTCGAAGAAGAAGAAGATCAAATTGATCCGATTCTTCTCCGTCCCGTAGACGATCTTGAGCTGACCGTTCGCAGTGCGAACTGTCTCAAGGCCGAGAATATCTACTACATCGGTGATCTCATTCAGCGCACCGAAGTTGAGCTGCTGAAGACCCCGAATCTCGGTAAGAAGTCCTTGAATGAAATCAAGGACGTGCTGTCCGCGCGTGGTCTGTCCCTCGGCATGCGGTTGGAAAATTGGCCGCCTCAAAGCCTGAAGGACGACAAGGCTTCCGCTTAAGGAAGTCCGGTCGGCTCAAGCCCCAGACTGGTAAGGAATCACAACCATGCGTCATCGTAAGAGTGGTCGTCACCTGAACCGTACCAGCTCTCACCGTGAAGCCATGTTCAAGAACATGTGCATCTCTCTGGTAGAGCACGAAGTCATCAGGACTACCCTGCCGAAAGCCAAGGAACTGCGTCGTTATATCGAGCCGCTGATCACTCTGGCCAAGCAGGACACCGTTGCGAACCGCCGTCTGGCGTTCTCTCGCACGCGCTCCAAGGAAGCGGTCGGCAAGCTCTTCACTGAGCTCGGCCCGCGCTACACCACCCGTCCGGGCGGTTATCTGCGTATCCTGAAGTGCGGCTATCGTACCGGTGACAATGCCCCGATGGCATTCGTCGAGCTGGTCGATCGTCCGGTTGCCTCTGAGGCAGCGGGCGAAGAGTAAGCTCCGGCTTGCTTCGTCCACAAGAAAAGGCCAACCCCCAGGGGTTGGCCTTTTTTTATGCGTGCATTACATGTAATGCACATCGACACCACTCTCGCGAAGGCCGGTTCTTTGAGGCACTTTCGCTGCAAGTAAAAGCCATCATCCCTCCGTGGATGATGGCTTTCATAGTGTATCTATCTACCTGTTCAGTCTGTCACTTTGGTGGTCGTCTTCGTGCTTTTCCAGCCGCCTTGTCTTTTGCAGCTTTGTTCGCTGCCTGACGTGCTAGCAAAGGGGCAAGGAAGCGCCCAGTATGTGACACCTCTTGTGTGGCTAACTGTTCCGGCGTGCCTTCGGCAATGATCTGTCCGCCACCGGAACCGCCTTCTGGCCCGAGATCGATCAACCAGTCAGCTGTCTTGATGACATCGAGATTGTGTTCGATCACGACCACCGTATTGCCATGATCACGCAAGCGGTGCAGGACGACCAGCAGTTGACGAATATCTTCGAAGTGCAGACCAGTGGTCGGCTCATCAAGGATGTAGAGCGTCTTGCCAGTATCACGCTTGGCTAGTTCGCGAGCCAGCTTGATACGCTGGGCTTCACCACCTGATAGTGTTATCGCGCTCTGGCCGAGGCGTACATAGGATAGCCCTACGTCCATGAGTGTCTGCAGACGACGCGCGATAGCAGGCACTGGTGAGAAGAACTCCAGAGCCTCTTCGATCGTCATTTCCAGCACTTCATGGATGTTCTTGCCTTTGTACTGCACCTCGAGTGTTTCGCGATTGTAGCGTTTGGCCTTGCAGACATCACAGGGCACGTACATGTCGGGTAGGAAATGCATCTCGACCTTGATCAGGCCATCACCTTGGCAGGCCTCGCAGCGGCCTCCCTTGACGTTGAAGCTGAAGCGGCCCGGCTTATAGCCACGCGCACGTGCCTCTTGGGTGCCCGAAAACAGCTCACGGATGGGCGTAAAGATGCCGGTATAGGTGGCCGGGTTGGAGCGAGGTGTACGCCCGATAGGGCTCTGGTCGATATCGACCATCTTGTCGAACAGATCTAGTCCTTCGATTTTACCGTAGGGAGCGGGTGTCAGAGTCGTCGCGCGATTGAGCTCGCGTGCCGCCAATGGCATCAAGGTTGCGTTGATCAACGTCGACTTGCCCGAGCCGGATACGCCAGTGATACAGGTCAGTAGGCCGGTAGGCACTGCCAGCGTCACGTTCTGCAGATTGTTGCCCGTGGCTCCGCTCAGGCGCAGCATCTTGTCTGGATTGGCTGGTAGCCGGTAGGGAGGTACCGCGATTTCACGTGCGCCGCTCAGGTACTGACCGGTCAGTGAGCCTGGCGTAGCCTCGATTTGGGCAGGAGTCCCTTGGGCGACGATCTCACCACCATGCACGCCGGCGCCGGGCCCAATATCGAGTACGTGATCGGCAGCGCGAATAGCATCTTCGTCATGCTCGACCACGATGACGGTATTGCCGAGGTCGCGCAGATGAATCAACGTCTTGAGCAGTCGGTCATTGTCACGCTGATGAAGCCCGATTGAGGGCTCATCAAGGATGTACATGACGCCTACCAGCCCAGCGCCGATTTGGCTGGCCAGACGGATACGCTGTGCTTCTCCACCGGACAGCGTATCGGCACTGCGCTCCAATGTTAGATAGTCGAGACCGACATTGACGAGGAACTCGAGTCGCGCCTGGATCTCGCTGACGATTTTGGCGGCAATCTCGCCCTTGCGTCCCGGCAGGCTCATCTTGCCGAATTCCTTCCAGGCCTCACCGATTGGCTGACGTACTACTTCAGAGAGCGTGCGGTTATCGACGTAGACGTTACGTGCTTCTCGACGTAGGCGTGCGCCATCGCAGCTTGGGCAAGGTTGTACGGCCAGATAGCGCGAAAGGTCTTCGCGTACCATGTTGGATTCCGTCTCGCGGTAACGGCGGCTCATGTTGGGCAGAACGCCCTCGAACGGGTGCTCACGAGTAACCTTGCGGCCACGATCATTGACGTAGCTGAAAGCGATATCTTCGCGGCCGCTGCCATTGAGCACAGCGTTACGCGCTTCGTCACTTAATGATTCCCATGCAGCTTCAAGTGCGAATCCATAGTGCTCGGCGACGGCTTGCAGTTGGCTGAAGTAATAGACGCTACGGCGATCCCAACCCTTGATGACGCCTTCGGCTAGCGATAACTCTGGATGACTGATCAACTTATCGGGATCAAAGTACTGCTTTACCCCAAAGCCATCACAGGTCGGGCAAGCGCCCGCCGGGTTATTGAACGAGAAAAGGCGTGGTTCCAGTTCGGCTAGGGCGTAGCCGCATACCGGACAGGCGAAGCGCGAGGAGAACACGAGATCTTCCTGCTCGCCATCCATGAAGTGCAGATGTGCACTGCCATCTGCCAGATTGAGCGCAGTCTCGAAGGACTCAGCCAGGCGCTGCTTGAGGTCTTCACGCACCTTGAAGCGGTCGACGATAACCTCGATGTTGTGTTTCTTGTTCTTTTCCAGCGGCTTGAGATCGTCAAGCTCAACAATGACGCCGTCGATGCGGGCGCGAACGAAACCTTGAGCGCGTAGCTCGGAGAGCAGCTGTAGATGCTCACCCTTACGGCCGTTGACTACCGGTGCCATCAGCATCAGCTTGCTGCCTTCGGGGAGAGCGAGTGCCTGATCGACCATCTGCGAGATAGTCTGAGCTTCAAGATCATTGCCGTGATCGGGGCAACGCGGCGTACCAGCACGTGCATAGAGCAGGCGTAGGTAGTCGTAGATCTCGGTGATGGTTCCCACAGTGGAGCGTGGATTGTGTGATGTCGATTTCTGCTCGATGGAGATCGCCGGTGATAGACCTTCAATATGGTCGATATCCGGCTTTTCCATCATCGATAGAAATTGACGTGCATAAGTCGACAGTGATTCGACGTAGCGCCGCTGTCCCTCGGCATAGAGCGTGTCAAAGGCAAGAGAGGACTTGCCGGAGCCAGAAAGGCCCGTTACCACGATGAGCTTGTCACGCGGCAGTTCGACGTCGATGTTCTTGAGGTTGTGGGTGCGTGCACCCCTGACCTGAATCCTGTCCATTGCCACCTCGGGCTGCGTCGATAAAAGCAACGATTATAAGGCGCGGGCGAAACGCCCGGCAAAGGCTGCATGCTTTCAAAGCCGTCAAGCGGGCCTTAGAATGTGCAGTCCGACGCGCATGCACTGCGTGTGAACGGCACTTTCTGGCGACCCGTATGGTCGGCCTCCTTTTCTAGACTGTCATGCTCCGGAGCCCGCCGCCGCCCATGAAGACCTCTCAACTGCTAGGCCCTGAACGCCGTGCGATCGCTGGCCTTGCCAGCCTCTACGCCACGCGCATGATGGGACTGTTCATGGTGTTGCCAGTATTGGCGCTATACACCCGCGATCTCGCTGGTGCAACGCCGACGCTGGTAGGCATTGCGCTTGGTGGCTATGGCCTGACTCAGGCCGTACTACAGATACCGTTCGGCTGGTTATCTGACCGCCTTGGGCGCAAGGCCGTCATTGGCTTCGGGCTTGGGCTATTCATTCTTGGCTCGGTAGTCGCTGCGACAGCCACCAGCATCGAGATGATCATCCTCGGGCGTTGCTTGCAGGGGAGCGGCGCTGTTGCCGGAGCCATCATGGCACTGCTGGCCGATCAGACGCGTGAGGAGGTTCGCACTGTCGCGATGGCCTCTATTGGCATGTCGATTGGTCTAGCTTTTGCGCTGGCCATGGTGGTTGGTCCCTTGGCCGCTGATGCCTTTGGGCTATCGGGCGTCTTCTGGTTAACCGCGGTAATGGCTGTTGCCAGTCTACTCGTCCTCTGGAAGCTGGTGCCTGCTGCACCGAAGCGTCAACATCAGGATGTGGGGCTTGATCGCCGCCAGCTCAAGGGCATCTTGGCTAATTCAGCGCTATTACGGATGGATATCTCGATATTTGCGCTGCACATGATCCTTACGGCCTGTTTCGTGGCGATTCCTCAGCAGCTGGTCAGCTTCGGTATTGAGCCGGCACATCATGGCTGGGTTTATCTACCCTTGATGGGCTTGGCATTTGTCGCAATGCTTCCCTTGGTCATTGTGGCCGAGAAGTATCGGCGTATGAAGCCGGTTTTCCTCGGTGCGGTCGCGACCATTGCAATCAGCCTGCTATTACTGGGCATAGAGGGTATTGAGGATACCGGTTTGACCATGTTCCTCGCTGTTCTGTGGTTGTTCTTCGTTGCCTTCAATCTACTGGAGGCTACGCTGCCCTCGATGATTTCCAAGCTGGCACCGGCAGGCGCCAAGGGGACAGCGATGGGCGTTTATTCGACCAGTCAGTTTCTCGGGGCCTTTGTCGGCGGTGTTGGCGGAGGCTGGTTGACTGGCCAGTTCGGCTTGAGTGGCGTTTTCATCGCCATGGGGCTGTTGGCACTGCTGTGGTTAGCGGCCGTTTGGGGCATGCAACCGCCGCGGCATCTGGCCAGTGAAGTTGTGGGGCTATCCCGCGAAGTATCTCACTTGTCGGCAGTTGAGCTGCAATCCCAGCTGCTGGCGATCGCTGGCGTGGAAGAGGCGCTGGTAGTGCGAGAGGAACAGGTCGCCTACCTTAAGGTCACACGCGATACACTAGATGATAAGGCGTTGGCACATTTTACTCGCCAGCGTGACGATGAGACTCCGGCAGGTACTGAGGTGCCTGCTAGCTGAACCCTGACACCGGCAAGTTGTTGTCGGTGCACTCGATACCTTCTCCGATGCGAGATGCGCATCGGTCTATTTGCAGGAGTAATTTTCATGGCTCGCGGCGTAAACAAGGTCATTTTGATCGGCAATCTCGGCCAGGACCCGGAAGTTCGCTTCACTCCATCTGGCAGCGCGGTATGCAACTTGAACCTCGCTACTACCGATACCTGGAATGATCGTCAGAGCGGTCAGCGTCAGGAACGTACTGAATGGCATCGGGTAGTGATGTTCAACAAGCTGGCAGAGGTTGCTCAGCAGTACGTCAAGAAGGGCTCGCGCCTGTATATCGAAGGTCGTCTGCAGACGCGCAAGTGGCAGGACCAAAACGGTAACGACCGCTACAGCACTGAGATCGTGGCCAACGATATGCAGATGCTCGACACGCGCGGTGAAGGCGGTGGTGGTAACTTTAGTGGTGGTGGGCGCCCGCAGCAGGCACCGCCGCAGCAAGGTGGTAACTTTGGTGGCCAGCAACAAGCAGCGTCACAGCCTGCCGCGGCTCCACAGCAGGGTGGAAACTTCGGTGGTCAGCAGCCTGCTCAACAACAGGGCGGCAATTCTGGTGGTCAGCAATCTGCTCCGCAGCAGGGTAACGGCTTTGGTGGACAGCAATCGTCCAGTCCGGCTCAACCAGCGAGCCAGCAGAACAATAACTTTGGCGCGCCGCCCGCGGGTAGCTTTGATGACTTCGATGATGAGATCCCGTTTTAAGGTACGCTAAATTGTAGGGGGTAGAGGTCACCGCGGCGTGAATTGCTAGATAACTGTGCGACATATCATGGAAAGCCCTCGCTCCGCGGGGGTTTTTTGATTTCAGAAGACGGGATGGCAGCCGATAGACGTGGAGGAGGTTGAGCATGCTGCATGCGGATAGCTCATTCTCAGGTTGAAAGAATCTTTTATCGCATGACATCTGCATCATCGTGACGAGCGTAAAGGGGGGTAGCCAGCAGACTATCACTTGGTATTGATCAATACCGGAAGGCCGTTGAGAGCAGAGCACGGAAAATGTCCGTTCCGACGATGCCTGCGGATAGACTGCTATTTCCATTGATGTATTTGCCCACACTGCTTGTCTACTGTGGCATGCCACTGATGATTGAGGTTATTCATGCATGGCAGTTATTCCCCTCCTCTAGTGATGCTTTCGATTGTAGTGGCTGTGCTTGCATCTCATGCCGCGTTGCAACTCATCCATCAGGTTGCGTTAGCGACATCGCGTACCAGTAATCTCGGCTGGTTGCTGGGAGGGGCGCTTGCGATGGGGCTTGGCATCTGGTCTATGCACTTCATCGGCATGTTGGCATACGAGACAGGTAGGCCGATTTCATACGGGGTAGAGCTAACAGCATTATCGATGCTAATTGCGGTGTTGTCGTCGGGACTGGCGCTGTGGGTCAATACCTTACCGCGCCTGACGCTCCCTCTCTTGGCTGGCAGTGGGCTCGTGATGGGCAGTGGCACCGCGATGATGCACTACACCGGTATGGCGGCGATGCAGATGGATATGACGTATCAGTATGATGCGTTGTTGTTGTCGCTCTCGATTCTAATCGCCATTGGGGCATCGACTGCAGGGTTGTGGGTCGGGGGCGTCTTCCTGCGTCAGCGCCGGCCACGCAGAGCATGTCAGGCGCTTGCAGCGGGACTGATGGGCCTGGGTATTTCCGGGATGCATTATCTCGGTATGGCAGCAATGCAAATGGTGCCTCTTGCGACCCCCCCTCTCTTGGAGCTTGTGCCTGAGGACGGCCAGCATCTCTGGCTGGCGCTTGCCATCGGTATGGCGACGCTATTGGTGCTAGGGCTGACGTTGCTGGCGATTGGAGCTGAGCAGCGTATCCGGCGCAGTCATCACTACCGCTCACGTGTTAACGATTTACTGGTGAATCGTACTCAAGAGCTGCGTCATGAGCGTGATCAGGTCGCGGTAATGTTGGACTCGATTGATGAAGGAGTGATCAGTCTCGATAGCGACGGGCTGATTCGACATATCAACCCGATTGCAGCAGGGCTGTGCGGCTGGAATCCATCACTGGCGAGAAGGCGGCCTTGGGCGCGTATTCTGCAGCTACGCCATGAAGGTACGCTCCAGTCGCTGGATGCTCAGTTTGATGGCGTATTGAGTCATGGCGAGGTAGTGCATATGTCTACTCAGACGCTGCTAGTCGCACGCGATGGGAGTGAATGTGCAGTGGAGCTGAAGGCATCACCTGTGCGCCATCGTAATGGCGATATTGATGGTGCCGTGCTGGTATTTCGCGATATCAGCTACCGTCAGGCCATGATTCGCCGCCTCAACTTCCAGGCGCACCATGACAGCCTGACAGGCTTGCATAATCGCAGCGCCTTCGATGAGGCACTGAATACATCGAATGATGATGGTGAGTGTCATCAGCTTCTATATCTGGATTTGGACTTCTTCAAGGTCGTCAATGACACCTGTGGTCATGCTGCCGGAGACACGGTGCTGCGTGAGATATCCTCTCTGATGCGCTCACATGTACGTGATTCTGATGTGTTGGCGCGCTTGGGAGGAGATGAGTTTGCCATCCTGTTGTATCGCTGCACTCGGGAGCAGGCAATGGAGCGGGCCGACGCATTGTGTGTCGCAGTAGGTCAGTACCGTTATTACGATGAAGGGCGTCCGTTCCAGCTGGGAGTCAGTATCGGTGTGGCGCCAAAAGGGGGAGAGCACCAACCCTCTGATGTCCTGCGTCAAGCCGATGCCGCCTGTTATATAGCCAAGCAGAATGGACGTAATCAGGTGCACGGCTATTTGGACGGTGATGCCAGTCTTGAGCGAGCGCAGCGCGAAGTGCAATGGCTACCGTTGCTGCATGAGGCATTGGAGCATAATCGCTTCACGCTTTATATCCAGCCGATTCGTTCACTGAGTGCGCCGGCCGAACAGCCTTACTATGAGGTACTACTGCGCTATATCAGTGATACGGGCGAGCATCTTGCACCTGCTCATTTCATGGCCACTGCGGAACGTTTTGGCTTAATGTCTGCTATCGATATCTGGGTCGTCACTGAGGCACTTCAGGTGCTGGAGGCAGATGATGGGCGCATTGAGCCGGATGCCATTTTGGCGATCAATCTCTCGGAGCAGAGCCTGGGAGATTTGAAATTACGTGATCAGTTGATTGAGCTGGTGAGCCAGAGTTCGGTTGAGCCTCAGCGGTTGTGTTTTGAGATTACCGAAACGGCAGCCATCAGAGATTTGGCACAGGCCCGTGAATTCATCTATAGCCTTCGCCGCTTGGGGTGTAGCTTCTCGCTGGATGATTTTGGTAGCGGCATGTCTTCCTTTGCCTATCTCAAGGAGCTACCGGTCAATCAGCTCAAGATAGACGGCGCCTTCGTTCGCAACCTCACTCGTGACAGTCTGGATGCCGCCATTGTCTCTGCCATCTGCCAGATCTGTGCTCAGGTGGGCATTATCACGGTGGCAGAATATGTCGAGCATATTGAGCTGCTACCAGCACTTGAAAAGATTGGCGTCGATTTTGTGCAGGGTTATGGCGTAGGTCGCCCCAAGCCACTGGGCTCCCCTCTTTCCTCAGGCACACCACATGACAACGGGCCTGCAGCCAGCTTGCAAGGTTGATAGAATGTGGCCTTTGCATCGACGCCTCTTGCATCGATGCGCCTGTTTGCTGGAGTGTGCCTGTGAAACTCTTGCTGCTTGATGCTGGGCATTGCCTGAGCCTTGGCTTGGCGCGTACGGCCAGTTCGCGCACTGATCTTGAGCTTAATGTCGTCGATGCTGATCGTATTGGCGCAACGGATATTCGTGCTTGTCAGGCGGATGTCGTCATCGTGCCGCCATTTGTCAGCCCGGCTGATGCTGCACCAGCAGATGTCACTGCTCACGCTGAGGCGGTAGAAGCGGTGCTGGCTGCCTGTATCGAGACGGATACTCCGCTGGTGTGGTGCGTGGCTGATCAGATGTTCGAGCAGGGTGGAGAGGGCCTGCTAGATGAAGAGGAAGTTCCTTCGCCTATCGATACTGCTCTGCGACGCGTCATCGCGACGGGGGACCGGATCCGCGCTGAGCTGCCGCATCATCTGATCGTACGCCTTGGTCCACTGTTCGGCCCCGATGGTCGAGATGCTTGGCTGCCGACGTTGATCGAGCGCTTACTGGCAGGAAAAGAAATTCGTGCTGCCGAAGATGTCATACTGTGCCCGACCAGTGTCGATGCAGTGGCGATGGCCTTGATAGGAATGTTGCAGCAGCAACGTTGTGGCGCAGACTCCTGGGGTGCCTATCATCTGGCCGGTACCGAGCCTATCAGCACCTATGCTTTCGTGAGTATCGTGCGCACTCAGCTAGTCACGCGTCTTGAAGGTATTGGCGAAGCGGTTACGCCGGGCTCGCTCAAGGCACTGACGCTGAATTCAGGTACGCCCCTTCGCCGAGTTCTCAACTGCCGACGCGTACTAGAGACTTTTGGTGTCCATCAGAAGCCATGGCGTCTTGAGCTCTCTCGTTTGCTGGATGATTGGATTGCGCAGCGCGCACCGACCGCCCCTATTTCTGACCCTACCTGACATGCGGAGATCAAGCCTGTGAATGCGGTGCGTAGTGTGTTGTTTTACTTTGGTTATTTTATGGCGCTGCTGCTGAGCGCCGTAGTACTGGTACCGCTGGCCGCCTGTTTGCCGCTTCAGGCACGTTATCGTGTATTGCACAGTTACAATCACATTGTGCTGTGGTGGTTTCGTTTGACCTGTGGCGTCACTGTAAACGTCAGCGGCCGTGAACAGGTTCCCGAAGGCGCTTGTGTGCTGCTGGCCAATCATCAAAGCGAGTGGGAAACCATCTATCTTCAGGTCGTAAAGCGTCCGTTGTGTACTGTGCTCAAGCAGGAATTGCTCAAGATTCCTGTCTTTGGATGGGGCTTGAAGCTGCTGGAGCCGATACCGCTGGACCGCACTCAGCCTGCCAAGGCACTCAAGCAGGTGCTGACCGTTGGCACGCAGCGCCTGAAGGATGGCTTCACCGTACTGATCTTCCCTGAGGGAACTCGCATCGCGCCGGGCCACCGTAAGAAGTTCAACAAGTCCGGTGCTGCCATCGCGTGTCGTGCAGGCGTACCGGTCGTGCCAGTTGCCCACAACGCTGGTGAAATCTGGCCCAACGATAGTTGGATCAAACAACCTGGTACGCTCAATGTCGTATTTGGTCCTGCCATCGAAACGACAGGACGTAAGCCGGACGTGGTAGTCGCTGAAGCTGAGGCGTGGGTTGAGGCAACGCTGGCGGAAATCTCTCAGGTACAGCGCCCACCGCTAGAGGCCGAAGCTCCGGCGGATAGTGTCGGTGCCTAGTTTTTGGCGCCATGCCAGCGTCAAGGTAATCCCCGCAGTATGCGCCAACAAAAAGGCCGCCCCGAAGGGCGGCCTTTTTACATCGTACCGGTTACTGCATGACGGCCTTTCGCACTGATCAATCCTGGAAGCGTTCCAGAATCAGGCAGGCATTGGTACCACCGAAGCCGAAGCTATTAGACAGTACACGATCGATCTTCACGCCGTCACGACGAGTCGTGACGATGTCGAGACCAGCAGCACGGTCATCCAGTTCACTGACATTGGCGGAGGCGGCAATGAAGTCGTTCTCCATCATCAGCAGTGAATAGATGGCTTCTTGCACGCCAGTCGCACCCAGCGAGTGGCCAGTCAGCGATTTGGTCGAGCTCATCGCCGGGCTGGCTGCACCGAAGACTTCCTGAATGGCTTTGAGTTCGGCGACATCACCCACTGGCGTCGAGGTGCCGTGAGTATTGATGTAGTCGATCTTTCCATTTACGGTTGCCATCGCCTGACGCATGCAGCGTGCTGCACCTTCGCCGGACGGAGCGACCATATCGTGGCCATCGGAAGTCGCGCCATAGCCAGTCACTTCGGCATAGATCTTGGCGCCGCGTGCCTTGGCATGCTCCAGCTCTTCCAGTACCAACATGCCGCCACCGCCTGCAATGACAAACCCATCGCGGGTCTTGTCGTACGGGCGTGAGGCTGTTTCCGGTACATCGTTGTAGCTGGTGGAGAGGGCTCCCATGGCGTCGAACAGGCAGGACAGGGTCCAGTGCTCTTCTTCACCGCCACCGGCAAACACCACGTCCTGCTTGTTCAGCTGAATCTGTTCAACCGCGCTGCCAATACAGTGAGCCGACGTCGCACAAGCTGAGGAGATCGAATAATTGAGCCCCTTGATCTTGAACGGTGTGGCCAGACAGGCAGAAACGGTGGAACCCATGGTGCGGGTCACACGGTACGGTCCGACACGACGCAGGCCCTTGGCACGCATGATATCTGCAGCCTCGACCTGATTCGCGGAGGAGGCGCCGCCCGAGCCAGCGATGAGGCCGGTACGCTCGTTTGAAACCTGCTCTTCACTGAGGCCAGAATCGGCAATCGCCTGCGCCATGGAGATGTAGGCATAAGCTGCCGCATCACCCATGAAGCGCAGTTGCTTGCGATCGATATGGTCCTCGAGGTTAATGTCGACAACGCCTGCAACTTGGCTACGGAAGCCCAGTTCGGCGTATTCCTCTTTGCGGCGGATACCAGAACGCCCTTCGCGGAGCGAATCCAGGACCTGCTGGCGATCGTTGCCCAGGCAGGAAACAATGCCCAGCCCGGTGACTACCACTCTACGCATGGGAGCCTCCCGTTCAGAAGTTCGCAGTGGAGGTGAACAGACCGACGCGAAGGTCGTTGGCCTGATAGATGTCGCGGCCATCAACAGTCACTGTACCATCAGCAATGCCGAGGATCAGCTTGCGAGTAATGACTCGCTTGATGTTGATGGTATAGGTCACTTTCTTGGCCGTCGGCAAAACCTGGCCAGAGAACTTGACCTCACCGCAGCCCAGTGCGCGGCCGCGTCCCGGATTGCCGAGCCAGCCGAGGTGGAAGCCTACCAGTTGCCACATGGCATCAAGACCCAGGCAGCCAGGCATCACCGGATCACCCGGGAAGTGGCAGTCAAAGAACCACAGGTCCGGGGAGATATCCAGCTCAGCAATCAGCTGGCCTTTGCCGTGGCTACCGCCTTCCTCACTGATGTGAGTGATGCGATCAAGCATCAGCATGTTAGGGGCAGGCAGTTGAGCATTGCCTGGGCCGAAGAGTTCGCCCTGGCCACAGGCCAGCAGCTCGTCGTGAGTAAAGGAGTGTTGCTTGGTCACTGAGTCATTCCGAGTAGCGGGATGGTTATACCGTACGAGGCGCATCGGCGCCCGAATGGGGCTAGTCTAATGGCTGGCCCCCGTGAATGCACGTGGGGGTCAGACTAAAGGGCAGGAGGGCAAGGTGCAAATATGTCCTACAGCTTGGACTGCAGCGGTCGATAGGACGAGGTGTATCACCAGTGTGGCATAACATTCTCATGCAGGTGTCGACAGTTCGAGGAGTCTCGAGTCGAAGGTCGCCAACCCATGACAATGATGTTCCTTTGATATTATCCCTTTGGCCGAGAGTCTCGTATGTGGCCGCAAGCCTCTTTCAACCGGGATTGAGCGCCTTGTTGGCTATGAAGCTGGTCAGCTGTCTCTTGCCGCAGCGTGATAGAGTTGTGAGGCATCAGGCATCAGGCATCAGGCATCAGGCATCAGGCATCAGGCATCAGGCATCAGGCATCAGGCATCAGCTCTGTAAGCGATAAGGGTCTGGCAGTCAGGTCGTTGACCGGCCTGGATGCAGGCGAGTAATGCCTAGGCACAGCCCAGCCCAGATCAGTGCCTGCACCGGTAGCAGCCAATCTGCAAGCCCGATGCCCGCGAGCTGCGCGCCACCGTAGTAGGAGAGTGGAGCACTGACGGCTCCGCCTACTGCTGCCAGCCATGGACGCTGCCATAGCCAGGAGAGCGCGTGATGAATGGTGCTAGCGAACAGTGGCCATAACCACCACATCCAGACGGGCAGCGGTAGCCAGGTAGTAATGCCATCAGAGGCCTGTGCTGGCAGTGTATATCCGCCTGCCAATGACAGGCTGCCATCAACCACCATTCCCAGTGCTGTAAAGCCGATCAGCCAGCGTAATTCCCGCATACGCTGATGAGCAGGAACCACTATTGTCAGATGAAGTACCAATATCAACGGCGCTACCAGTGTGGCGATTAGCGGCCCTCCCATGACACAACTGAACCAACCGAGCTGAAACAGCCCGGC
Organism: Cobetia sp. QF-1; assembly: GCF_002213105.1. Classification (NCBI taxonomy): domain Bacteria; kingdom Pseudomonadati; phylum Pseudomonadota; class Gammaproteobacteria; order Oceanospirillales; family Halomonadaceae; genus Cobetia; species Cobetia sp. QF-1. The sequence goes on from NZ_NBVS01000012.1 coordinate 49,405, forward strand.
ATTGAGTAGTGCGCGTGCCTGAGGTGCCAGCATGCTCAGGCGTTCCAATCTGTCAGGCCGACCTGGGCTGGACGTGCGCCAGGCCCGCCCATCAATAACTGACAAGTACCGATGGTGCGCTCACGGAACCCCCCTTCGCAGTAAGCCAGATAGTAGCGCCACATGCGGACAAAGCGCTCGTCATAACCCTGCGCGTAAACCTCTCCCAATCGTGACTCAAAGCGCTCCCCCCATGCCTTCAGAGTGGCCGCATAGTGCAACCCGATATCTTCGAGCTGCAGCAGGTTGAGCTGAGTGTCGCGCTGCATGGCGGTCAGAATGGCACCATGTGAGGGCAAGAAGCCGCCGGGGAAGATGTAGCGCTTGATGAAGTCCATCTCGCGGCGCGCGGCCGCAAAACGCTGGTCACGGATCGTGATGGCCTGCAGAGCGATCAAGCCATCATGTGTCAGCAGGCGCTCGAGCGTCTTCAGGTAGGTAGGCAGGTACTGGTGGCCCACGGCTTCGATCATCTCCACCGAGACGATGCGGTCGAAGCGACCTTCCAGTGCTCGATAATCCTGCTTGAGCAGAGTGATGCGATCTCCAAGCCCTTCCTCGGCAATTCTCTTCGCCGTGTAGGCATGCTGTTCATCGGAGATCGTGGTGGTAGTGACACGACAGCCACGCGTCTTGGCGGCGTGCAGGGCAAGTCCGCCCCAGCCTGTCCCGATCTCCAGCAGGTGATGATCTGGCCCCAGCTCTAGCATGTCGAACAGCCGCTCCAGTTTGTGAGCCGACGCCTCCTCCAGGCTGGCCTCTGGGTGAGGGAATACAGCAGAGGAATACATGCGATGTTCATTATCGAGAAACAGCGTGAACAGGTTGTTGCCGAGATCGTAATGGGCCGAGATGTTGCGCTTCGAGCCCTGCAATGTATTGCGCGCCAACGCATAAGCCACACTGAGTGCCCACTTGGAGAAGCGTGAGGTACCGCTATCCACGGAGCTATTGACCTGCTCCAGGTTGAAGGCGAACAGACGGATAAGACCGACGAGATCATCCGCTTCCCATTGGCCGTCCATGTAGGCTTCTGCGGCAGCAACGGTGCCCCCCAATGCCATGCGCCGCCAGGCGCGCGAGTCGTTGATGCGCAGCGTGACATTGCGCGGCCCACCCTTGCCCAGCATTTGGCATTCATGGCCTTCCAGTACGGTCAAGGTGCCACCCTCCAGCGAATCCAGCATGCGTAACAGGCGTGGACGCAGCAGACGAGTCAGACGGTCCGTCGAAAGACGGGTCGTCGAAGGACGGGGCGGTACGGATTCGAAATGACTCATGATGATGGGTTCCTCATGACAGGTACTGAGACTATGACTGGGTGCGTGGGCGATCGAATATCGGGACACGCTTGATCGCCAGACGTAGCGCTTCGAAATGAATGCCTGCTACGGTCTTGAGCGTCATCCAGGGGAAGCGCAGTAACAGTCGGGTCAGGGCGCGAGGGGTTGCCGGCTCGAGCGCCAGGCTCAGGCTTGCATCGAAGACGACCTGTTTGGGAATACGCCTCGTGTCATCGGTGAGTGGGTGGTTTTCCATGTGTAGCAACAACTGACCATCGGAAGGATCATTGAAGCGCCAGTGATAGCGCATGCCCATCGGCATGAAGGGCGACACATGCATGCGCTTGTCGAAGCATGCTGCCTGAACACGGCGCTGCGTATCAGTACGCCAGGCGTATAGCACTCGCTCGCCCCACGGAATACTGGTGACTTCGCCGAGTACGGCACCTAGCTGACCTTCTTGGGTATAGAGGTAGTAGAGCCGAATCGGATTAAAGCCAACGCCGAAATGTCGTAGCTGTGTGAGCAGAAAGATACGTCCTGTGGGCAGTAGGGCGTCATCGCCCGCGCGTGTCAGTTCACGAGCGCAAGCTTCGCGGACTCGCTCCTCGAGAGAGCCGGCAGATAGGCCATGGATACTTGCCGGCAGATGATCACGCTCGCGGAAGGCCAGCGGCGCAGCGTGACTGGCGCTAATGAATCGTTGGCCATTCATCAGCATTGGCATCTCATCCAGTGCTAGCCAAGCCATGGCCACGCGATAGCGAAAGGCATGCTCACGGGGCGAGTGGCGTCGATGGCGCAACGTGCCGTAGCCGATGCAGCTGGCGGGTGTCATCAGTCGTCTGCCTCGCTGGCGCCTAGAGCTTCTGCGACCCGCAGGGCACTCCATACACCGTCTTCATGGAAGCCGTTACGCCACCAAGCGCCACAGAAATGCGTACGCCCCACTGGACCTCCTACATAGCCTTCGACCGCCGAAATCTCGGCAAAACGTGCCTTGGCCGCTTCTGCGTGTAGCGTGAAACGGGGGTGGTCATAGGCATAACGCCCAAGCACCTTGTCTGGATCAATGGCGTCGCTATCGTTGAGCGTCACGCAGAAGGTATCGCGTGGTGGATGCTCGGCATCGTCGAGGCACTGCAGGATATTCATGTCATAGGTGACGCTGACACGCTGTGCATCTTCTCTGCCATCGAGGCGATAGTTCCAGCTCGCCCAGGCAGCTCGTCTTTTGGGCAGGAGGGAGGTGTCAGTATGCATGACCACTTCATTGCGCTGGGTCGTGATGGCCGAAAGGACCTCGCGTTCGACATCGCTGGCATCGCCCAGCAGCGCGAGAGCCTGTGGTGCATGGCAAGCCAGCACGACTTGATCGAAGCGTTCGCTGCGACCATCGGAGTGCTCCAGCGTCACGCCGTCTGTATCCCGAGTGATACGGCGCAGTTCGCAGCCGAGATGGATGCGTTCGGCATAGGGCTCGGTCAGCCGGGGAATGTAGGCGCGTGATCCTCCTTCCAACGTAAACCACTGAGGGCGGTCATTGACTGACAGCAGGCCATGGTTACGGAAGAAGCGCACAAAAAAGATCAGCGGGAAGCCTGCGATGTCCTCAATGCTGGCGGACCAGATGGCAGCACCCATCGGCAGTAGATAGTAGTCGCGGAATACCTGTGAGTAGCGCTTGGTATCAAGATACTCACCCAGCGTCGCGCCTTCGGTCAGTACGCCATTGTCGAGGTCAGCGGCGGCTTGAGTGTTGAAGCGCATGATGTCGCGCAAGAGGCGGTAGAAGCGGGGGCGCAGCACATTGCGCTTCTGGGCGAACAGCGACAGCAGAGTGTGGCCGTTGTACTCGAAGTCCTGAGTGGTCGAGTGCACCGAGAAGCTCATCTCAGTCGGCTGATACGCTACTCCGAGCTGCGCTAGCAGGCGCTGGAAATGAGGGTAGGTACGATCATTGAAGACAATGAAGCCGGTATCGATTGCCCATTCGCGTCCATCAGGAGTTTCCACGTCCATGGTGGCGGTATGGCCCCCCAGCCGCTCCGCAGATTCGAAGACATGCACCTCATGATGACGGGCGAGGTAGTAGGCCGCCGCCATACCACTGATACCACTGCCAATTACGGCAATGCGTTGGCGAGGCAAGCCTGCCGATGAACGCGAAGAGGATGTATTCATGCCACTCCTGATATGAATAAAAGTATGTCCACAAAGGCGACTGACAAGTACTGGGTAGCAATATCTTGATTGGCAGAGAATGCCTTGGGTCAACTACGTGTCATGCGTAGCCCAATACGCCGCCGTAATGGCTGCGGCAGAATGCCTAACAGCTTGACCAGCAGAGTGAAGCGCTTAGGAAAATGTATATCGAGTCGATGCTTGGCAAGTCCCTTGAGAATGGCCTCCACGGCTTGCCCGGTGGTCACTTGCACCGGCATCGGAAAGTCATTGCGTTCCGTCAGCGGCGTTTTCACAAATCCCGGATGAATGATGCTCACATCGATGTTTTGTGCATCCAGGTCCAATCGCAGTGACTCAAGGAAGTAGCTGAGTGCCGCCTTTGACGCGCCGTAAGCTTCGGCGCGTGGCAGCGGTAAATAAGCAGATGCACTGGAGACGGCTGCCAGTTGTGGGCGTTCACCGCCCTCGGCGACTGCTACGCGCAATAGCGGTAGCGCGCTTTCGATGACATCAATGGCAGCGTGAAAGTTTGTCGCAAATACCCGCTGCACGAGGTTTGCCTCAAAATCACGGGCATCGAGATATTCACAGGTGCCGGCATTGAGCAGCAGCATGTCCAGGCCGCCGAAACTTTCCTCTATCTTCACTGCAGCCTGACAGATGGCGTCGCGATCAGTGAGGTCTAGTGTCACCACCAGTGCCTCGCCCGGTCCATTGGCAGCTGCCTGGGCGAGCGCTTCCAGCTTGTCGGTCGAGCGCGCACTGATGGCGACTCGATGGCCGTCGGCCAGCAGTCGTCGCGCCAAGCCTTCTCCGATGCCGGAACTGGCACCTGTCAGCCAGATACGTTTGCGTGCGGCTGGTTGGGGGGGCGTACCATGACTGGTCATTCAATCTCCTTGGATGACATCCTGCTGGGAGTAACGTCTGTTATGCATATTCAGATGCCACTGCCATCTTCCATTGCACTATCTACTGCTTGCTGAACTGCCGGCTGCACTTTCTGTTGCACTCACCCTAGCCGGCGCTTGAGTAGGCCAATCACGTTACGCAGGACAGGCAGTTGCTCGTAAAGCAGCTCGCCAGCATCAAAGAAATCGCGATGATGAATGACGTGCCCCTCATGAAACTCGAGCCGTGATGCCCCTTCTACTGTTATGTCCAGCCCGCGATTCAGACGCGGGTGGCGGTAGGTCATGGTCCAGCTCAGCCACGCTAGCCCCGACTCATGACCTTCGTCCCCACTGTTTAACGGCCCGAGCGGCTGATGAAAGGCAAACTCGATCGAGTCGACATTGGCATAAAGTTCGGCGAAGTAAGCGTTGAGGGCACGAATGCCCTGCACTTCATGTAGTGGATCACGGAAGGTTATATCAGTGGCATAGACTGATTTCAGCAGTTCTGTAGAGGTCTTGTCCAGCTTTTCGTAAAGTCGGCAGACGCGTATCAATGCCGGACTCATGTCTTGGGGGAGTGCCTGCATGACAATGATCCTGGGTAGGAGGTGAGAGAGTGCGAGTGATTCTGCTCTTCCGATAATCACGCAAATCGCAAGATCAATTGCCTTTTGACAGTGCTTTGAAGGCATCTAGTGCACGCAGGCGAGCCGCCTTGTGATCGACGATCGGGCGCGGATAGCCGCACGCGTGACGATCTTCATCACTGGGTTGATGACGGCGCTTGGCGGGCAGGCTGGATAATTCTGGTACAAGACTGGCGATGAACTCAGCGTCCTTGTCGAAGCGCTCGCCCTGCGTCGTCGGATTGAAAATTCGGAAATAGGGCGCCGCATCGGTGCCGGTAGAAGCCGCCCACTGCCAACCACCATTGTTGGCGCCGAGCTCACCATCAACGAGATGTTCCATGAAGAAGGCTTCACCGCGTCGCCAGTCGATCAGCAGATGCTTGGTCAGGAACATCGCCGTTACCATGCGCAAGCGATTGTGCATCCAGCCTGTGCTGGTCAGTTGGCGCATGGCGGCATCGACGAGTGGATAACCGGTACGGCCCTCGCACCAGGCGTCGAAGCCTGCATCATCATCACGCCAGGCAAGTGCTTCGGTATGGCGCTGGAAGGGTCGGTGGCGATTGACGCGCGGGAAGCCGATGAGGATGTGCTGATAGAACTCACGCCAGATCAATTCATTGACCCAGGCCGTCAGGCCGACATCGCCATCGGACAGGCTGCCGTTTTCTGCCAGTACCGCTGCGTAACACTGGCGCGCCGAAATCATGCCTAGCGCCAGATAAGCGGATAGCTCACTGGTGCCGCGCGTAGCCGGTAGATCGCGTTGTTCATGGTAACGACGAGCCCGGAAGGTCATGAAGCGTTCGAGGCGCTCCTGGGCCGCGTCTTCGCCTGCGGGCCACAGGCTGGCATCCACTGGCACGGGAAGATCGTGTGGCAGGGAAGGAATCGCATCGCCCTGGATGGCCTGGCCGTGTGGATCGAGCGGAGTCGCTTGTACCCCGGGAGCAGGAGCCAGCTTGAGTCGACGCGCCTCGAGGTCTTTATGCCAGCGTTTGGAAAACGGCGTGAAGACACCGTAGTAGTCGCCTTTTCCGGTCAGCAATTCGCCCGGTGCGAAGGCGATCATGTCGGTGTAGTGATGCAGGCGAATATCCAGATCAGCGAGACGCCGGCGGACGGCCGCGTCGCGTATCTGCTCATTGATGGCGTACTCATCATTGAAGTGCAGCGCCGCAACGTTCAGTGATGCGCAGAGCGCTGCCAGTACCTCGGGAATCTCTGCAAAGGTGTCGCAGTCGATTACCTTGAGAGGTATGTGGTAGCCAGCGAGCGCCTGCTGCAGCACGTGTAAGCCACGGCGCAGAAAGTCGAGCTTGTTGGCACCGTGACCATGCTGTCGCCATTGCGGATAACAGGGCGTGACCACCACTACCACCGGGCCACGCTCCGCGGCGGCCGCAAGCGCGGTGTTGTCATGTACGCGTAGGTCGCTGCGCAGCCAGACCAGCTGCAGGGATACCTCCGCAGATGCGGAGGAGTCGGGAGAGGTAGAGGAAGTGGGCATGCAAACTCCTTGGCGATGATGACGTAAGTCTCGCGCAGGAGTGTTGAGCTCAGCGGGCTATCAGCGACCTTAAGCGAGCAACCGCCTGAATGGGGTCGGCGCCTAGGCCTTCAACAGGCCCACCCACCAGCTCCTGCTGACGAATTTGGGCTGCCGGGCCGGTGATGGCCAACGGCACTGACAACTGTTCTGCCACGCGCGGTAGCTGGCGGCGCATGACATCGGTACGTTCTGCCTGAGTGCCGACCAGAATCACGGCCTGTGCTTGAAGGCGTTCAGCCGCCAGTGGCAGCTCGGCCAGCGGCAACGGACCATCCAGCAGACTGACGTGATAGCCGGCGTCGCTGGCGACCAGTGCAAACAGTAACAACCAGCACAGTCCCGGCTCGTCGGGCAGACGTGTCACCGTGATATGTGGGGCGTGGCGTTCCTGATTGGCAAAGACCAAGCGGGCACCGACGCGCGAGCGCAAGAAGCTCTCGAAAAAGCACTGGGACAGGCGTACACCAAAGGTGGCGTTGCCACGTTCTTCCAGCTGCTCGACCAGTGGCCGCCACAGACGCTCAACCACACTACTGACCGGATACAGCGCGAGGCTCTGGTTATAGAGCTCTGCCAGCCGCGTCTCGTCCAGTGCGTCAATCGCAGCCATCGCCAGCTGCTGTTGGCCGCTCCAGCTGCCTTCATCAGGCATCGGAGCCGCTTCCGGTTGTGGCTGGTCGAGTAGTTCGCGCACCTGACTGACTGGCACACCGCGGTTGAGCCACTGCAGAATATGCTCAATGCGCTCGATATCCTCACGGGCATATAGACGATGCCCCTTGGGAGTGCGACGCGGTTCGATCAGCCCGTAACGACGCTCCCAAGCTCTCAGCGTGACCGAGTTGACGCCGGTCAGGCGTGAGACTTCGCGGATCGGAAAGAGCGGAGAGCTGGCAATTTCCGTGGCCTTGTCAGTCATGAATGGTGTTACCTCTTGCGGTGACGAGGCATCCCGGATGAAGCACAGGTCAGGGCGACACAGAGTAAAAAAGTGGCGCGCTCACAGAGCTGCGGGATACCGGCAATGCATCTTGTGCACTAGCTGTACATGTGGGCATCAGGATGGCGCAGCAGCCTGACCCTGACAAGTGGCATATACCGTCAAACTGCGTCGCATCGTCAACACGCATGCTCAGGTAGCGCACCGCACCGCTGGTGGTGGCCGTCACGCCGTCACTTTTCGTGCAATATCTTAGTGGTCCTGTTGTTCCACAATCTGAATCAAGGCCTCGACAAAGGCAGGGTGTGCGCCGACAGGGTCCAGCAGCGTGATGGGGCATTCCGGGTGTTCGCGCTGAGAAACCTCGAGCATTGTCGGTACGTCTTCACGTAGATGCCGACCCGCCGCAAAGAACAATGGCAGGATGTCGATACGTGTCGCGCCGTGGGCTGCCAGTGCATCGATAGTATCTGTCAGCAGCGGATCACATAGCTCCATGTAAGCCAGGCGTGTCGGACGCTTCAGTCGTGTTGCCAGTGCGGTCTCGAGCGCCTCAAACGGCTCGCGCCAGCGTGGGTCTCGTGAGCCGTGGGCCAGCAGGATCAGGGCGTCGCTGCTATCGGGAGTGGTGGTCATGCAAGCTTCCTCGTGAATAGGGCATCGGATGCAGCGTATCAGTTACCGGTGTGCTGCTGGCCAGCGGCATTCGCTGGCGGCTCTTTCCGCTACTTTCTTGGCTCAGCCATCAGCTGCTCGGCGGCTTCACGTCCGGATAGCCAGGCATCTTCGACACGGGGGCCACGCAGACAATCACCGGCAAGTATCAAGCCGTGCTGGCTAGCGGTGTGTTCGAATGCAGTCTGTGGCGCGCATTGGGTCGGATGAGCATAGCGCCAGCGATGCGCCGTCAATGTGATCCTGCCCTCATGCCAGTTCTTCGGTAGCGTGGCGATCTCAGGAAGCGCCTCAAAGGCTTGCCAGAGAGCGGCAGTGACCTGCTCGGGACTGTCTTCAAGATGCGCTTTACTCCAGCCTGCAGTCGCCAGAATACTCAGGATTTCCTGAGCGGGTGTGCGAGTCTGGTCGTCTTGGGCATTGCGCAGCGCAGCGCGTCCCGGGCGCGAGTGCTGACGCATCACGCAGCGCAGTGGCACGTCATTGCCACGACTCACCAATAACCCCTGCCAGTCCTGCTGGCCACCCAGTGCGGGCAACGTTGTATCGAGCGCTGCCATTACTGTCCAGGTGGGCGCCATCTCTACCTTTGCCAGTACTGCGCTGAGGCGAGGTGCCAAGGAGTCCACTGAGCGCGCCACCCCATTTTCGTCAGTCCCTGCCGTGGCGAGTAGCGCGCTGGCTTGGGGGGCTGGTGCCGTGATCATGACGCGATGAAAGGGACCATGCAGCTCACCCTCGACAGTCTCCAACTGCCAACGACCCTCTTCGGTCGGTATCAGCCGCGTGACGCGTGCATTGGCGTGAAACTGCACACTGGATGGCAGCCGCTCGCTCAGATACCGGCTCAGCGCGCTCATGCGTGGGCTGGCCACGAAGCGTGGTGGCTGCTGGTCCTGCAAGGGCTGCCATCCTTCGTCACCAAGCCCTAGTAGCCGCTCGCCCCACGGCGCGACAATGCCAGCCGCTTGCCAGTCGTTGAGCGCTGCAATGAAGCGTGGATCATGTGCCGTGAAGTATTGGGCTCCGATATCAATGGGTCCATCCGGTGTGCGGCGACTCGCGAGACGTCCACCAGGGCCACGTGCCTTCTCAAAGAGGGTGACCGCATGGCCGGCGGCGGCCAGATGAGCGGCAGCAGACAAGCCGGCGATACCGGCACCGATGATGGCGATGGACGATACTGACATCGAGCGACCTCTGTGAACGGCGGCATATACGTGCCGGATAAAGATGTGCTGCGCTGAAGTTAACTTCTTGGCACTCAATTGTACAATAAAGGTATAGTTTTGGTAGGAGAATTGAGAGGTACAGTATTCGCAGATGAAAAAGAGAAAAATATTGTCGGAAAGCCTGATGACTCGTGATGAGTCACGGCCAGCGTCGCCCAGCGGCAAGGAGAAACAGCATGCGTATCTTGATCACTGGTGGCACCGGCTTTGTGGGGCAGGCCCTATGCCGTCTCTTGGCCAAGGCTGAACATTCACTGGCCGTCGTGTCACGTAATCCTGAGCGTGCCGAACGTGCACTTGGCGCTCAGGGCATAACCGTCACGGCAGCCGATACTCCGCTGGCCTTCAAGGACTGGCAGCCAGAAGCGATCGTCAATCTCGCCGGAGAGTCTATCGCCGGACGTCGCTGGAGTGATGCGCACAAGCGCGAGCTACGGGAGTCGCGCCTGAACATCACCGAGCATCTCGTGATGCTATGCGAGCAGCTAGCAGTCGAAGGACATCCGCCGCAGGTGATGGTGTCCGGCTCAGCGATGGGCTATTACGGCGCGCAGCCCAAAGCAGGTCAGCCGGGTGATGTCGAGATCGATGAGCAGGCCACGCCTCACGATGATTTCAATCATCGTCTGTGCCGTGATTGGGAGGCCGCTGCCATGCCAGTGACGGATAGCGGCGTTCGACTCGCGATCATCCGCATCGGGCTGGTGATGGAGGCGGATGGTGGCACGCTGGCCAAATTGCTGACGCCGTTCCGCTTTGGTCTCGGTGGACGACTCGGTGATGGTCGTCACTATATGCCGTGGATTCATCGCCATGACCTGATTCGCATCATCGAGCGCCTATTGACGGATACCACGCTGAGCGGTGCCTTCAATGCCAGCGCACCGCATCCTGTTACCAATATGGGGTTTACCCATGCATTGGCACGGGCACTGGGACGACCGGCGATCCTGCCGTTGCCGGCGACAGCGCTCAAATTAGGATTGGGTGAGATGAGCACGCTGTTGCTGGAGGGTGCGCGCATGGTGCCGGCTCGTCTGGAAGAGGCTGGTTTCCGTTTCGATTACCCGACACTCGACGTGGCGTTCGCCGATATCCTGGGCAAGGACTGAGTGGCCATGCGCTATACATGGCGTGATCAGAAGGGGAGTGGCGCTTCCAGTACCAGAGGTGCTTCGTCACTGTCGGGGGCTGGTGGAATCACCAGCCGTGCGGCATGTAGAAGTAGGCGGGGGCTGGCATTCAGTGCTGCGCCGCGTGCATAGAAGGCATCGCCGATGATGGGGTGGCCCAGTGCCAGCATATGCAGCCGCAACTGATGCGAGCGACCAGTGTGCGGTGTGAGCAGCACCCGTGAACAGGACAGCATCTGTGGTGTGCCATCCGGTCGCTTTCCCTCAAGTGCCAGGTGCTGCCCAACCTGATAGTGGGTCAGCGCGGATTTGCCCAGCGTGATGTCGACGATCTGCAGGGGGCGACGCGGCCAGTCACAGCGCAGTGGCAGCGCAATGCTGCCCTCTGCGGGGGTAAGGAATCCGGCGACGATAGCGACATAACGCTTGTCGATGGTGCGCGACTGAAACAGTCGTGACAGCCGTCGCTGCCCCTCGACATTGCGCGCGACCAGCAATACGCCGGAGGTGGCGACATCGAGACGATGTACCGCACGGGTGTCGCTGCTTAGCTGACACAGGCGCGAGTACACACTGTCGAAGCGAGACGGGTCACGGCCCGGCACTGAAGGTAGCTCGGCAGGCTTGTCGATCGCCCACCAGTCATCGCCAGCCGCCAGTAGCGATAAGCCCAGCGTTGCCACACGTTCACGCTCCTCTTGCAGGCGATTATCTTGCCAGCCTAGGTGATGAGAGGCATGGCCGGTGCTGGAAGTCGCGGGTGTCTGCATGAATATGCTCTTATCAGTGACAGTGAGTCATCGTGGTCATGACTGACAAGTCTGCAAGACCCGCCTGTAAAGGCAAGTGTGAAAAGACCCGCCCACAAAGACAAGCGCCCCGTCTGCGAGTGGCAGCCGGGGCGCTTGTAGGTGATGCGAAGAGCCTATCAGCGCTCGTGAGCATCTACCGTTACGATCACGCGTACGCTATCAAGGCGCAGGCGCGTGGTTTCGATGGCATTGTCGAGTGCAGCGCGTTCCTGACGCAGTGCTTCGAGTTCTTCCTCGCGGACTGCCGGATTGTGACTCGCCAGTGCTTCCAAGCGTGAAAGCTCGCTGGTCAGTTGCTCGCGCATCTGCTGCTGAGCCTGCTCGATGATGGTGGGCAGTTCACGCTCAGCTTCCTGCTCGGCATCGCTCATCAGCTTGCGTAGCGTCGCGTGGCTCTGCTTGATCAGGTCGCGCGCGACCGCCTTCTTCACTGGCTTGAGGTTCTTGGACAGGCCGCTGAAGGACACCTTGTCAGACAGGTTACTGCCCGTTTCATCCAGTAATACGCGGATGGCCGTGGGCGGCAGGAAGCGACCCAGGCGCAGACCCCGCGGAGCGGTGGACTGCGTGCGGAAGACGACTTCTGTCATCAGGCGGCCGCCGGGAATCGCCGGATGCTTGAGCAGCGCCAACGCGGTATTGCCCATCGAGCCATCAATGATGCGAACCAGCATCTCGCGAACCAGCGGGTGTTCCCACGACAGGTGATGCACGTCTTCACGGGACAGTGCGGTCGCACGATCGCTGGTGACGCTGAAGCCTTCCTCGCCCTTCACTAGTCCTGGCAGGCCATCGAGCATGTGCGGGCCCGGTGCCAAGTAGGTAATGCCATTGCCGAGGTCGCGGCTCTCGATGCCGAAGATATCGAAGGCGCGTTCCAGGTAGCCCGGTAGTGCCTTGTCGTTATCCAGCGTCTTGATGGCTGCGATGACTTCTTCAGCGCGCTCATGGCGACAGGCATTCAGCTCCAGCAGGCGGTTACGGCCTGATTGGCGCTCTGCCTGCAGCGCATCGAAGCGTTCGCGCGTCTGCTCAATGATGCTGTCGACTTCTTCGCTATCCAGCAGCGCCTCTTCCAGCGCGTCACCAAACTGGGCATAAAGCTCACTACCGATGCCGTGCGGGGCACTGAAGGAGTCCATGCCGTCACGGAACCAGCGCAACAACTGAGCGCCCGGTGAGCCTTCAAAGACAGGCACGTGGATCTCGATCGGGAACAGTTGGCCGATACGGTCGAGACGACCGATGCGTTGCTCGAGCTGATCCGGGTGGACCGGAAGGTCGAACATTACCAGATGGTGACAGAACTGGAAGTTACGGCCTTCAGAGCCGATTTCCGAGCACACCAGCAGCTGCACGCCTTCTTCTTCGGAGGCGAATGCAGCAGCAGCGCGGTCACGCTCGACCAGGCTCATGCCTTCATGAAATACCGGTGCGTGTACACCGCCCAGCACGCGTAGTCCTTCAGAAAGCTCACGAGCGGTGTCAGCGGTGTGGCAGATCACCAGCGCCTTCTCGTGGCCGAGGTCTGTCAGTGTTTCCAGCAGCCACATCACGCGTGGGTCGATTTGCCACCACGGCTCGGCGTTCATGCGGTCATCTGGCAGTGCGCGATACATCTCGTCGAGGAACAGCACCACTTCGGGGTGGTTCATGCCGGTCTCGATCAACAAGTCATCGAGATAGTCTTCGTCGCGTTCCAGCTTGCGCACGACACGACGATAGGAGGAGGGTAGTTCCAGCTCATGGACGTGCAGGCGACGTTCGGGGAAGCCTGCGACGTGGCTGCGTGAGTTGCGGAACATCACACGGCCAGTGCCGTGGCGGTCCAGCAGCTGATCGCGCAGTTGACGGCGTGCACTATCACGCTGGACGTCGTCGGCATCCACGTCCATCAGCGTGTCAAGCAGGGCGCGGCTGTCGCTATCGTCCAGCATGGCAGTGAGGCTTTCCAATCCGCTCTGGTCGCTCGGCAGTGCTTCCAGCGCATCGATGGCGACGGCGACAGCGACGTAGCCCTGTTCTTCGGCTTTGAAGCGCGCGATGTCGTGATAGCGCTCCGGATCAAGCAGGCGCAGGCGGGCAAAGTGGCTCTCAAGCCCCATCTGCTCCGGCGTGGCGGTCAGCAGCAGCACGCCAGCGGTCTGGCGAGCCAGTGATTCGACGCAGGCATAACCCGGGCCGACCTTGTCTTCGCTCCAGTCGAGGTGATGGGCCTCATCGACAATCAACATGTCCCAGTCGCACGCCGCGGCTTGTACCTGACGTGATGGGTTGGCGAACAGCCAGTCCTGACTTGCGAGGATGATCTGATTGCCTTCGAAGGGGTTGCGCGTGCCGTAGGCCTTGCACTGCTCTTCATCGAGCAGTGACACGTCCAGCGAGAAGCGGCGCAGCATTTCGACCAGCCACTGGTGAGTCAGGCTCGCCGGCACCAGAATCAGCGCGCGACTGGCGCGGCCACTGAGCAGCAGGCGATGCAGGATCAGGCCGGCTTCGATGGTCTTGCCGAGCCCGACCTCATCGGCCAGCATGACGCGCGGCGCATGACGGCGCGAGACTTCATCGGCGATGTAGAGTTGGTGTGGCACCAGATCGACCTTGGGACCGGAGAGGCCAAGTGCAGGGCTCTGCTCGACACGATGGAAGTGGCGCAGGGTGCGATAGCGCAGATCGAACCAGTCATTACGGTCGACCTGGCCGGTCAGCAGGCGGTCACGTGCCTGGTTGAACTGCATCTTGTCGTTCAGGCGTGCCTCGGAAAGCTCGATGAGCTCACCTGTGGTGTCACCACTGCGCTCGCAGATGTAGATGATCTGACCGCGCACCTCCTTGAAATCGTCCACGATGAGCCATTCGCCATCGTCGGACTGGATGCGATCACCACTACCAAAGGCAACCCGGGTCAGGGGAGCCTCGCGGAGACTGTAGGTGCGGGTTTCTTCGCTGGCGGCAAAGAGGACGGTGACGGTGCGGAAATCGACATTGAGAATGGTGCCAAGACCGAGATCGGCCTCGCCGTCACTGATCCAGCGCTGACCGGGAATGAAATCGCTCATGATGCCTCGGGGTAGGACAAAGACGGGAATCGGGAATACAGGGGCGCGGTATCTTAACGGATCGAAGCCCGTGGCTTAAGCGCCTTTTGTCTTTGTCGTGCGTCTTTGGCATTTCGGCATCAGGAAAAGCGGTCTCTTTCCGGCTGTCAGGGGCGGAGTGATGGTATTCGCGTTAGTGTTTCTCTGGCAGCAGGGTATCCAGTTGGGCGCGACTCAGTTCGCCGATATGGCGCTCGATTAGATGTCCTTCGCCATCAAATACCAACGTCGCCGGTAAACCCTGAGCTTCTGCCAGCCCCATCAGCTGCATTGCGGGGTCGAGTAGCGCATATTTCAGGTTCAGCTGCTCACCTTTCAAGAAGCGTGACACGGCGAGGGGTTGCTCGCCCTGATTGGCCAGCACGACCGTCACCCCGGGATGCGTGTCAGCTTCAGCTAGCAATGGCATTTCGCGACGGCAGGGCGGGCACCAGGTGGCCCATAAATTGACGATGACGCGCTCATTGTGGATCGAGTCGAGTGCCACAGGACGTAGGTCAATATGATTGAGAGTGATGGCGGGCATGCGATCGAGAGATGAGTTGCTACCCAGTGGGTTCAGCTGCTTGAGACCTAGGAATGCGGTCAGGCCGAGCGTCAGGCTGCCGAGCGCAATGACCTGCAGTAGTATCCCCTGACGTCGCAGCAACCACAGGCTGGCGAGTGCGGCGAGAACTAGCCCGCCAATCATGTGATAGCCCGGTTGCCACAGCTTGAGAATATCAAGAGGTGCGCCTTGATAGCTCGACCAGTGCAGTGTGACATAGGTCAGGCGTGCCCCGATGACCCAACCGATCAGTACACGGTTGAACCAGCGCGACAGGCTAAGTGGTGCGGAGGAGAAGGCAGCTGATGATAGTGCTGGCGCGCGAACGCGCTTGAGCAGCCAGATCAACAGGGCGAACTCGCCCAGCATCAACAGCGCTGCCAGGAATGCATAGAGGCGTTCGACGGAAATCAGGGCGGGGCCCAATGCAATGGCATCCATGCGGAGTCTCCTTGGGAGAGCAGCAGGTCATGAGGCAGGCAGCCTCACTCTGGTGAGCGCTGCAGATGAGGTTCTCGAGTATGCGATAATTGGCGTACTGGGACATCCACGTCCTCGATGCTGTCATTACCGGCCAAGGACTTCAGAATGCTTTCACACCATTATGACCGCAGTCGTGCGATCGCCGTCGCCAGTCAGGCCGCGGGATTGATCGCCATCGTGGCATTGGAAACCTGGCTGGGTGATGACGCCCGTCCGTGGCAGGGGCTAGTGTTCGCGCTGATGCTGGCCTGTGGTCTCGGGCTCGCGCTGCGCAGCTACTATCAAAAGCAAAAGGCCCGCCGCGAACGGGAGCATGCCGATCACGAGCGGGCCTTGAAAGCTGGCGATGGCGACTAACCTGAATAGTGGGGTGGAGTGGTGGGCTTTGATGTGAGCAAGAGGCTCATGGCTGTAAGCGGAAGCCGTCACGCTCCATGCAGAACTGCATCAATCCACGCTTTTCATTATCAGACTTATCAGACATGCCAATTTCATAGCGACAGCCGGCATAGGCGTTATGCACCTGTGTGCTGGACGTGCCGTCTTTCCCCCATTGCGCTTGAGGTGCGGCGCAGGCAGTGAGAAGCCCTGCAAGCAGGAATGGTAGAGCAAGGCGCAGCGTTGGCATGTGAGCATCCCTGATGGATGTGAGGCTATCGTTCGGACAACAAAAAAGCCGCTGATCAATGATCAGCGGCTTTTTCAATAATATGGTCGGAGTAGCAGGATTCGAACCTACGACCTCTGCCTCCCGAAGGCAGCGCTCTACCAAGCTGAGCTATACTCCGATGCGTCGTGAGCTTGTCTCGACGGAGGTGAATTATACGCAGAGAGCTTTTGTTTGCAAGCCCTTGAGGGCAAAAACTTTTGTGCCGTTCTCGGGTGCTCAGATAAGAGGCTGGCAGTGGGGCTGGAATTGACTTCCGGACCTGCCTGCCTCTTGTGATTTCTGGCGCTCGTCAGGCCTGGCGGCCGACGCTGAGGAGTGCGATCCGCTCTAGGCTGGCACGGAACTCATTGTCAGGTAGTGCCTCGAGTTCTACGAGCGCGTTATCCGCCATTTCCTGGGCGCGACTGCGAGTGTAGTCGAGGCCGCCAGTCGCACGGACGACTTCCAGCACTTCGTCGAGCTGCTCCAGCCCTCCTTTCTCGATAGCACCACGCACCAAGCTGGCCTGCGCTGGGCTACCAACCTGCATGGCGCGAATCAAGGGTAGGGTAGGCTTGCCTTCGGCGAGGTCGTCACCGACATTCTTGCCCATGGTCTTGGCGTCGCCTTGATAGTCGAGCAAATCATCGATCAGCTGGAAAGCAAGTCCCAGGTAGCGGCCGTAGTTCTGTAGCGCACTGACCTGCGCCGGTGTGATCGCCGCGTCAGCTTCCTTGGCGAGTACTGCGCCGGCATGGGCAGCGGCCTCGAACAGCATGGCGGTCTTGCCGTGGATGGTCTCGAAGTAGGCTGCTTCATCGATGTCGGCATTGCCGATGTTGGTGAGCTGCAGCACCTCGCCCTCAGCGATGGTACAGGTCGCGGCAGAAAGAATTGCCATCACCTCCATCGAACCGACTTCGACCATCATCTGGAAGGAGCGCGAGTAGAGGAAGTCGCCGACCAGTACCGATGGCGCATTGCCCCAAGTGTCGTTGGCGGTAGAGCGGCCGCGGCGCAGGCTGGATTCATCCACGACGTCATCATGCAGCAGTGTCGAGGTGTGCATGAACTCGATCAGCGCTGCCAGGCTGACGTGCTGCTCGCCTTGATAGCCTAGCGCTCGTGCGGCTAGCAGTACCAGAACCGGGCGCAGGCGCTTGCCACCACTCTGGATGATGTACTGTCCGATGGTCTGGACCAGCGGCACGCGCGATTCGAGCTGCGCGAGGATAGTGCGGTCAACGGCGGCGAAGTCATCTGCCACTGCCGCGTGAAGGGTCGATGCGTCGGCTTGCATGAGATCGTCGTGCCCGTAGCGAGAGGTGAGGCCGCCGTAGCGTGCCGTTTGGCGGTTATGCTATGGGGCACCTCTATGGGCGTCAAGGCGCGCGCCCGCGCAAGGACGCTGGCTGGCGGTGGGCAAGAGGTCTTTGGCTTGACATTGCTTGTCGAACGCGGCACGCACCGCTATAATACGCGGCCGTGGCTCATCACGCTCCCTGTCAGATGGCTCCAGAAGGGGCGCCACTCGCAGCAGGTCACCCAAGAGCACACCCTTAGATGAGCCCGATGGAGAGAATCATGTACGCAGTTATCAAGAGCGGTGGCAAGCAGTACCGCGTTCAGGAAGGCGAGACCCTGAAGCTCGAGAAGCTTGAAATCGCCACTGGTGAAACCATCCAGTTCGACGAAGTCCTGATGGTCGCCGACGGCGACGACATCAAGGTCGGCGCTCCGCTGGTTGAAGGTGCCAAGGTTGCTGCAGAGGTCGTGTCTCACGGCCGTGGCGACAAGATCACCATCATCAAGTTCCGTCGCCGGAAGCACTCCATGCGTCGTGCTGGCCACCGTCAGTGGTTCACCGAAGTCAAGATCACTGGTATCTCTGCTTAATTGCAGTGCTACCCACCATAGGAGAATTATCCAATGGCACATAAGAAGGCGGCGGGTTCTACCCGCAACGGTCGCGATTCTGAATCCAAGCGCCTTGGTGTGAAGCTGTTCGGTGGCCAAGCAGCCATCGCCGGCAACATCATCGTGCGTCAGCGCGGCACTCGTTTCCACGCTGGTACTGGCGTTGGTATCGGCAAGGACCACACTCTCTTCGCACTGTCCGACGGACACGTGAAGTTTGAGGTCAAAGGTCCGAAGAACCGCAAGTTCGTCAGCATCGTTTCTGCCTGAAACGTCTGACAGCTTACGCAGACTGGCCGATGCCCCGGTATCGTGTGACAGTCTGCAAGGAAGCCCCGCTCAGGCGGGGCTTTTTTGTCGCATGACGGCCCGGGTCGTCGTCAGGAGAGAGCAGCATGCAGTTCCTTGATGAAGCGTCGATCATTGTCGAGGCCGGACGTGGCGGCAATGGTTGCATGAGTTTTCGCCGAGAAAAATACGTGCCGCGCGGTGGTCCCGATGGGGGCGATGGCGGGCATGGTGGCAGTGTTTATCTGATAGGGGATGACTCGCTCAATACCCTGATCGATTTCAAGTTCCAGCGCTATTATCAGGCGGAAAGCGGTATCGCTGGCCAGGGTAGCCAGATGGCGGGCCGAGCGGGTGAAGATTTGCTCGTCAAGGTGCCGGTCGGCACGACGGTGATCGACGAGGAAACGCTCGAGATGATCGGTGATGTGACCGAAGTCGGTCAGTTGCTGTTGGTCTCGCAGGGCGGTCGTCGTGGATTGGGTAACATCCACTTCAAGTCCTCGACCAACCGTGCGCCGCGCCAGACCAGCAAGGGTACCTGGGGTGAGCGTCGCAGCCTGCGTCTCGAGATGAAGGTGATGGCTGACGTTGGTTTGCTGGGCATGCCGAATGCCGGCAAGTCGACGCTGATCCGCGCCGTCTCTGCTGCCAAACCCAAGGTCGCCAACTACCCATTCACGACCTTGGTGCCTAACCTCGGTGTCGTGAAGATCGGTAGTCACCAGCACTTCGTGATGGCCGACATTCCCGGCTTGATCGAAGGCGCTGCTGACGGCGCTGGCCTTGGCCTGCGCTTCCTCAAGCACCTGACGCGCACGCGCTTGCTGCTGCACGTGGTAGATATTGCGCCTTTTGACGAGAGTGATCCGGCCTATGCGGTTGAGGCCATTCTCAAAGAGCTCAAGAACTTCTCGGCGGCACTGACCGAGTTGCCGCGCTGGCTGGTGATCAACAAGGTCGACCTGCTGGCAGAAGAAGATCGTGATGCGCTGGTCAAAGATCTCGTTGAGCGTCTTGGCTGGGAAGGCGAGCTATTCGTCATTTCGGCAGCCAGTGGTATCGGCACTCAGGACCTGGTTCAGGCAGCACACCGCTGGCTGGGCGAGCATCGTCTGCACCTGGCGGAAGATCCTGATGCTGCCGAGGCGCATGCCGCACTGCTTGCGCGCATGGAGAATGAATCTCTGGAGCGCGTTGAAGAGCGTCTGACGCGTCGCAAGCGCAAGAAAGATGATGAAGTAGAGGACGATGACGACTTCAATGAAGACGATTACGACGTCGAAGTCGAATACGCGCCCTGAGCCTGATGTGCTTTGACGCATAAGCTCTCTGAGTCTTGTGCTTCCTGAGCGTATGGTCGCATCGGTACGTATCAAACGCCCCGCCTCGAGCCTTTTGGTTCCGAAGTGGGGCGTTGTCATTTCAGTGGCTTCACTTTTTGACCTCGGCCGAGGGAGAGATGACAGCAGGCGGGCGGGAGCGGACAATGCCGGTAGCTTAAAGAGCATGTGTCAGGGCGACAGGCCCATATCACAGGAGGAAGTGCGGTGGCGGAACAGCAGGCGGCGGGAGTGGAAGCAGCGGGGAGTCAAAAGGGGCGCGAAGCGCTAGCCAGTGCGCGCCGAATAGTGGTCAAGATTGGCAGTGCACTGCTGACCGACGATGGTCGCGGGCTTGATGATGCCAGCATCGGGCGCTGGGTTGATCAGATAGCCACTCTGCATGCGCGCGGTATCGAGGTGATCGTGGTGTCGTCCGGGGCTATCGCCGTGGGCATGTCGCGGCTCGGTTGGACGGCTCGCCCCAGTGGCGTGCATGAGCTTCAGGCCGCCGCTGCCGTCGGCCAGAATGGCCTGACCCAATGTTACGAAGAGCACTTCCAGCGTCATGGCCTGACAACCGCACAGATTCTGCTGACCCACGATGATCTCTCCAATCGCAAGCGCTATCTGAATGCACGCTCTGCATTGAGAACGCTGGTCGAGTTACGCGTGGTGCCGGTGATCAACGAGAACGATACCGTGGTCACCGATGAGATTCGCTTTGGTGACAACGACACGCTCGGTGCGCTGGTGGCTAACTTGTTGGAAGCCGATGCACTGCTGCTGCTCACGGACCAGGAGGGATTGTTTGATGCCGATCCGCGCCATGATTCTTCAGCCAAGCTGATCGAAGAGGCGCAGGCGGATGACCCTATTCTGGTCAAGGTGGCTGGTGGCGGCGGTCTGCTGGGTCGTGGCGGCATGGCCACCAAGGTGCGTGCAGCGCGTCTGGCTGCACGGAGTGGTGCACTGACCGTGATTGCCTCTGGCCGTCAGCCGGAAGTGATCACGCGTCTGGTCGCTGGCGAGCGATTCGGCACGCTGTTGCTGCCAGAGCATGCGCCGATTGCGGCGCGCAAGCGTTGGCTGGCAGGCCAGCTACAGGTGCGTGGCACTCTGACGTTGGATGCCGGGGCCGTGAATGTCCTGACCACTCGTGGCTCTAGCTTGCTGCCGGTGGGTGTGAAGAAGGCTGAAGGTAGCTTTCGTCGCGGCGACATGGTGCAGTGCGTTGATGAGTCAGGCGTGAGGATTGCCAAGGGGCTGGTCAACTACAATGCAGAGGATGCCGGGCGAATTCTGGGGCTGCCAAGTCATCAGATCGAGGCAGCGCTGGGCTATATAGAAGCCCCTGAGCTGATTCATCGCGATAACCTGATCGTGCTGTGAGATATGGCTATGCTGGCGGTAGGCATGTGCTGCCTGTCGCTAGCGATCTGGCGGCCGGTCATGCTAGAATTTGCCGTCCTGTCGGGTGCTGGTCCATCCCGATGGCGAAGACTTGGTGGGGCTTCCACGCCAAGTCGCTGATTTTCCGAATGCTTTCCGAAGTATCAGGTGAGACATTTGGGAAGTGATCGGACTCGCTGTCGCATCGCGACAATGTCTTCCAAATTCAAGTTCATGAGTATGCGCCCAAGGGTGGACTCATAAGGAGCATTTAAAGTGGCAAATACTAAGCAGGCACGTAAGCGCGCTCGTCAGTCTGAAGTTCGTCGTCAGCACAACTCCGCACAGCGTTCTGCCGTGCGTACCGGTGTCAAGAACGTGCTGAAGGCTGTCAAGACCGGCGATCACGCTGCGTCCATGGCCGCTTTCAATGTCGCGCAGAAGGTCCTCGACCGTTACGCCGACAAGGACATTCTGTCCAAGAAGAAGGCCGCTCGCGTCAAGAGCCGTCTGAACGCACGCGTCAAGGCACTGGCTGTCTAAGACGTGTTCGCGTAAAAAAACCGGCTTCGGCCGGTTTTTTTGTGTCTGTCTATCGTGTGGCATGGCGATCATGTGCGCCGTGCAACGACATAAAGCGTCGAGAAGTCCCGTGAAGATCGTGTCATGACAGGGAATCGAGAGAGGTGTCAGGGTGAGCAAGCCGCAGGATGAGTCGCCCGCTGCAGGGAAGACCGCTACGCAGGCAAGTGCACAGGGTGAGACCGCTTCAGGCGATAGCCTGCCGGTGCGCGCCGGACTGTTGCGCTCGGGGATGATCGTCAGCGTGATGACGATGCTCTCTCGAGTACTAGGGTTGGCACGCGATGTCATCATTGCCAGCTTGCTCGGAGCGGGGAGTGGTGCAGATGCCTTCTTCGTCGCCTTCAAGATTCCCAACTTCATGCGTCGCCTGTTTGCCGAAGGGGCTTTCAATCAGGCCTTCATTCCGGTGCTTTCCGAGTACGCCACTCGGCGCACGCGCGAGGAGGTTCGCGAGCTGCTCGATGCGGTCAGCGGTAGTCTCGGTGTTATTCTGGCACTAATTACCGCACTGGCTATGCTATGTGCGCCTTGGCTGGTGTGGGTGTTTGCGCCAGGCTTCAGTGAAGATGCCGGTAAGCTCGCTCTCACTGGTGAAATGCTACGACTGACCTTTCCCTATTTGCTGCTGATCTCGCTGACGGCCTTCTCTGGTAGTGTGCTCAATACCTGGAATCGCTTCGCGGTCCCTGCGATTACTCCAGTTCTGCTTAACCTGAGTTTGATCGGAGCCGCCTTGCTGTTAGCGCCACGCTTCGAGACGCCGGCCATTGCGCTGGCATGGGGAGTATTGATTGCGGGGTGTGTTCAGCTGTTGTTCCAGGTGCCCTTTTTGCTGCGCCTGGGGCTGATGCCCAAACCGTGGCCTAATTTTGCGCATGAAGGGGTGCGGCGTATTCTGAAGCTGATGACGCCGGCGTTGTTCGGGGTCTCGGTCTCGCAGATCAATCTGCTGCTTGATACGGTACTGGCGTCGTTCCTGGTCACGGGTAGCGTGTCCTGGCTTTATTACTCGGACCGTCTTGTCGAGCTGCCACTGGGCATCATCGGCATTGCGATTGGTACGGTCATTCTGCCGGCGCTCTCCAAGCGGCATGCCGAGCAGTCGCTGGAGCACTTCCAGAAGATGCTCGACTGGGCGCTGCGCTCGGTATTATTGATCGGCGTGCCGGCAGCGTTGGCGCTGGGGGTACTGGCGGAGCCGCTGTTGATTACGTTGTTCCACTATGGCGCGATGACCGACAATGATGTCGTGATGTCGGCCCAGAGCCTGCGGGCCTACAGCTTCGGGCTGCTGGCCTTCATGCTGATCAAGGTGCTGGCGCCGGGCTTCTATGCGCGGCAGAACACCAAGGCGCCGGTGAAAATCGGCATCATCGCCATGATTGCCAATATGATCTTTAACCTGATATTGATCGGGCCGCTGGCGCATGCTGGGCTTGCATTGGCCACTGCTCTGTCAGCCTTTCTCAATGCTGGCTTACTTGCCCGGGGCTTGTATCGCGAAGGCGCACTTCGATTCCAGCCCGGTTGGGGGCGTTACTCACTGACCTTGCTTGGCGGTTGCGTGCTGATGGGCGGCGGGCTGATGTGGCTGTCACCAGACTGGACGACCTGGCTTGGTTGGGGCCTGTGGGAGCGCTGTGCGATGATGGGAGCATTGGTGGTGGGCGGCATATTGGCGTATGGCCTGTGGTTAGGGCTTTGTGGTGTGCGTCCGCGACACTTCCGCATGCAGGGCTAGCAGCTGGCCTTGCGTGACCTCGCGTAGAGTCCGCTGTGCACTTCGGCGGACGTTCTGTTCCCGTTGATTTTCGCTTACGGGGCTTGTGGTGGCTGTCAGCGCCGCGCCCCTCCGCTATAATCGACCTCTTTCGGCGGCTTGTGTGATGCACGCATGGACTTGATCAGAGGACTGCACAATCTCGCCCGCCTGCGCAAGCAGGATGGCAGCCGCGGCTGCGTGGCCACCATCGGTAATTTTGATGGTGTTCACCTCGGGCATCAGGCGATTCTGGAACAGCTCCGGGAACGTGCGGCAGCTTACGGCCTGCCGGCGACGGTCGTGGTATTTGAACCACAGCCGCGCGAGTTTTTTGCCGGTGCCAAGGCGCCGCCTCGTTTGACGCGGCTAGCAGATAAAGTACGCCTGCTGGCACAGCACGGCGCTGAACGCGTGCTATGCCTGCCCTTCAATGAGGCGCTGCGTTCACTGTCGGCTCGCGAGTTCATCGAGCAGGTACTAATTGATGGCCTTGGGGTGCGTCACCTGGTGGTCGGTGATGATTTCCGCTTCGGCTGTGATCGTGCCGGCGATTTTCCACTACTGGAGCGCATCGGTGCGGCCGAAGGTTTTGCGGTGGAGCATACCCGCACCTTCGAGGTCGCAGATGAGCGCGTCTCGAGCACCCGGGTACGCAAGGTACTGGCCGATGGCAACATGACGCTGGCCACTGAGCTGCTGGGGCGCCCCCACTGCTGGCAGGGCCGTGTGGTTGCGGACCGCCAGCTGGGACGTACGCTCGGCGTACCGACCGCTAATCTACCGCTGCCGAATGCACCGCTCTCGGTGTCCGGCGTCTATGCGGTAATAGCGCATCTGGCTGACGGGCGCTCCTGTCCAGCGGTGGCCAATATTGGCTGGCGACCCACGGTCGGTACGCCGCGGCCGGTACTCGAAGTCCATCTGCTGGACTTCTCGGAAGATATTTATGGTCAGCGATTAGGTGTGAGCTTTTGCGCTTTCTTGCGGGGCGAGATGCGTTTCGATGGTCTCGATGCCTTGAAGGCCGCGATCTACTCTGATATTGCGCTGGCTCGGCGCTTCTTCGCACTGGCAGCGGGTGATACACCGGCTGTTGATGAGCGTGAGATGCACCACTGCATTACCTCGATGGCTGACCTGCCGCTGGCCAGCTGTCCGCTGAGCGCGCTGATGACGCGTGCTCAGGTGACACCCCTACACGGCACTGCTGAGGTGTCTGATTCCACGGCTCGGGAAGCGCAGGCTTCCCGCCCCCACGACGGCTGACCCGAAAGGCTATGAGCGACTACAAGCACACCCTGAATCTGCCCGATACCGACTTCCCGATGCGTGGCAATCTTCCCAAGCGTGAGCCGGATCAACTGGCACGCTGGAGCGAGATTGACCTTTACGCGCGTCTGCGTGAAGCAGGCAAGGGCCGTCCGAGCTTCGTGCTCCACGATGGCCCTCCCTATGCCAACGGCAATATTCACATCGGTCATGCCGTCAACAAGATTCTCAAGGACATCATCGTCAAGTCCAAGACGATGGCGGGCTTTGATGCGCCGTACGTGCCGGGTTGGGACTGTCATGGTCTGCCCATCGAGCACAAGGTCGAGACGACCCACGGCAAGCATCTCGAGTCCGAGAAAGCCCGCCACCTGTGCCGTGAATACGCCGGTGTTCAGGTCGAAGGCCAGAAGCATGAGTTCATTCGTCTCGGCATCGTCGGTGACTGGGGCAACCCGTATCGCTCCATGGACTTCGCCAATGAAGCCGGCGAGATCCGTGCGTTGGCCGAGATGGTCAAGGGCGGTTTCGTCTTCAAGGGCCTGAAGCCGGTCAACTGGTGCTTCGACTGCGGTTCTGCGCTGGCGGAAGCCGAAGTCGAGTACGCTGACAAAGCCTCTGATGCCATCGATGTTGCTTTCACTGCCGATGATTCGGTGGTGCTGGCCAAGGCCTTCGGGCTCGAGTCACTGAGCAAGCCGGCCGCCGCCGTGATCTGGACCACCACCCCGTGGACCATCCCGGCCAACCAGGCGCTCAACGTTCACCCGGACTTCGTCTACTCGCTGGTCGATACCGGCGAGCGCCTGCTGGTGCTCGCCGAAGAGCTGGTCGATGACAGCCTGGCGCGCTTCGGTCTGAGTGGCGAGACGCTGGCGACCGTCAATGGTGCGGCGCTTGAGCTGATCAACTTCCGTCATCCGATCTACGATCGTCTGTCGCCGGTCTACCTGGCTGACTATGTCGAGACAGGTGCCGGTACCGGTATCGTCCATTCCGCGCCGGCCTATGGCGAAGACGATTTCCATACCTGCCGTCGCTATGGCATGGAATTCGATGAGATCGAAAGCCCGGTGCAGGGCAATGGTGTTTATGTACCTGACCTGCCGGAATTCGGTGGTCAGTTCATCTGGAAGGCCAACCCGAACATCGTCGCGCGTCTCGAAGAGCTTGGCGCACTGATGGCCCACGAGAAGATCACTCACAGCTATATGCACTGCTGGCGCCACAAGACGCCGGTCATCTATCGTGCAACAGCGCAGTGGTTTGTCGGCATGGATATCGCTGGCTCCGACGGTGTGACGCTGCGCGACAAGGCGTTGTCTGCCATCGAGGAGACTGCCTTCATTCCTGCCTGGGGTCAGGCGCGCCTGAAGAGCATGATCGCCAACCGTCCTGATTGGTGCATCTCGCGTCAGCGTAACTGGGGCGTGCCGATCCCGCTGTTCCTGCATCGCGCGACTGGCGAGCTGCATCCCAACAGCGTCGAGCTGATGGAAGCAGTCGCGGACCGTGTGGCCGAGAAGGGCATTGATGCCTGGTGGGCGCTCGACAACCAGGAGCTGCTGGGTGACGAGGCTGAGCAATACGAGAAGGTTACCGATACGCTGGACGTGTGGTTCGATTCCGGAACGACGCACTGGCACGTACTGCGTGGCTCACACCCGCATGGTCACGCTGAAGGCCCGCGTGCCGATCTGTATCTGGAAGGGTCGGATCAGCACCGTGGCTGGTTCCACTCGTCGCTGCTGACTGGTTGTGCCATCGATGGCCATGCCCCGTACAAGGCACTGCTGACGCATGGCTTCACTGTCGATGCGCAGGGCCGCAAGATGTCCAAGTCGGTCGGCAACGTCGTCGCGCCGCAGCAGGTGATGGACAAACTGGGCGCCGATATTCTGCGTCTGTGGGTGTCATCCAATGACTACTCCGGCGAAATGGCGGTGTCGGATGAGATCCTCAAGCGTACCGCCGATGCCTATCGTCGTATCCGCAACACCTCGCGCTTCCTGCTGTCGAATCTGAACGGATTCGAGCCAGCGCGTGATGTGGTGGCCTTCGACGACATGCTGGCGTTGGACCAGTGGGTAGTCGACCGTGCCGCTCAGTTGCAGGCGCGTGTTGAGCTTGCGTATGAAGAGTATCGCTTCCTCGATATCTATCAGCAGGTGCTGACCTTCTGCTCGCGTGAGCTTGGGGGCTTCTATCTGGATATCATCAAGGACCGCCAGTACACCACGCAGCCGGATTCATTGGCGCGTCGTAGCTGCCAGACCGCGCTCTATCATGTGATCGAAGCGCTGGCACGCTGGATGGCGCCGATTCTCTCCTTCACCGGGGAAGAGATCTACGCCAACATTCCGGGCCCGCGCAAGGACACCATCTTCCTCGAAGAGTCCTACACCGGCCTGACCACGCTTGCCGACGACGCTGCGATGGGGCGCGAGTTCTGGGAGCAGGTGTTGCACGTCAAGCAGGCGGTCAACAAGACACTGGAAGCGGCGCGTAACGAGGGTATGGTCAAGAATGGTCTTGCGGCTGAAGTGACGCTGTTCGTCAATGATGAGCTCAAGACACTGTTGGCCAACCTCGGTGATGAGCTGCGCTTCGTGATGCTGACCAGCGGTGTTGAACTGGTCGCACTTGAGTCCGCAGGTAGCGATGTCGTTGACACCGAAGTGGCTGGCTTGAAGGTTGCCGTGAAAGCGAGCGAGCATGCCAAGTGCGAGCGCTGTTGGCACCATCGCCCGGAAGTTGGCACGCTGCTGGAGCACCCGACACTGTGTAGCCGCTGCGTGACTAACCTGCCGGACGGTAACGGCGAGACTCGCCACTTCGCGTGATCGACATGATGCGGTAATTGCGCCGGTCGTTTTATTGATCGACGCCATCGAACGCCGGGCTCAGGCCCGGCGTTCGTGTCTTGCAGCTGTAGGCCAATTTCATGGGTGGATGTCTCAGGCATCCCCGACAGGAAGGCAACATGACTTCTTCTACTCAAGACCCCGCCAGCGATACGCCGTCAGCAGCCAACCTTCCGATGCGCTCGCCATTGCGCTGGTTGTGGTTGTCTCTGACCATCGTGGTGCTGGATCTGGCGACCAAGTGGCTGGCCAGTAGTTCGCTGGTCTACGGGCAGGCCAATGAGGTACTGCCGATCTTCAATCTGACGCTTTTGCACAATACAGGGGCAGCGTTCAGCTTTCTGGCCGCTCATGATGGCTGGCAGCGCTGGTTGTTTGCCGGTATTGCCGTCGTTGCGGCCGTTGGCCTGAGTATCTGGCTGACTCGCCTCAAGCGTCACGAAACCTTCACGGCGCTGGGCATCGCGCTGGTACTGGGTGGCGCACTGGGCAATCTCTATGACCGAGTCGTGCACGGCTACGTGGTGGACTTCCTGTCCTTCCACTGGAACGGTGCCTTCTTCCCTGCCTTCAATGTGGCGGATGTCGGTATCAGTCTGGGTGCCGTGGCACTGATTATTGAATCCTTCCGTAGCCGCTCTGAATGAGTGGCCAAGTCGAGGTCGACATGAGCGAGCATCGTATCGCCGATAATATGGAGGTCAGCCTCCACTTCCGTCTACGTCTGGAAGACGGCACCGAGGTAGATTCCACCTTCGACAAGACGCCGGCTACCTTCCAGGTCGGTGACGGTAACCTGCCGCCGGGCTTCGAACGTCCGGTCATGGGCATGGCAGCCGGAGAGACGGGCAGTTTCACCGTCACGCCGGAGCATGCCTTCGGTCAGCATAACCCGCAGAATGTGCAGGTCGTGTCGCGCAAGAACTTCGATGAAGAGATCGAGGTCGGCATGGTGATGTCCTTCGCGGAGCCTTCCGGCTCTGAGCTTCCGGGTATCATCCGTGAAATCGACGAGCGTGATGTCAAGGTCGACTTCAATCACCCGCTGGCCGGGCGTACCCTGACCTTCGAGGTCGAGGTGTTGTCAGTCGCCCCCGTGACCACGCACTGAGTCTTCTTTCCTCAGGTGCGCTCTCCGTGAGTGCTGCCTGCCATCAAGCGGAGCCTGTCATGCAGATCAAGCTGGCCAACCCGCGCGGTTTCTGCGCCGGAGTGGATCGCGCCATCGATATCGTCAACGGGGCCCTCGACGTGTTCGGGCCACCGATCTATGTGCGTCATGAGGTGGTCCATAACCGCTTCGTGGTCGATACGCTCAAGGATCGTGGTGCCATCTTCGTCGAGGAGCTTCACGAGGTGCCCGATGACGTCATCGTCATCTTCTCGGCGCATGGCGTGTCGCGTGCTGTTCAGGAAGAAGCCGAACGTCGCAATCTAAAGGTCTTCGATGCGACCTGCCCGCTGGTCACCAAGGTGCACATGGAAGTGCTGCGCTATGCGCGCAAGGGCCAGGACTGTGTGTTGATCGGTCATGCTGGGCATCCTGAGGTCGAAGGCACCATGGGGCGCTACGATACTTCGAAGGGGGGAACGATCCATCTGGTCGAGGACGAGGCTGATGTGCAGCGTCTAGAGGTCAAGGATCCTTCTCAGCTAGCGTTTGTCACTCAGACAACCCTGTCGATGGACGATACCGCCAAGGTGATTGATGCGTTACGTGAGCGCTTTCCGGCGATTCAGGGGCCGCGCAAGGACGACATCTGCTATGCCACGCAGAACCGTCAGGATGCCGTGCGCATGCTGGCGGAAGCGTGCGATGTCGTGCTGGTGGTCGGTAGTCCCAACAGCTCCAACTCCAACCGTCTGCGTGAGCTGGCAGAACGCATGGAAACGTCGGCATGGTTGATTGATGATGCCGCGCAGATCGACGCTAGCTGGTTTGAGGGTATCGGTAGTATCGGAATCACTGCAGGGGCGAGCGCGCCTGAAGTACTGGTGCAGGGCGTGATTGATCGCCTGATGGTGTTGGGAGCTTCCGCTCCACAGGAGCTTGATGGGCAAGAGGAGAACATCGTCTTCTCCATGCCTAAAGAGCTGAAGGAGCGTCTGATCGCATCGGATCAGATTCGTGAGTTGTAACCTTAAGTAAGCTACTTCTCATGCAAAAGCCGCGACTCTGTCGCGGCTTTTTTTATGTCATCTCCCCGAAATCAGCCGAGCAGCTTGGGGTTTTTCAGTTGTCAGGAAGCGCTTGTCGGTGCCGGATCGTTGATGTGGTAAGGAAGAATTGAAAAAAAATGTAATGCTCGGTTACTAAAATGATACATAATGGGAGCATGGTTCGTACTCTGGAGAATTGCTCATGCTCGGTCTTCCTTCCCACTCCGGTGTCATTAGTGCGCACGCACGACGTGGCAAGGCGGGGGTGTGTGAAGGGATGACGAAGAGAGGAGTGCAGGGCTTCACCTTGATCGAGCTGATGATGGTCGTCGCGATTATCGGAATTCTGGCAGCCGTCGCCGTGCCGTCTTATCTCGGTTATGTGGAGCGTAGTTGGCGCTCTCATGCCCAGCAAGCTCTAGGTCAGCAGGCAAGACAGCTACATGGTTTTTACTACCAGAATTTCTCCGAGGCCCCTGTCAGTGAAGGAAACCTGCCTGCGGACGGTGTCAGTAGAATCGAAGATGGCGGCGGGAATCTACGCTATATCGTGTCGTATCGCAGTCTTACGCCGACCGCATTTGTGCTCCAGGCTACACCGCAAGGTTCTCAGCTTAATGATGATTGCGGAATATTGTGGATGGATGAGGCCATGAATACCGGAGCCGAAGGCGGAGGGCGGTGCTGGTGATAAAGGAAAGATCTGACTCCCGACACAGGGCCTGGAGGGAACACCTTTCGAATAGACCCGAGCGGCAAGGAGAATTGGACATCATGCGTCATTCTCGCGGTTTCACTCTGATTGAGCTGGTGGTGACAGTGGCGATCATCGCCATTATTGCTACCTGGGCGGTGCCTGCCTGGCAGGGCATGGTGCAGCGCTCTCAGGTGGAGTCTGACGTGCGTGCGCTAACGCATGCGCTGGGAATGGCGCGTAGTACGTCTACGACGCGAGGCTTGCCTGTGAGTGTCTGTCCTTATGCGCCGAGTGTCGCCACGCCAAATCCTACCGACTGTGATGGCGACTGGTCGAATGGCTGGGTGGTGTATGTCGGTAGCGCTGCCAGCTTTGCGCTAGATGACCGGCTGTGGATCCATCAAGGTAGCAATGCCGTGGCGCAGTCGGGTGGCGCTGCTCGAATCACGTATAACGATCGCGGTACGTTGACCAGTGGTAACAGCACCTTGGTCTTCTGTGCAGCGGCGGATGCTACCTCTGTCGTGGTGGCACCTTCTGGCCGCGTACGCCTGGAAACAGGAGGGGACTGCTCATGAGGCAGCAATTCCACATCATATCTAGACGTCATCCCTCTGCGCGCACTCAGCGGGGCGTCGGTCTGATCGAAGCCTTGGTGGCTGTCATGTTGCTGGGAGTCTCTCTTTTAGGGTTAGGGCTCTTGCAGGTACAGACGTTGCAGCACCAGCGCGTTAGTTATAGCAATACGGTTGCTCAGTTGCTGTCGCTGGACATGGCAGAGCGCATTCGCGCGAATCTCGAGGCCATCGATCAATACGATGGTGCCGTGACCACGAATGCACCGGAAGGGGGGTGTTCCTCAGACTGCGCGCCGAGCGGACTGGCGGACCAGGATGTCATGGACTGGCGTGATGCCATTGTCGGCTCCACGCTAACCAGCGGAGTTGGCAGCGTGGATGCCACTGAGAGGCTGGTGGGAGGAGCAGGCATTGGTGTGCATGATGTGAGCGTTCAGGTGCAGTGGAGCGATCCCATCAGTGGTGGTGTCGACTTACAGACGTATCGTTTCGAGGTGGAGCCATGAGTCTCTCTTCTTCCGGTGTTTCACGCCTTGGACGTCAGGCAGGCGTCGGCCTCGTTGAGCTGATGATCAGCCTGGTGCTGGGGCTATTGATCACGGCGATGGCAGTACAGATGTTCGCGACATCACGCAGTACGGTCAGCACCCAAGAAGCATTGTCCTACCTGCAAGAGTCGGCGCGCTATGTGTCGTTCCGCCTGCAACCGCTGATGCGCAATGTGGGTTATGCCGGATGCGCCAATAGCCGCGATATCACTAATTCAAGCTCCGTGGATGCTGCGCACGATCTAACGGCACCGTTCGGTGGTCAGCAGCGTACTCAGCGTAGTCTCAGCTACTTCAATCTAACGTTTGTCTCGGCGAGCAAAGACGGCAATGAGACGACATTGACCAGTAGCATGAGCTCTCTAGGCGGCCCTCTATCCGTTCGTAACGGTAGTGAATCCGGGTTTGTCGCAGATGAGTTTGCGCTGGTCAGCGACTGTAACAGCACGGATGTCTTCAAGGTTTCGGGCACAACGCAAGGACGCGTAGAAACTAACGACACCCTGTCTCGTTCTTACGGAAGCTCCCTGTCTTCTAACGCCTACCTCTATCCGGTACAAGCTTGGGATCTGAGGCTCGACGATCAGGCCACTGACTCAACCGTGCGGGCGCTGTATATCGATCGCATCAACGCCACCTTCGCTCGTGAGGAGCTGGTATCCGGCGTGCAGGGATTTGATGTGAGCTTCAGCCTGGACACTACGGGGAATGGCAGCGTGGATCGCGTCAAGGTGCCGGCGGCGACAGTGCGTAGCGAGAGCAGATGGGATGAGATTCGTCGTATCGAGATAGCCCTGACGCTCGAAAGCCTGCCAGGCGTGGTACCAGGGGGCGATAACAACGGTCGCCTGACGCGCACCTTTAATCTCACCTTTACGCCGCGCAACCTTCAACTGAGGGATAGCTGATGATGGCTAACAAGCATTCCATTTCTGCTACTCAAGTTGGACAAGGGCCGGTTCGTCAGCAGGGAATTGCTCTGCTGATTGTGCTGGTCATGTTGGTTGTCATTGGTTTGCTTGCGGTCACTGGGGTCGAGGACAGCCAGCTACAAACCCGCATGGCGGTCAATAGCCGCAACTTTGAGCAATCTTACTACAACGCAGAAACCAGTCTCAGTATTGGTGAACGTGCACTTCAGGAAAGCCTTGAAGATGGTGCCTGGGAGCTAGGCAACTTTGATGACTCGGCGGGGTTGATGCTGGCATTGCCAGAGGATGTCCCCCCGATCAATCCGCTGTCGGAAGCGGATTGGCAAGCCAATGGCATTCAGACACTCGATGATGTCACTGGGGCCGTTATCGGTGCCTATGTGATCGAGTACCTGGGCAAGGTTGGTGAGCCGCCCTTGAATCAAAGCAATGAACTCAATGCCGTGGGCACCCGACTTGATGCTTTCCGTGTCAATGCGAGGGGGGGCGGCGGAGGCAATGGCGCTTCCTGGACGGTGGTGCAAAGCGAGCTGGAGCTGGGCCCCTATTTCTGAGAGGAGCATTGATATGCGTTATCTGCTGAGTGGTGCCTTATGCCTTTTCGCTTTGCCTTGCCTGGCGGCCCCTGGTGAAATTGCTCGTGCGCCGGTAACGGAAGCGACCGGCGTTCAACCCAACATCCTGTTTATCCTTGACGATTCGGGAAGCATGGAGTGGCAGGACACGCTCAATAATGGCGTGGAATATTGGGGGTATCAGCCAGCTTCTTCCATATTGACCGGGAGTGGTGTCTATACCATCAATAGGTTTGGCACCGTCAGCCATCAGTCCCAGACGACGGTGGCCAAGGCGATCGGTTCTTGCAACGGTTTCAATGTGCTCGCCTATAACCCCCAGCTGACTTACTCGCCCTGGGCAGGCAAGGACAGATTGGGAGTCACCTACACTGACAAGACTCTGTATACGGCACGCTCTGATCCTTACGAGCCGACTGAAGTGGTCAATCTGTCCGGGGTCTATTACATGCCCTGGTCGGATGATGACGCTGATGGTGAATACGACTTTGGGGAATGTGGTCTTTATCGTACCGGGAACAATCTGTATGTGGATACCACCAAGCAGGTTGTGGTCAGTCGACTGACCGCAGCGCAGCAGATCAACTTCTCCAACTGGTTTACTTATTATCGTGACCGGATGTCTGTCGCCAAGGCCGCCATGGCCGGTGTCATCAATACCAATGAGTCGCGCGTTGGCTTGAAAACCATCCAGCAGCGTAATGATCGCAATGTCGCTGACATGACAGACTCAGATGAGCGCGATGCACTGCTGGAAAAGCTCTTTACCGCATACCCTTCTGGTGGGACACCTTTGCGTTCGGCTCTCAAGAGGGCGGGGGAGTATTACGCGGGCACAGGAAATAATGCGCCGATCTTGAGTGCTGATGAAGGTGGTATGTGTCAGCAGAATTACGCGATCATGATGACCGATGGTTACTGGAATGGCTCCAGCCCCGGGGTGGGTAATGCCGATGGTGGAAGCGGCACCTTCATCAATGCCAGCCATCGCGATACCTATTCCGATACGCTGGCAGATGTGGCGATGAAATATTACCGCACTGACCTTCGCTCGGACCTTATTGATAGCGTGCCGACAGTACCTGGTGTGGACGAGAACTCTGCCCAGCATATGGTGACTTACACCGTCGGGTTCGGTGTCGATGGCACGCTGTCGAACAACCCGGACAGCCTCACCAGCACATTCTCCTGGCCGCAGCCTGTTGCCGATACCAATACTACGATTGATGATCTACGTCATGCTGCCTGGAATGGTCGGGGTGAGTTCTTGAGTGCAGCGAATCCTCAGGCATTGATCAATGCGCTCAATAACATCGCACAGTCTATCGCTGGGCGCGCTGCCAGTACCGGTAGCCTCGATATTACTACTAGTGGACAGAGCAGTGATGTCTATCTGGTGCAGACTACCTATGATCCTTCCAATTGGTCTGGTGACATCGTGGCACGCAAGATTGATAACAATGGCGACCTGCTGGAAGAGGCACAGTGGTCTGTTGCTGATTGGCTGCGCGACGATGCCAGCCGCAGCGGTAATCGCCAGGTGCTGACGTATAACCCGGGTATTGCCGATGTGGATGAGAAGGCGTTCTTCTTTGACATCGAGGAAGCAGGTTCACTTGAGGCTGAGCAAATCCTTGATCTGATCGGTTTCCTCGATGAGTCCCTGTTGTCAGAGTCTTTATTGATATCAGTCCGTGAGGCGGCCAATGGTGTGACGACAGGCCTGGTAGGGGGGCTTCTGGGAGGGGGCGATAGCCTGCTGGGCGGATTGGGTCTTGAGGGCGGTCAAAGTGGGGTGTTGGACCTCGTCGGAGATACCGTTACTCAGCTGACAGGGCAGATCCTGGATACCACTGGCACCTTCCTCAAGCTCAATGGTGTGGCGACGGCGGTCAAGACGTCAGAGCTCGAAAATCTGATCGGCTACCTCAAGGGTGACGACGAGTATGAAGGTAGCTTGTTCAGGGAGCGTAACGGTAACTATCTGGGTGACATCGTGCATGCATCACCCGCGATAGTTGGGCCGCCATCAGCCAGTTACAGCAATGACATGGAAACCTCTTCCTATAGTGCCTTCAAGACGCTTCATGAAGACCGTCAATCCATGGTCTACATCGGCGCCAATGATGGAATGCTGCATGCGATAGACATGAGTTCGGGTGAAGAGAAATTTGCTTATATGCCATATGCCACTTTCAGTATCGATAATGGACGCGGCATTCGTCAGCTGGCGGATGAAGATTATGTTCACCAGTATTATGTCGATGCCACGCCAGTCGCTCGTGATGTCCACGTTCAGTTATCAGATGAGGACACTGCCAGCTGGCATTCCCTGTTATTGGGTGGGCTGGGGGCCGGTGGTAAGGCGATCTACATGCTGGATATCACGGATCCTGACAGCTTCGACACGCTTGGTGAGTCTGGTGGTACATCTCCTTCAGAGGTCGTGCAATGGGAATTCACCCACGAAGACCTGGGATACACCTTCAGCGATATTCAGGTAGCACGCCTCGACGATGGGGGCTGGTACGCCATTTTCGGCAATGGTTATAACGCCGACAGTGATGGTCGCGCAAAGCTGTTCATCGTCGATCTGGAAAATCCTGACAACTATGCTTTGCTGGATACCCAGCAGGGAAGTAATGCTGGTGGCAGCTGTACTGCCTCGAACAGCGATTGCAATGGCATGTCGAGCCCGGAGCTTGCGGATATTAACGCCGATGGCATTACCGATTGGATCTATGCCGGTGACCTGCACGGCAATGTCTGGACCTTCGACATGCGCCAGTTCGCGCTGGATACTGTGGGCAGTGGTCAGGTCTCACGTCTTTTCCAGTCGTGTGCCGTTGCCCTGAATAGTGCCTCCGCGACCTGCCCTGTAGCCTCACGTCAGCCAATCACCTCACGGGTCGCCGTGGCGCGGAGTGGCGTTTTCCATAGCACCGTCGATACCCCGTATCTGAATGTCTACTGGGGAACAGGACAACTGGTCACGCTACAGGATGCCGTCGATACCTCCGAGCAGGCGTTCTACAGCGTATTGCATACCGGTGCTTCCACGCGTCGCTACCATGGTGAGTTGGTCAAACAGAGCTTCTCGGACATATCCGGTGTAAGTGACGCACGCACGGTTACTGGGGTCAGCGTCGACTATGCCAACCTGAATAATAATGGTGCTCAATATGGATGGTATGTCTCTCTGCCAGACTCAGGTGAGCGCATGGTCACCATCCCGGCAGTCAGAGGCGACCTGATTGTCTTCAATACCACCATCCCGGGCAGTAATGGTCCCTGCACGGGAGGGGCCAGTGGCTGGCTTAACGCACTCAGTCTACGTAATGGTCTGCAGCCGTCGCGCAGCGGTAGCAATGTCCAACAGGTATTTGATTACAATGACGACGGCACGGTGAATGCCAGTGACAACGTCAACGACCAGGTCGTATTGTCGATCAGAGTAGACGGTGAGCCGACATCGCCTAAATTTGTGGGCGATACCCAGTTCGTAGGCCTGGGCGGTACCACGACAGTGCTTCCGACAGTGATGGACTTTGGCATCGGCGGGCTCGAGGGTCGGAGCGCCTGGTATCAGCTGCGTTAGGAGAACCAATGATGAACGATGCACGCTATCTCGTAGATAGACCCTCTCGCTGCACCGTGTGGTTGGCGATGTTGGCAGGGATGGCAATGATGGGTATGAGTTCGACGGTACTTTCCGCCGGGTTGGCCATCGAGGTGGATGGCGAGTCAGAGATGACGGGTGTCATTGACTCTATCGAAGGCAACCAAGTAATGCTCGACGATATCAGTTTCGTGTTGGTACCGGCATCGCGAGTGCTGACTCGCAAGGGGCGGGAGCTGAAGAGCTTCCACCTGCAGAGAGGACAGGAGGTGCGCATTCTCTTTGACCCACGCAGTGAACCGCGCGCCATTCGTGATATCACGCTGTTGAGGCGGGGTGGCTGATGCTTATCAGACGACAATCGGGTTTTGGGCTGCTGGAGATCATGATTGCGGTTGCCATCATCGGCATTCTCGCCTCCATCGCTTATCCGAGTTATCAATCCCAGGTCGAGCGATCACGACGTACTGACGCCACGACATCGCTGCTGGCATTGGCCCAGATGCAGGAGCGCATCATGGCGACCTGTGGTGAATATGCGACTGCCAGTGTTACGGATGCCACCAGTTGTGGGGATGCACTGGGAGGAGGTGGTGAGGGGATAGGGTTGGGGCAGGCTGATGCGGTCAGTGAAGAGGGCTTCTATTCCCTGGCCGTCGCAGGAGACGCGGACAGCTACAAACTGACGGCGACTGCGCAGGGAGCGCAGGTCAATGATGAGGACTGCCAAACCTTTGAGCTGACAGAATTAGGGGTCAAATCTGGAGGTGTACTAATAGACCCGAATACGCTCGAAGATAACGATTGCTGGTAGATCTGGCTACATCCTCAATGTGCGTCGCCCCCGAGCCCTGGTCATTCGTGACCGGGGCTTTTTATGTCAGTTTCCGGCGCTTGGAGGCATGTATGCCAGTGAGGAGGGCAGGGGAATCTTGTTGTTACGTGTCGGCTGAGTGAGAATGTGTAACTGATTAATAACGAATGTTTGCATATGGCTGACCCGCCGATACCCTCTGATGGAAGCGCCTGATGATGCCTGTTTACCTCTCCACTGTTGGCAGCCTTACTGGTAAGCGAGTCTACATGATGCGTGGCTTTACCCTCATTGAACTGATGGTCACGATTGCCGTGTTAGCTATTATCTCGACCATCGCTGTACCTGCTTGGCAGGGCTTTATCGCGCGCCAGGAAGTAGCTAGCACGACAGAGACACTGACCTCTGCGCTTAATTATGCTCGTAGTACGGCTGTCACCCGCGGGTTGCAGGTATCAGTATGCCCGCTCAGTAATGACGGTAGCCGCTGTGAAGCGACGACTGAATGGAATAATGGCTGGGCTGTGGTGCTGGGGAGCCCAGCAGATGCGCTGAGCAGCTTCAGCAGCAACAAGGTTGAAGTGCTACGTGAGCATGCTAGTGGTGCATTGGTGCAGAGCGGTACTAAC
This sequence comes from Cobetia sp. QF-1, assembly GCF_002213105.1. Taxonomy (NCBI): domain Bacteria; kingdom Pseudomonadati; phylum Pseudomonadota; class Gammaproteobacteria; order Oceanospirillales; family Halomonadaceae; genus Cobetia; species Cobetia sp. QF-1. The sequence goes on from NZ_NBVS01000012.1 coordinate 87,511, forward strand.
AGCATCTCCTTTGATGATCAGGGGGCTGCCAGTAACACCACGCGACTGTTGATTTGTGGGACAGCCACCTCTGCGGCCCATCGCCAGCTAGAGCTGTCGGTCATCGGGCGCTTGGCTCCGGAAGCGTACGGTAATGGGGGAATGAGCTGTGGGTAAGAAATGCTGGCCAGTAAAAGCTACCGAACGAGGCACCAGCTTGATTGAGGCGCTGATTGCCCTGCTGCTGATGGGAATTGCCCTGCTTGGTTTTGCGTTGATGCAAATGGAAACTCTACAGGCCAATAGCGAAAGCTATGCGCGTACAGAGGCGCGTATTCTTCTGATCGGCATGGCGGAGCGTATCCAGGCCAACTCAGAGGGAAAATATTTGGGTGGCAGTACAAAAGAAGCAGAAAAGCAGACGGGAATTACCAGTAATGACGCGTTGGCGGCACATGATGTCTGGGCCTGGCAGCAGGAGCTTACCGCTAGCCGCTTGAGCAGCCCGGTGGGTAACATCGCCGGTAATAATAGCCTCCTCGAGTTGACCGTAAGCTGGCAGGCAGCAGCCGATAAGGGCAGTGCTAGCGATACCGATGCACAGACGCTTAATGAAACTCTCGAGGTCCGGGTCGCGCCATGAAGCCATTACTTACTTTTTGTTGCCGCCAGCATCGCCAGCAAAGCTTCCACCGTCAGCAAGGCATGGGACTGGTTGAGCTGATGCTGGGCCTGGTGTTGGGGCTTTTTATCACCGGTATGGCACTGCAGTACTTTCTGACTACGCGCACTACCGCGACGACTCAGGAAGCGCTTTCTTATCTGCAGGAGAGCGCGCGGCACGTTTCTCATCGGCTACAACCGGTGATGCGCAATATCGGATTTTCGGGCTGCACGCCTTTGGGAAGCGTGAGCGACAATACTGGCACTCATGCACAGCCACTAGAGGTGACAGCGGTTATTGATGAGGGACTGAGCTATGATCGCCTGGCCATGCAAATTCCGGCACTCGCACTCGCTAGTGATGGTCAACGTGGTTGGCAGCTCTCGTCATCTGCAGCGCAGGGGGACAGGGTGTTGAACGTCAAGAACTACAGTGGCGAGCAATTGGCATCTGGCAGTTACGTGATGGTGAGTGACTGTGAAAGTGGTGATATCGACACCATCAGTGCCAGCGACGATGGCAAATTGTCATTGGCCAATGGTTTACAACATGGTTACGGCGGCAATCAGCAAACTCGTCCCTTCGTTTATCCTTTCGAGCGTTGGTATCTGGTGATGCTAGCCCCGAGCGATGATAAGGCGCAGCGGCTTTGTCTTAGCTCGGATAATGCATCGGGTAATGGCCCTGCAGCAGGCTGCACTGAAGAGCTGGCCAGCTACGTGAATGATATGGAGCTGAAGTTCGATATCACTGCGGGAAGTGGTTACGCCGTAGACCAGACTGCTGCCGAAGTGGGGAGTCGTTGGAGCCAGGTGCGTCGCATTCATCTTGATCTGACACTTAGTACTCCGCCTTCACTCCAGGTGGAAGGTGAGGCGGGTGGTGCCATGCAGCGCATTTTCTCCATGACCTTTAGTCCACGGAATCTCGGTTTATGAATGCAGGGCTTTCTTCAGCGCGACAGCAGGGTGGCATGGCACTATTGATGGTGCTGGTCATGTTGGTGGTCGTGGGTTTGATGGCTGTTTCGGGCAGCGAGAACACTCAGTTGCAGACTCGGATGACGGTCAATACTCAGCGCTATGATACTGCGTATGCCAATGCCGAAGGCTTGTTACGAGAAGCAGAAGCCGCATTGGAAAATGGCAGTATCCCGCTAGGTGAATTTTCAGAAACAGGAAAGAAAGGTCTCTATGATTTGACGGCGGCTGGTGTCGAAGCCCCAGGCAATCTGCTCACGCCAGGCGGGTGGGATGGCATTGGTCATTTAGATGCTAACGTGAGTGGCAACTACATCATTGAATATCTGGGCAGTACCGTTCAGGGGATTCTCAATGCCGATAATATGAATAATGCTCTGCCTGAAAACGGTTATCGCATTACGGCCGCCGGTTGGATGGGCAGTGAGCGCTTGGCGCTTGCGGTCGTTCAAAGTGAAATCGTACTGGCACAGTAAGGGAACTATCAATGACACAGCGTTACTCGCGTTATCGTCTGCTGCCAGCCTGCGGCCTGGTACTCGTCACTACTACAAGCTTCGCTGCTTCTGCAGATGACGAGCGTACGCTTTCACAGCTTCCTATTACTCAGAATGTCGGTGTCACACCCAATGTACTGTTGATGTTGGATGACTCAGGCTCGATGTCCTTTGAGGATACTATTGCGGGTGGGGAATCGGCTCGAGGCTATGATAAATTATATGGAGATCTTTGGTACTGCACTAGGAGTCGTGGATGTGGGAATTATAGTCCATATTGGGTGAGGATTTTTTCACAATATGATCTTGACGATCGACTATTTTGTGCTTCCTATAATTCACAAGCATATAATCAAAATATTGAATATCAGCCTTGGAAGCTCGAGTCCAGTGGTTCTCGTGCTCCTCAAAGTGATCCTAAGAAGGCGTTGATTGATTATGCCTTGGGATATAATGCTAGTAATATGGTGGACCTGACAGATAGCAGGGCAGATTTTTCCTATTACATAGACAAGGAAAGAAGTTGTGATTTTGAGCGTAAAGTAATAGACCTTACAAGTGCTGAGCAGCAGAATTATGCTAATTGGTTTACTTACTATCGAGATCGCTTGAGTGTTGGGAAAGCCGCAAGTCTTGAGTTGTTGACCGGCACTCAATATCGCACTGGCTTCTTGACGATCAATCCCAATGCTAACACTGCTCAGCGTGTTGGTGTAGATGGGATCATTACTCAGATATTGAATACGGTATCTGGGTTGTTGAGTTCGGTTACCGGGGGGGTATTGGGAAATACTAGCACCAATAGTCACTTTGATGAACTCCGAGCGGCCATAGAGAAAAGTGTCATTAGTAGTGAGAACTCATACCGAGGCACACCCTTGCGTGAAGCCCTTTATCGTGCAGGAGAATACTATGCAGGTAGATATTCACGATTAGGATCATCTCCTATTTTAAGTGCTGATGAAGGAGGTATGTGCCAGCAGAACTTTACTATTTTGGTGACTGATGGTTTCTGGAATAGAGAGAGTAGTGGTAGCGACCGTAACAATGTCGAGGATATTGGCGATGCTAATGGAGATAGTCGCCGTTGGTATTATTCCAATGGTAATTATGGTGGCAAGACAACGCTTGCAGATGTTGCCTACCACTATGCCCATAATGACTTGAAGACGACATTAGGCAGTGGAAGTTATGAAGATCAAGTAATGACTACGTATACAGTAGCTTTTGGCGTCGACGCCGATAATAGCAAGTGGAATACCGCGTTGACGAATGGCGCGCCAGGCTACGTTCAAGAGTCTACCTCCAGCACTATCGATGATCTCAAGCAGGCGGCAGAAGATGGTGGTGGCCTTTACTTCAATGCCGCTGACCCTGCGGCGCTGGTTGATGCACTGGCGGCCATTTCCCGCGACATCGTTGCACGAGGCGAGAGTGTCAGCGGCGTGGCGACCAATCTGAGTACTGCCGAGGTCGAGGCAGGTGGCGCGATATTACAGGTCAGCTACTCACCGGCCAGCTGGTCGGGAGAGGTAATGGCAGTATCAGCCGTTACGCAGGGGGACTCCGATTCCGATATTGATGTGGTGGATAGCGATACATTCGAGGCAAACCAGACATCTCCATTATGGAATGCCTCGGATAGGTTGACGGCCAATCTCAAGGGAGCAGGCGTTGCCAATCGAAAGGTCTATACCGCCGATAACGGCTCAACAGTCGTGTTCTCGGAAGGCAACCTCACCAATGTTCAGCAGAAGGATCTAGAGCGCTATGCTCCCGATGACTTGAGCAAGAGTGAGGGGCGTGAGGCGATGGTCGCCTGGCTCAAGGGGAGTCGTGCGCTGGAAGGCAAAGGATTGCGTACCCGCCAAGGGAGTGTTCTAGGCGATATCATTGGCTCCTCACCGGTAGTCATCACGCGGAGCAATGACAATAGCCAAGGCAGTGTTTTCGTCGGTGCCAACGATGGCATGTTGCATGCCTTTGATCTTGGTACAGGCGATGAGCAATTCGCCTACATTCCTGAGCTGCTGTTTAGTGAAGAAAACGGAGAAGGTCTCGGCTATCTGGCGAGCACTGGTTACCAGCATCGCTATTATGTCGATGCCGTCCCGCGAGTGACGACATTATCCGAGGGTAGTACCTGGCTAGCTTCTGGATTGGGCGGCGGTGGCCGTGGAGTTTTCGTACTCAATGTCACGGATGCCGTCAAAGGCAATGAGATCTCGACCACTGGGCTGTCAGGTTGGGAATTTGGGGCTGACAATAATCGCAATGGTCTCAAGGATAAGGATATTGGCTATGTCTATGGCGAAGTTCATGTTGGTCAGCTCAACAATGGACAACAGGCATTACTGGTCCCCAATGGACTCAAGCCGGAGAACGACCAGGCCTCCGCCACTCTGTTTCTGCGTGAGCTGACGACTGGCACTGCGATTGCCAAGCTTGTTGGCGGCAGTGGGGCAGGAGAACTCACCAGCCTTCAGGTCGCTGATCTTGATGGCAACGGAACGGTCGACTTTGCCTACGGTGGTGATATGCAGGGACGGTTATGGAAGTTCAATCTCAGCGAGAAAGATCCTTCTGAGTGGAGTGCCAACCTGCTTTTCACAGCCACCTGTGATGTAAAGAGCTGTGGAAGTGGAAGTGTTCAACCGATCACGGTCAAGCCGACACTGAGTCGCCTTACTGGAGTGACGCACACCATGAGCGAGCCTAATTTATTAGTATCCTTCGGCACTGGTGAGCAGCTCTATACGCCGATTGATGATGATGTGGCCACTCAGCAAAGTCTCTACACCGTGCTGGATGATGGGCAGCATCTTGGATTGGGGCGTAATCAACTTGAATCGCGTGCCTTTGACGAGCAGCAATACAGCGAAGGTGAATTGGTAGGCCGTACATTGAATGGTCAGCTCTTTGATTATGGCCAGCAACTGGATAACAGTGATTCTCGCTATGGTTGGTATCTGGATCTCACGGATGCAGGGGAAGAGGTCATCCAGCCGGCCAGCCTGCTAGGTAATCTTCTGGTGGTTGCAACTCGCACGGACGGTGGCGGCAGTAATTTCTGTGAAGCCAATAGTAGTGGTTGGCTGATCGCGGTAGATGCGCAAACAGGTTTGCCGTCCTACGACAGCGGAAACTCAAGCTATGTGCCGATTTTCGATCTCAATGAAGACAAGAGCTTCGATGTCGGTGATCTGATCGGAAAGGTGGATGAGAGCGGTCCCGAGGTTGGTAATATCGTGGTCAGCATCAAGCTCTCTGGAGAGCCTAGCGGGCTGACCAGCATTGGCAATCATGTCTTTGTGGCAACTGGTGCCAGTGGGAGTGAGCCAGGGGCGGTCACTCCGCTCGAGCTGAATGTTCAGACATCCTCTGCGTCAGGCCGCGTGTCCTGGTATCAGCTACGGTAAGTCACTTAGTGAGGCGCAGTGTTCTCACTTCTTATCTCAGCCATCGCAACTTGTTGCGGTGGCTGTTTAATGACAGGAAGCCACCATGTCCAAAAGATTCATTACGAATTTGCGTGCTGCTCGTCATACAAATATTTATTGGAAGCAGTGTGGTTTTAGCCTGATCGAGCTCATGATCGTTGTCGCGATTATCGGCATTCTGGCATCTATCGCATACCCCAGTTATCAGCGTTATGTACTGCGAACTCATCGTGAGGATGCACACATTGCGCTGGTCACACTTGCCCAGGCTCAGGAGCGTTACATGGCGCGCTGTGGCGAGTACTCCCAGAGCATTGGTGGAGATGCGAGCTGCGACGCCGATGGTTTGGGGCGTGGCACGACATCACCGGAAAGCTTTTATACGCTAGGCATCAGTGGCAATGAGACGGCGTTCACGCTCAAGGCCACGGCAATCGACGTGCAGGCTCAAGATACTGAGTGCAAGACATTGAGTCTGAGCAGTACCGGTCGGCGCACGGCAGAAGGCGGGGGAGACTGTTGGTAGCGGATTGCTTGCTAATAGGCTGGAGGCATCCGTGTGACTTGTGGATCACTGGCTGCAGGGTATGCTCGTAGACTCTCGCAATTGACGGTAGGGGCAGACAGGCGTGAATGATTTTGTAGTGGTAGGCGGGGGAGTGATCGGCATGCTGACTGCGCTGGAACTGGCGGATGGTGGCGCGAGTATCACGCTTGTCGAGCGAGGTCAGTGTGGTCGCGAGGCTTCCTGGGCGGGTGGTGGGATCGTCTCGCCGCTTTATCCTTGGCGTTATAGTTCACCGATCTCACGACTCTCAGCATGGTCCGAAGGGTTTTATCCTTCGCTGGCCGAACGTCTGCTCGAGTCCACGGGCATTGATCCTGAATATCGTCAGCAGGGGCTTTTGTACCTGAATGTCGAGGACGCCGAGACAGCGCTTGCCTGGTCTGAAGAATATGCCAAGCCGCTGACTCGCGTTAATGCAGATTTCCTCTACGACAAGGCACCCGCCGTCGCCCCTGGATGTGATTCCGCGCTATGGATGCCGACGTTGGGTAGCATTCGCAATCCGCGCCTTGGCAAGGCCTTGCGTGCGGCGCTTGAGGCGCATCCACGTGTGCGTCTGCTGGAGAATGTCGCGGTCAAAGGCATTCTGATGCAGGACGACACTGCTATCGGCGTACAGACCGCCAACTCGGTGTTGGCAGCGGGGCAGGTCGTGGTCTGCGGCGGTGCCTGGAGTCGCGAGATTCTGAGCGAGGCAGGCATGGCGCTGCCGGTGCGTCCGGTACGTGGCCAGATGGTGCTGTTCAAGGCGCCCAAGGGGCTGGTGGAGCGAGTGGTGCTCAAGAATGGGCGCTACGTGATTCCGCGCGCCGATGGTCGTATCGTGGCAGGGTCCACGCTAGAGGAGGTCGGCTTCGACAAGACGACCACCGCTGAGGCGCGTGAATCGTTGGTCAAGAGTGCCTGTGAGATCATTCCGGCGCTGGCGGAGTGTGAGGTCGAGCATCATTGGGCAGGTTTACGCCCTGGCTCCCCCACTGGCACGCCGTTCATTGGTGCTGTGCCAGAGCGACGCCATCTGCATGTCAACGCCGGTCACTATCGCAATGGACTAGTGTTGGCGCCGGCATCGACTCGCCTGCTGGCGGACCAACTACTCGGGCGCACGCCGATTGTTGATCCCGTCCCCTATCAGCCTGTTACGTTGTTGGCCCAGACGCCGTCGGAAGATGCGACGACGCACTGGGCTTGATCGCGTGCTTGGACAACGTGTTCGGGCCAGGGATGTTGGCTTACTTGCGCGGCCCTTCCTCCAGAAAGTGCTGCTGATGCTCATTGCAGCAGAAGGTGAGCGCCTCATGGCGAATGGCATCGTCTTCCGGCAGATGCAGATCGCAGTAGGCGCAGCGCACCATGTTCTGGGCTTTACGCTCAGTAGGTTCGCCATGCTCGCTGTGTTCCTGACCCAGCTTCCATTGGCGATACATGCGGTAAAGGCGTAAACCCGCCCAGAACAGGACGACGAAAACCAGCAGACGGATGATCAACAGGCTCATTCCTATATAACTCCCTGGTGAGGTGACGCGAGCGGCTTTTGCCAGCGGCGTGACCTTGCGGGACAATGGCGGCCATCATGAATTCAGATGGGCCGGTACACGGCTCAATCGTCTGAGCCAGATGTCTGGCCACAGTGTACTGGCCCCTTATCGAACCGCCAATCGAGAGATCCTTACCGCATGCAAGATCTGACTCTGGTAATGGCCCAGCTCGACCCGCTGGTCGGTGATATTCCCGGCAATACTGAGCGTGCCATTGAGGCCGTTCGTGAAGCGAGTCTTGAGCATAAGGCCGATGTCGTGGTGCTACCCGAGCTATGTCTGACGGGCTATCCACCGGAAGACCTGCTGCTGCGCGACTCCATGGAAGCACGTCTTGAAGAGGCACGTGCGCGCATGGCAAAGAAAGTCGCGCGTGGCGTGATGGTCATTGTCGGCTACCCCGGCATGCGGGATGGCCAGCGTTATAATCTTGCCGGTGTGCTCAAGGATGGCGAATGGATCGCCGAGTACGCCAAGCAGGCGCTGCCCAACTATCAGGTCTTCGATGAACAACGTTATTTCACACCGGGTACTGAATCCTGCGTGGTGGAATGCCGTGGCGCTCGTCTGGGCATCGTGATCTGTGAAGACCTGTGGGACGGCACTCCGACGCGTCAGGCCCGTGACGCGGGGGCTGATATCCTCGTCAGCCTCAACGCCTCCCCCTATCATCTCGAGAAGCCGGCTGAGCGCAATCGTCTGTTTGCCAAGCGTGCCGCTGAAGTGGGTTGCCCGCTGGTCTACGTCAATCAGATTGGCGGCCAGGATGAGCTGGTCTTTGATGGAGGCTCCGCGGCGATCGATGCCGATGGCAAGACCTGCGTTCAGGCCCCGTGGTGGGATGTCGGCCTGATGCCGGTGCAGTTCCTCAAGGAAGAGGGTGGCCGCTGGACACCCCAGTCTGGTGAAATCGCCGAACTGCTGTCACCGGAAGAATCTCTTTACTGCGCACTGGTCACGGGCCTGCGTGACTACGTCAACAAGAGTGGCTTCAAGGGTGTGGTACTCGGGTTGTCCGGTGGGATCGATTCCGGTCTGTCACTGGCAATTGCTGTCGATGCGCTGGGCGCAGACCGCGTGCATGCCGTGATGATGCCGTATCACTATACGGCGGACATCTCGAAGGAGGACGCTGCTGAGCAAGCCAAGCTATTGGGCGTGAGTTATGAAGTGATGCCCATCGCCCCGATGGTCGAGGCCTTTACCGAAACGTTGGCCGAGAGCTTCGCGGGTAGCGAGCGTGATACCACTGAAGAGAATTTACAGTCCCGCTGTCGCGGTGTGCTGCTGATGGCCATCTCCAACAAGAAAGGGCTGATGGTGCTGACGACTGGTAACAAGAGTGAGATGGCGGTGGGTTATGCCACGCTCTATGGCGACATGGTCGGTGGCTATAACGCGCTAAAGGATGTCTACAAGACGTGGGTGTTCCGTCTCGCCCATTGGCGTAACACCATGGGGCCGGCGATTCCTGAGCGTGTCATCACGCGTCCACCGTCGGCGGAGCTTGCTGAAGATCAGCTCGACAGCGACTCGCTGCCTGATTACGACATCCTGGACGCCATTCTCACTCACTATATCGAGAGTGATATGAGTGCTGAGGCGATTATCCGTGCTGGCTTTGAGGAAGAAGACGTCTATCGGGTAGTACGCTTGGTCGATCGCTGTGAATATAAACGCCGTCAGGCGCCGGTCGGTGTGCGAGTTACACCGCGTGGTTTTGGGCGTGATCGCCGCTATCCGATCGTCAATGGCTGGGCCGCCGGCGAGTGATTCCGCTAGTGGTTATCTTTTGATCAGCAGTGGGTGCCATGCTGATTGACGCGTGAGAGCATAAAAAAGCCCGTGATCAATGATCACGGGCTTTTCGTTTGCGGCCATGTATCTGGCGCCGCGCAGGTACAGCTGCCATGCTTTGGATGGTGCTTGAGTTATACGGTGAGCGGGTCAGCGTTAACGTAACGAGGGTCGAAGGTGCGACCATCCAGACGCTTGTTGTCCGGATCATTCTTGATCAGCACCTTGAGAGTCTCGCTGGCGCGGTCACGTAGACCGAGCCCCAAGTACCCTTCTACCATCACGGCCAGCGCATCGCGGGTGGCAGGAGTGTTAGGGTAGTGCTCGATAACCCACTCGCCACGCTTCACAGCAGCTAGATAGGCCTGTTTGCGCAGATAGAAATCAGCTGTCTGCAGCTCGCCACGTGCCAGCACGTTGCGCAGATAAATGATGCGCTGACGCGAATCTGCTGCGTAGGTGCTGTTGGGGAAGCGACGCACCAATTCGCCAAAATCGATATAGGCATCACGCGTAGCCCCTAGATCGCGGCGCGAGATGTCGATCAGGTCCAGCGCTTCCAGACTGAATCGTCCTGCACTGTACGCTGCCAGACCACGCATGTAGTAGGCATAGTCGATCTGCGGGTGATCAGGGTGCAGGCGAATGAATCGACTGGCTGCGGCGCGTGCCGCTTCCCAGTTGTCGACCTGGTAATAGGCATAGATCAGTTCCAGCTGCGACTGCTCGGCATAGCTACCGAACGGGAAGCGAGTATCCAGGGCTTCAAGTTGCTGAACCGCTGAATTGAAGCGGCTGGTGTCCAGGGAAACCTGAGCCTGACGATACAGGTCCTGTTCCTGGAGATCCGGTGCCGGCTCGGAGGTCGCACAGCCAGCCAGCAAAGTGCTGGCCAGGGCGAGGGCAGTCAAGGGAAGAGCGCGCATCGGTTTCCTCATCTCGGGCAATCCATGGCGGGCATGCTAGAATCCGCCGATCCGCACTTACTATAAAGCAAAGGCCCTTTCCTGCGAAACGGCCTCAGAGAGCAATATGGCAGACACCATTAACCGCGAAGAGCGAATTCCGGAAACGATGATTGGTATGCGCTTCGATCAGGCATGTGCCGAGATCTTCTCCGACTATTCCCGTGAGCGCCTCAAGCACTGGATAAAGACCGGTGTGTTGACCCTCGACGGCGCCGCCGTAAAGCCCCGCGAGAAGGTCTATGGCGGTGAGCGCCTGTCCTTGAACGCCGAGCTTGAAGAAGAAGTCAGTCACGGCCCTGAGGATATCGAATTCGAGATCGTCTTCGAAGATGACGATGTATTGGTCATCAACAAGGACCACGGCATGGTCGTGCATCCGGGGGCCGGTAATCATGATGGCACCTTGCTGAACGCTATCTTGCACCACTGCCCGGGCAATTCGATGCTGCCGCGCGCTGGTATCGTGCATCGTCTCGACAAGGACACCAGTGGTTTGATGGTGGTCGCCAAGTCGCTGACGGCACAGACTGAGCTGGCCGAGCAGTTGCAGGCGCGTACCGTATCGCGTGAATACGATGCAGTCGTGACCGGTGTGATGACGGCTGGCGGTACCGTGGATGCGCCTATCGGCCGCCATCCCAAGGACCGCAAGCGCCAGGCAGTCACGCACAGTGGCAAGCTGGCGATCACGCACTATCGCGTGGTTGAGCGCTTCCGCGGCCATACCCATGTCCGCTGCAAGCTGGAGACAGGGCGTACGCATCAGATTCGCGTGCACATGGCGCATCAGCGCTATCCGTTGGTCGGTGATCCGGTCTACGGTGGTCGTTTCAAGTTGCCGCCGGGTGCCAGTGATCCACTGAAGGAGCTGTTGCGTCAGTTCCCGCGTCAGGCGCTGCATGCACGTCGCCTTGCCTTCATTCACCCGATTACCGGCAAGGAAGTTGAATTCCGCGCCGAGATGCCGGGTGACATGCTGGTACTGATCGACTATCTCAAGGAAGACATCGCCCGCTGATTTTGTGCTGGCGCTGTGACGGTCGAGGAAAAATGCCGATTGTCACAGTGCTGGCTCAAGGAGATGACATGCACGACAGCCAGCGCCCGACCCTGATTTTGCCGGATTGGCCCGCACCCAGTCCGGTGCAGGCCTTTGTCACCACGCGCGAGAGTGGCCCAAGCCAGGGCCCTTTTGCCGGCTTCAATCCCGCGCTGCATGTCGGTGATGACCCGATAATGGTGGCGCGGGTGCGGGAGTTGCTGGCGGCAGAAGTTGATGATGGCCGCCCGTTGGCCTGGCTCGATCAGGTGCATGGCACTCAGGTCATGGATGCCTTCGAGGTCTGCCACGGTGAGGAGCATTCTGAAACAGTCGTAGCGCCGCGTGCAGATGCCTGTGTCAGCACCGGTACGGGACAAGCCTGTGTCGTGATGACGGCGGATTGCTTGCCGGTATTGTTCTGCGATCGCCAGGGCACTCGCATCGGTGTGGCACATGCTGGCTGGCGTGGATTGGTAGAAGGTGTGCTCGAAGCCACGGTTGCGCGGCTCGGGGAAGACCCTGGTGAGCTGATGGCTTGGTTAGGGCCGGCCATCTCCAATGCGCAGTTCGAGGTGGGCCCTGAAGTACGAGATGCTTTTCTGTCTGATCAGCCAGCAGCGGAAGATGCCTTCGAAGCTAGCCCTTATCGGTTGGGTCACTATATGTGTGATCTTTACAAGCTGGCACGTCTGCGACTTGAGCGTGCTGGTGTTGGCCATGTCAGCGGTGGGCATTTCTGTACTGCATCAGAACCGCGCTTCTACTCCCACCGTCGCGATGATGGTGTGACAGGGCGCTTGGCTACCGTTATCTGGCTGCGCTGAATTGCCTTGATGGACTCGTTGGGATTAGCTCGCATGAGCTGATAGCGATTATTGTCCGCACAACGCCCCACCCACTTGAATGATTCAGGTGGGTGGGGCGTTGTTGTTTTTACCAGAAGGTGCTCTCGAGGTGATCTGGATCAGGAAAGTCACCATGTATGCTGCATTGCCGCGAAAACTCCCTTGAAAGCCACTGGGCAGCCCCCATCTTGAGTGTCAGATACGAATTGTTACAGGCGAAGCTCCTGAGAAAAGGAGTACCGCCATGACTCTCAGGAGAAGCACCATGCGCATAGATAAACTGACCAGCAAGCTACAGAACGCATTGGCCGATGCTCAGTCCCTCGCCGTCGGGCGTGGCCACAATGAAATCCATCCTCAGCACTTGTTGCTGGCGTTGCTGGAGGACCGTGATGGTGGCCTCAAGGCACTGGTTAACAAGGCCGGTGGTGATGCTACAGCGCTGATGAGTGGCCTGAGGCGTCAGCTGGATGATCTGCCAACCGTCTCACAGTTCGATGGCAACGTCGCACCTTCTCAGGCACTCGGCAAGTTGTTGAATCTCGCGGACCGCGAGGCCCAGAAGCGCGGCGACCAATTCATTGCCTCCGAGCTCGCGTTGCTAGTCGCGCTAGAGCTGGGCGGTGATCTTGGCAAGCTGTTCATCTCTTCCGGCGTCAAGAAACCAGCACTGGCATCGGCGATTGATGCCCTGCGTGGTGGTGAAGCCGTGGGGGATGCAGACGCGGAGAACAATCGCGAAGCGCTCAACAAGTACACCATGGACCTGACCGAACGTGCGCGTGCCGGCAAGCTGGACCCTGTCATCGGGCGCGATGAAGAGATTCGTCGCACGATTCAGGTATTGCAGCGCCGCACCAAGAACAATCCGGTACTAATCGGTGAGCCGGGGGTGGGAAAGACGGCTATCGTCGAGGGGCTTGCCAGTCGCATCGTCAATGGCGAAGTGCCGGAAGGTCTCAAGAACAAGCGTGTGCTGTCACTGGACATGGGCTCGCTGCTGGCGGGGGCCAAGTTCCGAGGGGAGTTCGAGGAGCGCCTCAAGTCGGTGCTCAAGGAGCTGTCGCAGGAAGAAGGGCAGGTCATCCTGTTCATTGATGAGCTGCATACCATGGTCGGCGCGGGCAAGGCCGAGGGCGCGATGGATGCCGGCAACATGCTCAAGCCGGCGCTGGCGCGTGGCGAGCTGCATTGTGTCGGTGCCACCACGCTGAATGAATATCGCCAGTACATCGAGAAAGATGCTGCATTGGAGCGTCGTTTCCAGAAGGTACAGGTCGACCAGCCCAGTGAAGAAGACACCGTTGCCATTCTGCGCGGCTTGAAAGAGCGCTATGAAGTGCACCACGGTGTCGATATCACTGATAGCGCCATCATTGCGGCGGCACGGTTGTCCTCGCGCTACATCACGGATCGCCAGCTGCCGGACAAGGCGATTGATCTGATTGATGAGGCGGCCTCACGTATCCGCATGGAGCTGGACTCCAAGCCGGAGGAGATGGACCGTCTCGATCGTCGCCTGATCCAGCTAAAGATGGAGCGCGAGGCGCTCAAGAAGGAGACGGATGAAGCCGCGCTCAAGCGTCTCGATGCCCTGGAAGTGCAGATCACTGAATTGGAGCGTGAATACGCGGACCTCGATGAAGTCTGGAAGGCCGAGAAAGCCAGCATTCAGGGTGCGGCCCAGTTCAAGGCTGAGCTTGAGCAAGCACGTATCGATCTTGAGCAGGCACGACGCGCAGGCGACCTCAGCCGCATGTCCGAGCTGCAGTACGGTGTGATCCCCGGGCTTGAGAAACAGATCAGTGAGGTGGGTGAGGGTGAGGCAGACACCTCGACTCACGTATTGCTGCGCTCCAATGTCACTGAGGAAGAGATTGCCGAGGTTGTCTCGCGTTGGACCGGCATCCCTGTTTCCAAGATGCTTGAAGGTGAGCGTGACAAGCTGCTGCGCATGGAAGAGGCGCTGCACGAGAAGGTGATTGGTCAGGACGAGGCGGTAATCGCGGTGGCCAACGCGGTACGTCGTTCACGTGCGGGGCTGTCGGATCCGAATCGTCCCAACGGCTCCTTCCTGTTCCTCGGCCCGACTGGCGTTGGCAAGACCGAGCTCTGTAAATCGCTGGCCAACTTCCTGTTCGATACCGAAGAGGCGATGGTGCGTATCGACATGTCGGAGTTCATGGAGAAGCACTCCGTGGCTCGCTTGATCGGTGCGCCTCCCGGCTATGTCGGCTACGAAGAAGGCGGTTATCTGACCGAGGCTGTGCGTCGCAAACCGTATTCCGTGCTGTTGCTGGATGAAGTGGAGAAGGCGCATCCGGATGTCTTCAATATCCTGTTGCAGGTGCTGGAAGATGGCCGTCTCACCGATGGTCAGGGACGTACTGTCGATTTCCGCAACACTGTGATCGTGATGACCTCGAATCTGGGGTCTGAGATGATCCAGCGAATGAGTGGTCTCAATGGTGTAGTTGAAGGCGAGACAGAAGGCGAAGCTGCTGATAAAGCTGCTTTCCAGTACGACGACATGAAAGCCGCCGTGATGGAAGTGGTAGGCAATCACTTCCGTCCTGAGCTGATCAACCGCATTGATGAGGTCGTCGTCTTTCACGCATTGGGACAGTCGCAGATCGCCTCGATCGCTGGCATTCAACTGGGACGTCTCAAGGCGCGTCTGGCAGATCGCGACCTTGGCTTCGAGATCAGCGATGCGGCCATGGCGTTGCTGGCCAAGGCGGGCTTTGACCCTGTCTATGGCGCTCGTCCGCTCAAGCGCGCAATCCAGAGCCGTATCGAGAACCCATTGGCACATTCGCTGTTGGCCGGTGACTTCGTGCCAGGGGATATCATCCATGTGGCGGAAGAGGGCGGTGAGCTGACCTTCACGCGCTAAAGTCACATCATCATCGACGCCTCGCGGGCGGCTGGCAGTAATGTCCAGCAGGCCGCGGGGCGTTGTCATTTCCGAGGAGTGGTCGTGTTCAGGCAATTACGTACACACTCATGTGAAATTGATGAGGCAGTAAATTGCGAAATAATGACTGATGGTGATGTCTTGCGCATGGATGTGGCGACATTTTGCATCTTTTGCGTGGCTTTTGGCGCAAGCGACGCAAAGTGGCGTAAGGGGCAGTTGACAGCCTCTCGTGGCTGTTGGACTCTTGACCATTCCTGATTGCGGGCGCGGCCTTTCGAGTGACCCTCGAAGTACCGCGTTAAGGACAGACGCTGAGTCTCTGTCCGCCTGTCGAAGGATACGCCGGTCCGGGTACGCCAACCGTACCGACCGGCCATCAGCCCCGACCGCATCCAACCGATGCGACAAGAGTGCAGGCCCTAACCGGGCCTCAGACGCCAGGGTTTGGCATCAGGTGCCGTGACAACACGGCAGCGACATTCAGGTCGCACTCGATCCGGCTTGCGTATTGCCGCCGGACGCACTCGAGACCTCCAGGGGAGAATAATCAAGTGGAATTGCTTTCCGGCGCTGACATGATCGCCCGCGCCCTGCACGACGAGGGCGTGGAATATATTTACGGCTATCCGGGGGGAGCGGCGCTGCATATTTATGACGCCCTGTTCCGCCAGGATAAGGTCCAGCACATTCTGGTCCGTCACGAGCAGGCTGCTACTCATGCGGCTGATGGCTATGCGCGCGCTTCCGGCAAGCCTGGCGTCGTACTGGTGACCTCAGGTCCCGGTGCTACCAATGCCGTGACCGGTATCGCCACCGCTTATATGGACTCGATTCCGATGGTGGTGTTGTGCGGACAGGTCGCCAGTCACCTGATTGGCGAAGATGCCTTCCAGGAAACTGATATCGTCGGTGTGACTCGGCCCATCGTGAAACACAGCTTCTCGATCAGGCACCCGAGCGAAATCCCGGGCGTCATCAAGAAGGCCTTCTATCTTGCCGGTAGTGGTCGCCCCGGGCCGGTCGTGATCGACATTCCGAAGGATATGACGGCACCGACCGAGCGCTATGAGTACAGCTACCCGAAAAAAGTACGCATGCGCTCCTATAGCCCGGTGACCCGTGGCCATAGTGGTCAGATCAAGAAAGCGGTTGAGCTGATGCTCAAGGCGCGTCGCCCGTTGTTCTTCACTGGTGGTGGCGTGGTGTCTGGGCGTGCCTGTGAGGCGCTGACCGACCTGGTCCGCCGTCTCGGCTTCCCGATTACCACCTCGCTGATGGGCATTGGTGCCTATCCGCAAGGCGATCGTCAGTGTCTGGGCTGGCCTGGCATGCACGGCTCCTACGAGTCGAACAATGCCATGCACCATACGGATCTGATCATCTGTATCGGCGCACGCTTTGATGACCGCGTGACCAACAACACCTCGAAGTTCTGCCCGACCGCCAAGATCATCCATGTCGATATCGACCCGAGCTCGGTCTCCAAAACCGTGCGCGCCGATGTACCGATCGTCGGTCCGGCGGACGCCGTGATCAACGAGATGATCAGCCTTGTGCAGGGGCGCGAGCTGGCCAATCCTGAGGCGCTGGCCGCCTGGTGGACCCAGATCGATGGCTGGCGTGCCGAACGTGAAGGCAAGCTCTACGAGCCGGCTGCCCCGGGTGAGCCACTCAAGCCTCAGCAGGTCGTTGAGGCGGTGCACCGCGTGACGCGTGGCGAAGCCTTTGTAGCGACCGACGTCGGTCAGCATCAGATGTTTGCCGCGCAGTACTACAAGTTCGAACTTCCCAATCGTTGGATCACCTCCGGTGGGCTCGGCACCATGGGCTTTGGCTTCCCGGCGGCCATGGGCATCAAGATGTCTTACCCGGATGACGAAGTGGTGCTGTTCACTGGTGAAGGCAGTTTCCAAATGATGATGCAGGAGTTCTCGACCTGTAAGCAGTATGGTGTCGGGGTCAAGATCATCAATCTCAATAACCAGTCGCTGGGTATGGTGCGCCAGTGGCAGGACTTGAACTACAAGTCTCGCCATTCGCATTCCTACATGCAGTCGCTGCCGGACTTTGTCCAGCTGGCGGGTGCCTATGGCTTCCGTGCCATCAAGGTGCACACGGTGGAAGAGTTGGAGCCGGCGCTGGAAGAGGTCTTCCGCAACAAGGACGAGCTGGTGTTCCTCGATGTCTATGTTGACCCGCGTGAACACGTCTATCCGATGCAGGTGCCTCTTGGCTCCATGCGTGACATGCTGCTTACGAAGACGGAGCGGACCTGATGCGACATATCATCTCCATTCTGCTGGAAAATGAACCGGGTGCGCTGTCACGAATCGTCGGCCTGTTTTCACAGCGTAACTTCAATATCGAAACCCTCAACGTGGCGCCGACGGAAGATGCAACGCTGTCACGTCTTACGGTCACCACGGTGGGTGAAGATAAGGTCATCGAACAGATCACCAAGCATCTCAACAAGCTGATTGATGTGGTCAAGCTGGTAGATCTGACCGAGGGCAGCCACATCGAGCGCGAACTGATGCTGGTCAAGGTCAAGGCATTGGGTGCTCAGCGTGACGAGATCAAACGGACGGCGGATATCTTCCGTGCCCAGATCGTCGATATCACGCCGAGCCTCTATACCATCCAGATCACTGGTGACACCGGCAAGCTGGATGCCTTCCTGGCGGCAATGCAGCCGGTGGGCGTACTGGAAGTCGCGCGTACGGGTGTTTCTGGCATTGCACGTGGCGAGAAGGTGCTGAGCCTGTAAGACAGGCATAGGCAAGATCGCAAGATGAAAACGGCGCCCTTCGGGGCGCCGTTTTCATCTGTGCTTCCTTTCTCGGTCTATTGGATTCCGGCGGATGAGGTTTTCAATCGGTGGTGCGTAATGGACTGTTAGGCAGCTCATCCCAGAGGGCGCGCACCAATGGGTGCCGCAAACGCTTCTCCTGCACGCACAGTCCCACCTTGTAAGGTGTCAGCGGCGGATCGACTTCGAGGATACGTACCTGATCGGCCAGCGGAGAGTTGTCGAGCACTATCTGTGGCACCACGCCGATGCCAAATCCCAATCCGACCATGCTGACGATTGCTTCGTTACCGGCGACTTGAGCGTATAAGCGCGGCTTGATGCCTCGCGTATGACACCAGACATCGAAGCGTTCACGTGCGAGACCAGTCTCCGAAAGAATCATCGGCACGCGTGCCCAATCGATACTTGTCTCGTCTGCACCTGTCTCATCGATGCCTTCAAGCTGTTGGCCGGGGCCATCACGGCGTGGGGCGATAAAGCGTAGCGGTGACTCGGCAAAGTCAGTGAAGGCAAGGCGGGCTGGCAGTACATCGGGGCGAGCGGCAATCGCGAGATCCTCATGGCCCATCAATACACGCTCCAGCGCCACTGCCGGGTCACCTGTGTGCAGTTTCAATTCCACATGTGGATGACGAGCGCGAAAGGCGGCGAGAATGTCGTACAAGAAACTATAGCTGGCGGTCACCGAGCAATAGAGAGATAGCTCTCCGCGTAGCTCGTTGCTGTCCTCCAGCAGTGACTGACGTATGTCATCCCACTGATTCAGCAGTTCGCGAGCATGACGTCGGAAGCGTTCGCCGGCGGGCGTCAGAGCGACACTGCGGTTGTCACGTTCGAATAAAGTGACGCCCAGGTCTTCTTCCATGGCGCGAATGGCGCGCGACAGCGCTGAGGCGCTTAGATGGCAGGCGGTACTGGCGCGTCCGAAGTGAAGCGTCTCGGCGAGGGTCAGGAATTGCTTGAGTTGGCGATTGTCCATTCCGAAGGTCCGCTGTCTGTGAGTCCTGGGGTGAATAGCCAATCCCTGTCGTTGCAATAATCGGCATGTGGTAGTGCAAATATAGCATTTTACGCAACGATGGGCGGCGGGTAAGGTGGAGTCATCGCCGCGCAAGAGGGGGACGGCAGACCTTGATCAAAGTCGCAAGACAGGTTTTGATCATCAGGGTGCACGACCTCCCGAGACGCAGAGCGGCCCAGGATAGTTGGTCGTCGGCGCTGGACACTGCTGAACGTTTCTCCCGATAGGCGAGAGACGGCAAGAACAACAGACACGCTATTTCATGATTTCATGCCATCCATTTGTATGGATGTGCCGCCAGGAGCAATGACAATGAAACTTTATTACGACAAGGACTGCGACCTTTCCCTCATTCAGGGCAAGAAGGTGGTCATCCTCGGTTACGGTTCACAGGGCCACGCTCATGCGAACAACCTGAAGGAATCCGGTGTCGACGTCACTGTTGCTCTGCGTCGCAGCTCTTCCAGCTGGTCCAAGGCTGAAACAGCAGGCCTGAAAGTCGCTGAAGTTGAAGATGCCGTCAAGGCTGCTGATGTGGTCATGATTCTGGCGCCGGACGAAAACCAGAAGGCTATCTACGAGAATCAGGTTGAGCCTAACCTCAAGCAAGGCGCGACTCTTGCCTTCGCTCACGGCTTCAATATCCATTACAACCAGGTGGTTCCGCGCGCTGACCTCGACGTCATCATGATCGCGCCGAAGGCCCCGGGCCACACCGTGCGTTCCGAGTTCGTCAAAGGTGGCGGCATCCCTGATCTGATCGCCATCCACCAGGATGCTTCTGGTCAGGCCAAGGAAATTGCCCTGTCTTATGCTGCCGGCGTCGGTGGTGGTCGTACCGGTATCATCGAGACCACTTTCAAGGACGAGACCGAAACAGATCTGTTCGGTGAGCAGGCAGTCCTGTGTGGTGGCGCAGTCGAGCTGGTCAAGATGGGCTTCGAGACCCTGACGGAAGCTGGCTATGCACCGGAAATGGCTTACTTCGAGTGTCTCCATGAGCTCAAGCTGATCGTCGACCTGATGTATGAAGGCGGCATCGCCAACATGAACTACTCCATCTCCAACAATGCGGAATATGGCGAGTACGTGACGGGGACGGAAATCATCAACGAGCAGTCCCGTGTGGCTATGCGTAATGCACTGAAGCGCATCCAGAGCGGTGAATACGCCAAGATGTTCATCCAGGAAGGCAACACCAACTATCCGTCGATGACTGCACGTCGTCGTCAGAATGCTGAACACCCGATCGAGCAGACCGGTGAGAAGCTGCGTGGCATGATGCCGTGGATCACGGCCAACCAGCTGGTCGACAAGTCACGCAACTGATCCTTCCTTCTGGATCTGGCGTGAAATGAGCGGGGCGCTCTCCATCAGGAGGGCGCCCCGCTTGCGTTTATGCGTATCTATCGGTAATGAGTCGATGAGGAAAGTGACAGTCAGCGATGAGGCCGCTAGGGTGTCAGCACTATTCGCGGTCACTGGCAGGTGTAGAATGACGTTACCCTGCCACGACGAGGCAAGATGCAAGGAATCCCATGACTGACGACAATCGACATCCCGGCGCAGAAGATGCACCTGAAGAGCAGCCACGCCGCACCAGTTCCGTGCTGGACAAGGTGGTGGAAGAGTTCACGGATGACAGTGAGGTAGTGGAAGATACGGTTGAGGATGGCAAGCCTGTCAGACGACGTGGTATCTACCTGCTGCCCAACCTGTTTACCACCTCGGCGTTGTTCTCCGGTTTCTTTGCGGTGGTGTGCGCACTGAACGGTGAGTTTGCCAATGCCTCCATTGCCATCTTTGTCTCAATGGTACTTGATGGCCTTGACGGACGAGTGGCACGCCTGACCAATACTCAGAGTGCTTTTGGCGCCGAATATGACAGCTTGGCAGACATGCTGTCTTTCGGCGTGGCGCCAGCGTTGGTCACATTCAGTTGGATACTTCAGGATGTGGGCAAGATCGGCTGGATCGCCGCCTTCGTCTATGTGGCCGGTGCAGCGCTGCGCCTGGCGCGCTTCAACGTCCAGATTGGCTCCACTGACAAGAAGTGGTTCATTGGCCTGCCAAGTCCGGCTGCCGCCGCATTGGTCGCTGGCTGCGTCTGGACGATGCACAACTTTGATGCCGAAACCTTCGCCTTCAAGTCACTGATGGTCTTCGTGGTGGCAGCTGCCGGCATCCTGATGGTGTCAAATATCCGCTACTACAGCTTCAAGGAGATCGATCTCAAGGGGCCGGTGCCCTTCGTGGCGCTGCTCGCTATCGTGCTGGCCTTCGTGGTCATCTCACTGGAGCCGTCCGTGATGCTGCTCGGCCTCTTCGCTCTCTATGTGGCCAGTGGCCCAGTCATGGCGCTAGGGCGCAAGATGCGCAGCAGCAAGCAAGGATAAGCAGGGGAGTGTGATCTCTGATATTCGGCCCCGCCATTCATGGCGGGGCCGAATGCGTTCTTGGGGACTGGAATTCAGGCATGGTGGTGGAAGTTGTTGAGCGCGGCTAAGTAGAGGGTATGTAGTAGGGGCGGAGCAGGATTGGCAGAAAGTCTGTTGAAAGGGGGTAGATAGAAGACGGGGTAGAGAGAAACCATAGAAGGAGCAAAAAGGCAGATGAGAGCCTGGACTGGCGTGGGTAGTGCCTTGCCTGATCAGGCATGACAACTGAATGACAATCTCTTCAAAAAGGCCTTGCGCTGAACCGGTCCGGTGCGTAAAGTACGCATCCGCTGCCGGGGACGCATGGCGTTACCAGCGGTGAAAGAGGTGTGCAGGTGATTGTTTCGATTG
>NZ_NBVS01000013.1:0-51305 GCF_002213105.1 Cobetia sp. QF-1
ACCTGCACACCTCTTTCACCGCTGGTAACGCCATGCGTCCCCGGCAGCGGATGCGTACTTTACGCACCGGACCGGTTCAGCGCAAGGCCTTTTGGGAAGAAATGTCATCTAGAGCTCATACATCACACCGGCAGAGCATATTCCAGCATAAGCTGGAGGGACTCTCGGCCCCGCCACCGGTTACGTGACAGCTTATAAGCACAGTGCAGGACATCCCCCAAACCAAAGGCAGGCGCCTCACCAGGTGTCAGCGCTCTGAACCAGATAGCTTTTATGCGCACTCGCCCCAGCGAAAGCTCCATAGAAAGGTGGGTACCGTCGGCCCCTACGGGACGCAAGCTTTCTATCATGAAGCGCCCCTCGAAAAGCGGTGCCTCAAACTCGCGGCCAAAGGGGGCGAGGCGCTCGATCTCATCCAGCGTCTCCAGGCTCAACTGCCCTTCATTGAGCCCACCATCGCTGAGTATCAGCGGATTGAGCGGAAGATCACCCAGTTGCTCGGCAGCCGCTTGCTGAATGGCATCAGTAAAGATACTCCTCTCGACCAGGGGCAGCCCTACCCCTGCAGCCCCCTTATGCCCACCGAAGCGCGGCAAGCCCTGGGGCGCGAGATCGTGTGCCCGCTGCAATGCATCACGCAGATGCAACCCTTCAATGGAGCGGCCCGATCCTGTCAGCATACCCGGCGTTGCAGCAGGTGTGAGTACGACAGCGGGCCGCCCAAATTGCTGAACCAGCCGCGAAGCCACGATCCCCTGTACACCGGGATGGCCGTCTTCCAGGTAGACCACAATGATCTGATGCCCGGCGCGCAAAGACTCCATGGCCAACGAGCGGGCCGACTCTACCATCTCCGCCTCGATGGCCTTGCGCGATTGATTATCTTGGTCAAGCACATCCAGAGCGCTGCGTGCCGCGGCATCTTCCCGTGCCAGCATGAAGTGAAGCGCAGCATAAGGATCATCCAGCCGTGAGCGCGCATTGATGCGCGGCCCCATCTGAAAGGCGAGCGTCTCGGCATTGAAAGGTACGCTATCAGCGCCCAAGCGCTCGGCCATCGCCCGCCAACAAGGCTCCTGCATACGATTAATCAGTGTCAGGCCGAGATTGACCACTGCACGATTGATGGCACTCCCACCAAGCGAGACACAATCAGCCACGGTCCCAAGAGCGACATACGATAGCCACGGTGACAACTTTGGCGTACTCGCTGGCAACCTGCCCTGCTCGATCAATACATTACGCGCCAGTGACATGGTCAACCAGGCCACCATACAGCCAGCGATGGTCGCATCCGGGTAGGCACAATCGGCCCGTGTCGGATTGACGGTTGCATAGGCAGAAGCCGGTGGCCCTTCCTGCGGCAATGCATGGTGATCCGTCACCACCACTTCTATTCCCGCTTCCTTCAACAGCGCCAGGCGCGCCTCATCGCTGGAGCCACAATCTGCGGTCACGATGAGAGTGGGACGCGGACTCAGTGTCATGATGCGCTCAACCAGCGGCAGACTGATGCCGTAGCCGTCATGAATGCGATGCCCGATCAAGCTATGCACGCGATCGTAAGGCACATCGAACAACTCGGTCAGGGTGCGCAGCATCACTACATGCGAGGTAATGCCGTCGACGTCGTAATCTGTGAGGATACCGATGTGCTCGCCGTCACTGACAGCGCGGGCGATGCGCTCTGCCGCACGTCGACCGTCTGCCAGCCGTTCGGGATGCTCAATATGCTTGAGCGCAGGCGTGATCAAGGCCTCCAGCGGCGCCTTGCAGCTTTCGAGCGTCAACCGCCCTGCCAACACTCGCGCCTGCAATTCACTGAGACCTGCCGCAAGGCCTTGTTGATAGAGGCGCTCGTCACGTGTACGCGGGCGAATGACGCGCGCAATGCTGGCCGTGAGCGTACGCTCATCCGGGCGCGCCAAGGTGCCTTGTGATAATGAAACGGGCGACGATGAGGGAGTGACTGACATGATGGCTCCTGACAAACGACATGGCCGTCATTTCGGCAGCGGACTGCAGAAATGACGGCCATGAAAAATGGCTACCGATCAGCCTAAAAGGCCCGACCGGTAGCTGATGCGATCACCCGCGGCGATTCTCACGCACGAAGTTCTGCACGGCAGTCAATTCAGCCGGCAGCACACTGTAACGCTCTTCGCGCTCAAGCAAGTCACTCAGATGCGGCGGCAGATCAACGCCCGCAAAGCCTGCACGCGCTACCGCTTCAGCAAACTTCGCAGGGTGCGCGGTCGCCAGCGTAATCATCGGTGTCGCAGTATCGGTACGGCAGACCTCTGCCGCACGATAGCCGGTAGCCGTATGCGGATCGAGGATCTCGCCGGTACGCTGATGCGCTTCACGGATAACCTCGAGAATCGTCTCGTCATCGACACTGTGGCTGGAGAACAGCTCACGCAGCTTCGCCAGCGGTGCATCCGCCAGTGCCGCAGGTTCACGTGAGAAGTGCTCGAGTAACTCACGGATCGCCTGACCATCGCGGCCGTAGGCCTCGAACAGCAGACGCTCGAAGTTGGAGGACACCACGATATCCATCGACGGCGCCAGCGTCGCCTTCAACTCCTGACGCGAGAAGTCGTTGGAGGAAATGGTGCGATGCAGGATGTCGTTGGCATTGGTGGCGATCACCAGCTGGCGCACCGGCAAGCCCATGCGCGAGGCCAGATAACCGGCAAAGATGTTGCCGAAGTTGGCCGACGGCACCGTGAAGCTGACCTGACGCGCCGGAGCGCCCAGCGCCACACCGGCAGCCACGTAGTAGACGGTCTGGGCCATGATGCGCGCCCAGTTGATCGAGTTGACCGCGACCAGACGCGTGCCATTCAGGAAGTCCTGATCGGCGAAGCTGGCCTTCACCATCGCCTGAGCATCATCGAAGTTGCCCTCGATAGCAATGTTGAAGACGTTGGGTGCCAGCACGGACGTCATCTGACGGCGCTGCACCTCAGACACCCGGTTATGCGGATGCAGGATGAAGATATCCACGTGGTCACAGGCACGGCATCCCTCAATGGCAGCAGAACCGGTATCACCCGAAGTCGCCCCCATGATGACAGCACGCTCACCGCGCTTGGCGAGGAAGTGCTCGAGCAGGCGCCCCAACAACTGCAGCGCAACGTCCTTGAAGGCCAGCGTCGGGCCGTGGAACAGCTCCAACAGATAATGGTTGCTGTCGAGCTGATTGAGCGGCACGACAGCATCATGACTGAAGGTGGCGTAGGTCTCGCGCACGATGGTGCGGAAGGTCTCGTCATCGATGGCGCCATCGACGAACGGCTTCATGACACGGAAGGCGATTTCCGCGTAGGACTCGCCCGCCATTGCCGTCAGTTCTTCCACACTGAACTGTGGCAGAGTTTCCGGCACGTACAGGCCGCCATCGCTGGCAAGCCCCGTGAGAACCACATCTTCAAAACCGAGCGCTGGCGCCAGGCCGCGCGTAGAGATATAACGCATATCGTGTCTTCCCGTGGCCTCTGCCACCTGAATGATTCTTACCCTTCCCGGCCCTCGCCGGCAGCCCAACGGGAGGGGGCTGACGTTCAGCCCCCTCCCGATTGCACACCGTCAGGCGTTGTCGTCGAGATCCTCGACACGAATACGCACCACGGAACCGGCAACATCCACCAACGCTTCCAGCTGGCGAATCGCTTCGTTCATGTGCAACTCACGAGCACGATGCGTCAGCAGGATGATCGGCACCAACTCACCTTCGGTGGCTTCCTTCTGGATGATCGCCTCGATGGAGATGCCCTGCTCGGCAAGAATCGTGGCGACACGCGCCAGAACACCCGGGCGATCGACAGCCTGAAGACGCAGATAGCAAGCGGTCTCGATGTCTTCCATCGGCATGATCGGCAAGGTATCACCGTGCTGATTGACTTCGGAGAAAGCCAGATACGGCACGCGGTAGCGGTGATCGGTGGAGATATCACGCGCTACGTCGAGCAAGTCCGCAACGACAGCAGAGGCTGTCGGCTCAGCACCGGCGCCAGCACCGTAGTAAAGAGTAGGGCCGACGGCATCACCCATTACCTCAATGGCGTTCTTGACGCCATGCACGTTCGCCAGCAGACGCTCTTTCGGGATCAACGTCGGATGCACGCGCAGCTCAAGACCTTTGCCAGTCGCACGCGTAATGCCCAGGTGCTTGATGACATAACCAAGATTATCGGCCTGCTCGATATCCTCAGCAGTAATGCGCGAGATACCTTCGGTGTAGGCTTTGTCGAACTGCAGCGGCACACCAAAGGCGATGGACGCCAGGATGGTCAGCTTGTGTGCGGCATCGATACCTTCGATATCGAAGGTCGGATCTGCCTCGGCGTAACCTAGTGCCTGCGCTTCAGCCAAGACGTCGTCAAAGCTACGGCCTTCATCACGCATCGCGCTGAGAATGAAGTTGCCAGTACCATTGATGATGCCAGCCAGCCACTGAATACGGTTGGCCCCCAAGCCTTCACGCAGTGACTTGATGACCGGGATACCGCCTGCAACAGCCGCCTCGAAAGCAACCATGACGCCTTTCTCGGCAGCAGCACGGAAGATCTCGTTACCGTGTACAGCGATCAGTGCCTTGTTGGCAGTGACGACATGCTTGCCATTGGCAATGGCTTCCATCACCAGCTCATAAGCGACGTCATAGCCACCAATCAGCTCGACCAACACATCAATCTCGGGATTACGTGCCACCTCGAAGATGTCATGGGTACGGCTGACGCCGGTGATATCGCAGTCGGGGTTATCACGCCGCGCACCGATTTGTTCGACAATAATAGGGCGCCCAGCACGACGCGCAATTTCATCGGCATTACGGGTCAACACGTTGAACGTGCCGCCGCCTACGGTACCCAGACCACAGATTCCTACTTTCACCGGTTTCAACGTCGCTTTCCTCTCTCGTTACGGTATCCAGCCTTGATGGCCGCGCCTATCGCGCTGACGCCCTGCCGACCTGTCGTCGGTCTCTTATCCAGACAGCATTTAACCTTACAGTCTGCCGTGACCACGGTAGCAAGGCAGAACGGCCTGTCAACGCGTGATCGTTATATCACTTGCAACTCATCAGCCATCGACGCCCAGCATCGTGGCAAGACGATCGACCGGCAGATAACCCGGCACCATCTGACCATCCGGCATCACGATGGCTGGCGTCCCCTGCACACCCATGCGCGTGCCGAGCTCATACTGGCTTGCGACCGGAGCATCACAGCTAGCGGTCTGCTTGGGCACTTCGCCTTCATTCTTGATGCGGTTCATGGCTTCGGTAGGATTCTCTGCACACCATACCTGCGCCAGCTCTCGCGCACCTTGAGAGCGCATGCCACCGCGCGGGAAGGCCAGATAGCGCACTTCAATACCGCGCGCATTCAGTTCCGGGACTTCCTTGTGCAGCTTGCGACAGTAAGGGCATGTCGTATCCGTGAAGACACTGATGACCGCTTTGATCTCGCCTGCCGGACGATAGATGACCATGTCTTTTTCACTGACATCGCCCAGCAGTTTGAGGCGCTCGCCATTGGCCTTCTGTTCGCTGAGGTTGACCAGCCCCTTGTCAGCATCGTTGCGGTACATCTCACCCACGATCAGGTGCTGACCATCGATGTCGGTATAGAAGCTTTCGCCGCTTGTCAGGCGCACCTCATAAAGCCCCTTGATCGGACTGGATGCCAATGACTCGACTGGCAACGGCTTCCCATTGACGACCAGTTTGTCACGCAGATCATCCAATGCATCGGCCTGCGCCAGCGGTGTCAGAAGCGTCAACAGTGTACCGGCACCAATCAGGCGAAGCACATGCCTCAGGCGCTGCGGGCGGCGGGTAAACTTGCTCATCAATCTCTCCTTGACGTCCGCGGGCGAGGCAATCGTTGATCAGCCGCGCGGATGGTGTTCGGCATGCAGACGTTCCAGGCGTGCCTGGGCCACATGAGTATAAATCTGGGTCGTGGACAGATCACGATGACCCAGCAACAACTGCACGACACGCAGATTGGCACCATGATTGAGCAGGTGCGTGGCAAAGGCATGTCTCAGCGTATGAGGCGACAGCGGCTTATCAATCGACGCCGTCACGGAATGATGACGAATGCGATGCCAGAAGGTCTGCCGCGTCATTGCCTTGTTCTGCCGCCCCGGAAACAGCGCCGGACGCGTCTGGTCGGTCATCATCGCAGGTCGGCCAGCGGACAGCCAGCGTGACAACCAGTCACAAGCCTCCTCGCCCAAAGGCACCAATCGCTCGCGATCTCCCTTGCCGACGACACGCACGACTCCCTGGCGAAGATTCAGTGCATCGACACTCAGGTTGACCAGCTCACTGATACGCAGGCCCGCGCCATATAGAACTTCCAACATGGTGCGGTCACGCAAACCAATGGCGGTGTCAAGGTCGGGGGCTTGAAGCAATCGTTCGACTTCGTCTTCATCCAGCGTGCCTGGCAGACTGGGGATCACGCGCGGCAGACGCACCTCATGCAAGGGATCTGACTCGATCATTCCTTCTGCCAGTGACCAGCGATAAAAGCGACGTAATGCCGATAACAAACGAGCAGTAGAACGCAAGGCATGTGACTCGCGCCGCGAATCACAAAAGGCCTGTATCTGCTGCGAGGAGGCCGACAACAAAGGCACTATCGCTGCGCCCTCCGACGTTTGAGCCGACAACCAATGGCGCCATGCCTGCAAGTCACTGCGATACGCATCAAGCGTATTGTCGCTGGCACCGCGCTCCAGCCAGAGCGTATCGAGGAAGCGCTCAACCAGCCCATTATCATCTGTCATCCCTGCGCCTCCTGAAGCCAGCGATACGAGAGCGCTTACTGCTCAAGTGACTATCGATTCTACTCTGACAGCCTGACGAGTGGATTAACCCCTTCTGCTCGTCATCGATTTTTCGATTTTCTAAAACAAGAACACCCCGCCATGCGATGCATGGCGGGGTGTTCTCTACGAGAGTGCAAGTGGCAATTCGCACCCTCGCATGGTGCCGAGTTCTGCATTCAGAAAATGCGGAGCGCTTAGCCCAGCTTTTCTTTGATACGTGCAGACTTGCCGCTACGCTCACGGAGGTAGTACAGCTTAGCCTGACGCACGTCACCACGACGTTTGACGTCGATACCGGCAACCTGCGGGCTGTAAGTCTGGAAAGTACGCTCGACGCCCACACCGTGGGAGATCTTGCGGACGGTGAAAGCGGAGTTCAGACCGCGGTTACGCTTGCCGATCACCACGCCTTCGAAGGCCTGCAGACGTTCGCGAGTTCCTTCCACAACCTTGACCTGGACGACGATGGTGTCACCCGGTGCAAAGGTCGTGATTTCCTTGCCCATCTGCTCGTTTTCGATCGCCTGGATCAGTTTATTCTTGCTGCTCATCGCTAGCTCCAAATTCGTTAGCATCAAACCCTGGGGCTGATGTTTGTCATGACCCCGGCACCGCAAACGGCCTTGAACACGGGGATCGACCTTGTGTGTGACGCGCCACGGGGCTCCCGCAAGATGACTCCGGGCCGTGCCGCACCTCCGCCACGATGGCGGCCTTCTCCTAGAACGAACGCAGTGTCCGCGAAGGTCAGACCTTGCCTTTCCGGGCGTGCTGCGCGATGAACTCGTCGAGCAACTTACGCTCCTCTCGAGTCAGCGTGCGGCTCTCAAGCAAATCTGGACGCCTTAGCCAGGTACGCCCCAGAGACTGCTGCAACCGCCAGCGCTTGATCAGGGCATGATTGCCACTGAGCAAGACATCCGGCACCCGCTTGCCGTCGATGACTTCGGGGCGGGTGTAGTGCGGACAATCGAGCAAGCCATCGGTGAAGGAATCTTCCTCCGCGCTGGATTCATGCCCAAGAACGCCCGGCACCAGGCGTGCCACCGTATCGATCAAGACCATGGCTGGCAGCTCACCGCCAGACAGGACGTAATCGCCGATCGACCACTCCTCATCGATCTCTTCCTCCACCACACGCTCATCAATGCCTTCATAGCGTCCAGCGACCACGATCAGGCGCTCTTGCGTCGCCAATTCACGGGCACCGGCCTGATCCAGCCTGCGGCCTTGCGGGGAGAGATAGATCACACGAGCATTGTCACCGCCAGCGGCGCGGGCGTCACGAATGGCGCCACGCAGAGTCTCGACCTTCATCAACATGCCGGGACCTCCGCCGTAGGGACGATCATCGACCGTACGGTGCCTGTCGGTGGCGTAGTCACGCGGATTCCAGAAATCGACCTCGAGCAGGCCTTTATCAACCGCTCGACCGGTCACTCCACTGGCGGTGATCGCCGTGAACATTTCCGGAAACAGACTTACTACACCAATCCACACAGGCGTCAGCTCTCTGTGCTTAACATCAGAATTCGGGATCCCAATCGACGCTTATGCGTCCAGTGGCGAGATCCACATCGCGAACCACCTGATTCGGAAGGTACGGTACGAGCCGTTCCTTCTCATCGATACTGTCGTCGTTCGGCTTTATCACCAGAACGTCGTTGGCACCGGTTTCCATCAGAGTGCTCACTTTCCCGAGGCGCTGGCCATCCAGCGTCACCACCTCGAGACCTTCCAGCTGATGCCAGTAGTACTCACCCACCTCCAACTGCGGCAGTTGCTGCTTGGGCAAGAGAATCTCCGCCCCGGCCAGCGCCTGCGCAGCCTCTCGACTATCGACACCTTCCAGCTGTGCCACCAGACCTTTGCCGTGGCGACGGGCCTGCGTGAGCCGTGCGGGAATCTGCTTCCCGTCCAGTTTCAGCATCCAGCCGGCATAGTCGAAGATGCCGTCGATCGGACTGGTGTAGGAATACACCTTGAGCCAGCCTTTCACGCCATAGGGGCTGGTAAGCTTCCCCATCACTACAACATCATCGCCATGCGGTGAGTGTGCAGTCGGCTGCGGGTTATTGGAGTGAGTAGGCATCCTGGATATCAAGCCTGCTGCTTGCCAGCTTCCTTGAGCAGCTGAGCGACACGGTCAGAGACCTGTGCGCCCTGCTGCTGCCAGTGAGCGACGCGCTCGAGATCGACGCGCAGACGCTCTTCCTGGCCGCGAGCGACCGGGTTGAAGAAGCCGACGCGCTCGATGAAGCGGCCATCACGGGCTGTGCGGGAATCAGCTACAGCGAGGTGGTAGAAGGGACGCTTCTTGGCGCCACCACGTGCCAGACGAATGGTAACCATTGCGTAATCTGTCCTTCGTGTTGAAGTGAAAAACGTGCCACAGAACTCGGCTTCGCGTGGAGGGTCCACACGAAGAGGCGACATTCTACGGAAATCGGCAAGCCTTGGAAACCTTTTTCCAAGGCCGTACAAGCGCTCCGCGACACCAACGATGTCGTGGAGCACAATTCTTGGCGATAAAGACCGTCAGGCGTCAGGGACTTAGCGACGCGGGAAGCGACCGCCACCCATGCCCCCCATACCACCGCCGGGGCCGCCCATGCCGCCCATACCTCCAGGGCCACCCGGGCCGCCGCCACCCATCATGCCGGACATACCGCGCATCATCTTCTGCATGCCACCTTTCTTGCCAGCCTTCTTCATCATCTTGGCCATCTGCTTGTGCTGCTTGAGCAGGCGATTAAGATCCGGCACCTGGGTACCGGAACCCATGCAGATACGACGCTTGCGCGAGCCGTTGATGAGATCAGGGTTACGGCGTTCCTTGGGCGTCATGGAATTGATCATCGCCTCAAGCTTGCCCAACTCTTTCTCACTGGCCTGGCCTTGGGCGGCCTCCGCCAATTGCCCCATCCCCGGCAGCTTGGACATCAGGCTACCCATGCCACCCATGTTCTTGAGCTGTTGGAGCTGATCACGGAAGTCTTCAAGATCGAAGCCCTCGCCCTTCTTGACCTTGCTGGCCAGCTGCTCGGCCTTGCTCTTGTCGACAGTGCGTTCTGCTTCCTCGATCAGCGACAACATATCGCCCATTCCGAGGATACGCGACGCAACACGATCCGGATGGAAGGGTTCGAGAGCATCAACCTTCTCGCCCATCCCCATGAACTTGATCGGCTTGCCAGTGATGTGACGTACGGACAATGCCGCCCCACCACGTGCATCACCATCAGCCTTGGTCAGCACAACACCCGTCAGCGGCAGGGCTTCATGGAAAGCCTTGGCGGTATTGGCGGCATCCTGACCCGTCATCGCATCAACGACGAACAGTGTCTCATCCGGCGAGAGGGTGCGATGGAGTGCGGCAATCTCGTCCATCATGTCGGCATCGACATGCAGGCGGCCCGCGGTATCGACCAGCACCACATCGTGGAACTGGATACGCGCATGCTTCATCGCGGCTTCAGCGATCGCGACTGGCTGCTGGGATGAATCAGAAGGGAAGAAGTCGACATCCACTTCCTTGGCCAGCGTTTCCAGCTGATCAATGGCCGCAGGACGATAGACGTCAACCGAGACCACCAATACCTTTTTCTTCTCACGCTCACGCAGATAGCGCGCCAACTTGGCCACGGTCGTCGTTTTACCAGCACCCTGTAGGCCTGCCATCAAAATGACGGCGGGGTTGCTCTTGAGCACCAGCCCTTCATTGGCTTCGCCCATGATCGCTTCCAGCTCCTGCTGGACGATCTTGACGAACTGCTGGCCCGGCGACAGGCTCTTGGATACTTCCTGACCGACAGCACGCTCGCGCACACGGTCGATGAAGGCCTTGACCACTGGTAGAGCAACATCCGCCTCAAGCAACGCCTTACGCACTTCGCGTAGAGTGTCCTTGATATTGTCTTCCGTCAGCTTGGCCTGGCCGGTAATCGACTTCAGCGTATGCGACAGGCGATCACTCAAACTTTGAAACATGGGCCTCTCCGGCTAGGGACGTCTGGGGGCCGCGCAGCGGGACGAGAATGTGAAACTTGCTCGACTCCGGCGTCACGGCATGACGCCCCAGCGCGTGAATGGTTATCCTGCCACGCATTATACGCACAGGGCGGGTCTGTCTCCATGATAGGCGCACTGATGATCAGGGCAATATGTGCGCCGATGTGCCTCATTCCTCGGTATAAGCCATGACAGAAGCCCCAGGGTGGATGCAATCCCGCCAGTGCTTTCGGTATAGTCTCTGCATATAGACAGCGCCTCAGATGAGGGCTGCTCTCCCAACACCCTCCGGCACCTGGACAACAGCACATGCAGGCTCTGCCCTTTGCCATTCTGGCCATCATTTTCTATCTCGGCGCTGGCCTCTGGCAGGGCCTGACGTTGACACGTCGCGTTCCGGCACGCGCGCGACTGGTGCGCAGCCTTGCACTGATCGCAGTTGCCTGCCATGCGGTGATTGTATGGATGACACTCAATCATGGCGGTCAGCTCCACCTGGGGCTCTTCGAGAGCGCCTCGTTGGTCAGCTGGGCGATCAGCTTACTGCTCGTCGTCGCGAGCCTTTTCAAGCCGGTTCTTGCCGGCGGCGCGGCGCTGTTCCCGGTCGCGGCCGTCTGCGTACTCGGCGTGATGAATCTGCCGAGCGCCAATACCGAAAACCCACTCTCGCCCGGGCTTATCGCCCATATCTTCACCTCCGTGGCAGCACTCGCCTTTCTGAGCATCGCTGCCATGCAGGCGGGCTTGCTATCCCTGCAACAGCATGCGCTCAAGACACGCCATACTCGCGGTATCGTGCAGGTGCTGCCGGCACTCACCAGCATGGAGCGCGCGCTGTTTGAGCTGATCTGGGCTGGCATGATTCTACTGAGCGTCTCGATCATCAGCGGCATGATCTATCTCGACAACATGTTCGCTCAACACATGGCCCACAAGACGGTACTCAGTCTCGGCGCCTGGGTGATCTTCGCCATCCTTCTATTTGGCCACCACGTATTGGGGTGGCGCGGACAGCGTGCAGCACGCTGGACACTCGGCGGCTGCCTGGTGCTGGCACTGGCATTCTTCGGCACCAAATTCGCGCTGCAGATAGTATTCGCCCCCTGATGCACGCCCCGGCTCATTAGTCCCGCAGCAACGCCGACAGCATCGCCTGATGCAATGCCGTCGGCGTGACAGTATCATGCGCTTAAATCCGCCACCGAGGACCCTTCACTCTTGAGCGACGACACCCCGCTGGGGCTGCTGTTCGGCCTATTGGTCGTTCTGATCATCCTCTCTGCCTTCTTCTCGAGTTCCGAGACCGGCATGATGTCGATCAACCGCTACCGCCTGAGCCATCGCGAAAAAAGCGGTGAGCGCGGCGCCAAGCGCGTCACCCGCCTACTTTCCCGCCCAGACCGCTTGATCGGCGTTATTCTGATCGGCAATAACTTCGTCAACAATCTGGCCGCGTCACTGGCTACCATCATCGCCATTCACTATTTCGGTGATGTGTCCGGTCCAGCCATTTCCACCGCCGCGCTCACCATCGTAGTGCTGATCTTTGCTGAGGTGACGCCGAAGACCATGGCCGCCTTGAATCCCGAGCGCATTGCCTATCCGGCCTCACTGGTTCTCGAGCCGATGCTCAAGGTGCTCTATCCACTAGTATGGCTAGTCAATGGCATTTCCAATGGATTGCTGCGTCTATTCGGTGTGCGCGATGTCAGTGGCAATGCCGATAGCCTGACCCGCGACGAGCTACGCACTGTGGTGCACGAGGCAGGCAGCATGATTCCTCGCCGTCACCAAGGCATGCTGCTATCGATTCTCGACCTCGAGAATGTGACTGTCGATGACATCATGGTGCCGCGTCAGGAAATCTTCGGTATCGACCTCGATGACGATCTCGACATCATCCTTAGCCATGTCCGCGCGAGTCAGCACACCCGCGTGCCGGTCTACAAAGGTGACATCAACAACATCATCGGCATCCTGCACCTGCGCAATGCCGCACGCTTCCTGTCACTGGATGAGATCACCAAGGCTTCCATCATCCAGGAGGCTCGCGAGCCCTATTTCATTCCAGAATCCACCCCGCTGCACACACAGCTGCTCAACTTCCAAAAGCAGAAACGTCGCATCGGTATCGTGGTCGACGAGTATGGTGACGTGCAGGGTCTGGCGACGCTGGAAGATATCCTGGAAGAGATCGTCGGCGAGTTCACCACTGACGTAGCCGGCACTCATCAGGAGATTCACCCGCAGGACAACGGCAGCTACGTGATCGAAGGGACGGCCAACATCCGTGAGATCAACAAGGCGATCGGCTGGCAACTGCCCACCGACGGACCCAAGACACTCAATGGCTTGATCCTTGAGCATCTTGAATCGTTTCCGGATGCGCCCGCCAGCCTGGCGATAGGTACCACGCGCATCGAGATCCAACAGGTGAAGGACAATCAGATCACCTCGGCTCGCTGCTGGCAGGCAGCTCGCGTGAGCCGCCCCTGATATAAGGCGTCATCCCGCGCCATCAGCAGACACAGGCCCGCCATTTGGTGGGCCTGTGTCATTCTAGCCTTGTGCAAGAGGGCATCATGTTCATCACCACTACCAATAGCTCCTCGGCCCCTGCTGATCCTCAGCGCCAGCGTGCTAGCCATGCGAATCGCTATCGCCTGGCTGTTGAGCCTATGGTGATAAACGCAAAACGCCGCTCATGAAGCCATGAGCGGCGTTTTCGCATGCAGTATCAATAGAGCTGTCTGCCACTACCGGCCTTTACTCAAGCGAGTCGCCTTGCGATGTAGGTCACGCACCGCGCTTTCGAGTTCTGCCGCCTTCACACCTTCAGCTTCGAAGGTACGTCCGGCACACAGCTCAACCCGCCCACGGATACGACGCGGCCACTTGGCAAAGGCCGGCCCCCCTCCGTGGGAGAACCAGGAGCCCCACAGCCCGCCCAGGGCCATCGGGATAACCGGCGCCGGGTTACGCGCCAGGATCAACTCCAGTCCACGCCGGAACCGCCCGACTTCACCATCACGCGTGAGCTGGCCTTCAGGGAAGATCATCACGACCTCCCCAGCCCGCAGCGCCTTGCCGACCTCTTCCAGTGAACGCCGCACACCCGCAGGGTCCTTGCGTGACGAATCGACCGGGATGGCCCCGGCAATACGGAAGAACCATTTTAGCCACGGCGAGTGATAGATTTCGGCGTCCATCAGAAAGCGTAGCGGTCGCGGGCTCGCTCCTCCCAGAATCAGAGCGTCCATGAAACTGACGTGATTGCAGACCACCAGTGCCGCTCCCTCCGCCGGAATCCGCCAGCGGCCCTTGAGGTGCAGGCGATACATCAGGTGAATGAGGATGAAGATATTCAGACGCAGGAAGGGCCGCGGGTCACGCAACATGCAGACCACGGCAATCAGCGCGCTGATGACGGCCAGCACCAACAGGAAATCAGACAAGCTGCGCCCCAGCGTGCTGAGCATCAGGATGCCGAATCCGGCCGACAGCACCATCAGCAAGGCATTGAGCACGTTGTTGGCGGCGATGACACGCGCACGATGATCTTCGGGGCTGCGCACCTGCAGCAGGGTATACAGCGGGACGATATAAAGCCCGCCGCCGAAACCGATCACGCCGAGATCCAGACACATGCGCCAAAATCCCGACACCTGCAGCAGCTCCAACAATGGCGTTGCCTGTTCAGCACTACCTAGCATCGGGCGCAGGGCCAGATCCAGCCCACCAACGAAGATGATCAGTGCGCCAAAAGGCACCAGCCCGGTTTCGAGTCGACCGCGCGAGACACGCTCACAGGCCAACGACCCCATCCCGATACCGATCGCGAAGGCGGCCAGCAGCGCGGAAGTTGCCCCTTCTGCACCATGCACGATGTCACGTGCATAGGCGGGCAACTGAGTGAGGTAGCTGGCCCCGAGGAACCAGAACGCGCTGATACCGAGCAGTGCCCATTTCAGACGACGATTACCCAGCCCTTCGCGCATCACGGCAATGCTGCCGGAGAGCGGCCGCCACGGCACAGGGCCTGGTGAAAGCGACGGTGCCGGCGGAATTCTGCGCGCCACGAAGACTCCGAGCAGCGACAGCGTGACCAGCGATGCCGACAGTGCCCAGCGCGCCAGATCACCGCCCAGCGCCATCAATGCAGCAGCGGCCAGCGTACCGACCAGAATCGCGAGGAATGTTCCCAGCTCGACCCAGGCGTTGCCACTGACCAGTTCATCCGCCTTGAGGTGCTGCGGCAGGATGGCATATTTGACGGGGCCGAACAGCGCCGATTGAGTGCCCATCATGAATAACAGCGCCAGCAGCAGCTCCCAGGCTTCAAAGATCAAGGCCCCTGCCGCGACACTCATGGTCGCGAGCTCAAGCCACTTGAGATTGACGATCAGGCGCTGTTTGTCGAGACGATCTGCCAGCAGACCGCCCCAAGCAGAAAACAATAGAAAGGGAAGGATGAACAAACCGGCGGCCAGATTATTGACGATGCCAGTGTCCCAGCCCCGCTGCTCGATCACCACGAAGGTCATCAACAGCAACAAGGCGTTCTTGAACAGGTTGTCATTGAAGGCCCCAAGGGCCTGGGTCCAGAAGAAGGGCGCGAACCGTGGACGACGGAGCAATTCTCGACTCATTGCCCCTCTTCCGTAGCATCCCCCGCAATCGCAGCCTCGCTGCGTACCCTGAGCCCTGCCAGCATGGTATCGAGCAACTGATCCAGTAGCTCAGTCACTTCCAATGGCTGCCCCTGCCACAGGCCAAGACGTTCGTTCATGCCCAGCTGGACCAAGCCATGCACGCTACCCCACAGGGTGCGCGCCATGCGCTTGGCCTCGACAGACTCCACACGAGGTGCGTACTCGACCAGCGCTCCCTCGACGCGCTCGAACAGCCCTTCGATCATCGTGTTCTGACGCTGATCCAGCTCACCTTCCTGTGCCAACGGGAAATCGAACAGCAGCTGCCAGCGGTAAGGGTCACGCTGAGCAAACCCCCAATAAGCACGCGCAAGCGACTTGAGGCGCTCCGAAGGACTCGGTGTCTCCTGGCCGGCAATCGCAGCATGCAGACGGTCCAGCGTCGCCAGATTGACGTGCTGGAGCAGGTTACCAAAACTGCCATAAAGCTTGAGCAGGGTACTGGGCGCGCAACCCACTTCACGAGCGAGGTTGCGCAGAGACAGGGCGTGAACAGGCTGTGCTTTGAGCCATTCATCGCAGGTCTCCATTACCCGCGCATGCAGCGCTTCCGGTGCATGCTGACGTGGACGGGCCATCGAATTCCTCTGATGCTTGAGATGCGTTACCGCGTAGCAAATCTGACGCGGTGTGTGTCCGTACTGCACGGGTGAGCAAAGGCATACGATGTCATTGCGACATCTTTTGAAGCGGCCCGTACCAGCCATTGAATCGAACACTGTTTCCGTCCAGCATATCGAGACTGAGCGCAAACGCAAGCACCACCAAGGTGTGGCATGCTGGCGTACGCCGCATGCAGCGAGGTCGTCACACCCCATTGGGCAGCGCGACACCCTGCATGTTCCTTTCGCCTTCCGCCTTCAAGGATTTCTGTGGCCGGACGCCTGTACACCCCTCCCTTTCCCGACGATCTGCCGCCTCGTGAGCTGTTCGGCAAGCTCGCGACCGCTGCACTCGCTCGTCAGTTGCGCGAAGAGATGTTGATCAGTGCCAATCGCGCACCACGCATGCCGGCCTCAATGTTACGGCTTGAAGGTTCAAAATTGCGCCTGGTACCAGCATTGTGGGGACTGACGCCTAGCTGGCTGGACATCATGGACCACGCACCGCACATAGCCCGTGCGGAAACTCTGGAAACGCGACGCATGTTTCGTGAGTCCTTCATCAGCCAACGGGCACTGATTCCGGTCGGTGGTGTCTATGTCTGGAAGGAACAGCCCAACATGAAACAACCGTTTCTGGTCACACATGCTGATCGCGCCCCCTTACTGCTGGCAGCTATCTGGACGCGTCACTTCAGCCCGCCATTGATAGAAGGTATGCCACCGGAAGGACGTGACAGCTTTGCCTTGATCAGCGTGGCGTGTGCCGGTGTCAGCGCTCGCCTTACCGATCGCATGCCGGCCGTCATTGCGCCGCATCAGGTACGTGAGTGGCTAACGGCCGATACACCACTGGAAACAGTCCGCGCCATGTTGGCGCCCGATGCCAGCCTTGCAGCCTTCCCGGTGGCACGCCGTGTCAATGACCCTGCACATCAGGAATGGAGTGTGGCGCACCCTACTGGCCCAATGCTGGTCTGACGTCACCATGCGTCTAGTGACGCACTGGCCTCGTAGCTCGCATATGCCTGTTCTTTCACTCACGCTCTGCCGCCACCGGTCTTTCGTATCAGGAGAGAAGATGCCACTGCTACCCAGGTTTCGCCCACTCGGCCTAAGTGCCGCCATCGCCGCCATCGTTCTGGCTGGCCTCTCCCCTGGTGCTGTACTGGCAGATGCCAACAGCACGCCAGGCAGTGCCCAGAATGTCAGCGTCAACGCGCAAACGGGGCCGGTCATCAAGAGCGAGAATGACAAGCGCAGCTATCGTAGCCTGACTCTCAACAACGGCCTCAGGGTGCTACTGGTCAGCGATCCAGACGCCGACAAGGCAGCCGCAGCCATGGACGTGGAAGTCGGCAGTGCCCAAGACCCCAAGGATGTATTGGGGCTGGCACACTTCCTTGAGCACATGCTGTTCCTCGGCACTGATCGCTATCCTGATCCGGATGCCTATCAGGATTTCATCACCAAGCATGGTGGCAATCACAACGCCTTTACCGCCAGCCAGGACACCAACTACTTCTTCGATATCGAGCCAGAGGCCTTTGGTGAGGCATTGCCGCGCTTTGCACGCTTCTTTGTCGCCCCTCAGTTCAATGCCGAGTACGTGGATCGCGAACGTCACGCAGTGAACTCCGAATACCAGGCGCGCATGCAAGATGATGGGCGTCGCGTCTATGAGGCTGTCGAGAAGGCACTGAATCCTGAGCACCCCTTCAACCGCTTCAGCGTCGGTAGCCTCGATACCCTGCAAGATACTGACGCCGGCAGCCTCCGCCAGCGCCTGGTGGACTTCTACACCGCTCACTACGGTGCAGGCGTCATGCGCCTGTCACTGGTAGGACCACAATCTCTCGACGCGCTGGAAAAACTCACGCGCAGCAATTTCAGCGATGTGCCCAATCGTGATCTGAAACGCCCCGAGATTGATATTCCCCTCGTCACACAAGGCGAGCTCCCGGCACGTCTCGAGGTCAAAGCGCTCAAGCAGGAACGTGAGCTTGCGTTCATGTTCCCCATCGACGATCCCATCGAGCACTATCGCACTCAGCCCGTCAGCTATCTCGCCAACTTGATAGGTCACGAAGGAGAAGGCAGCTTGCTCGCCGCCCTCAAAGCCAAGGGCTGGGCGGACGCCCTTTCCGCCGGTGGTGGCCTCAGCGATGGCCACAACGCGATGCTCAGTATCGACATCACACTGACGCCGGAAGGTGCCAAGCATCAACCGGAAATTCGCGCGGCGCTGTTCGACTATCTGGCCTTGGTCCGCAAGCAGGGCATCAACGACTGGCGCTACGCCGAGCAGGCCAAGCTGGGCGAGCAGAAATTCCGCTTCCAGCAGCGTAGCTCACCGGTCGATCTCGCCAGCAGTCTGGCGATGATGATGACGCGCTATCCAGTCAAGGAAGTCCTGGCTGCGCCCTATCTGATGCAGAACTTTGACGCAGCGTTGCTCGACAAGACGCTGGCACGTCTTACACAGGACAACCTGCTGGAGGTCTACTCCGGCCCCAATGTGACAGGCGATGAGCAGGGCCAATGGTTCAAGGCGCCCTACACACTGACGCGCCTGAGCGATGACGATGCCACTTCAAGCGCTGCGACTGATGGCGCTTCCGCCAGTACTGCCGATTCACTGGCCAATCAACTGGCACTGCCAGCCCCAAATCCGTATCTGGCCAGCGATTTCCGCGTGCTCGAGCTGCCAAATGCAGCACCGACACAGCTGCTGGATGAGCCAGGCGCAGAACTTTGGTATCAAGGCAACGATAGCTTTGGCGTACCACAGGCCGAGTGGCGCTTCGGCTTGCTGAATCCGGAGATCAGCTCCTCAGTAGAAGAGCAGGTCATGAGCCGTGTATTGGCCGCCTGGCTGAATGAGAGCCTCAATGCGCGCCTGTATCCTGCACGCTTGGCGGGACAGGATGCGCTGGCCTACGCTCATGGCCGCGGCATCACTTTGCAGTTCAGTGGCTGGCGTGACGGCCAGCAGCCGGAAATGCGCGAAGTACTCGATCAACTGGTCAATGGCGAGATAGTGCCAGCCACGCTTGAGCGCATTACTCAACGGCTGCGTCGCAACCTGCAAAATCGGGCGCAGGCTCCTCTCTACTCACAGCTGGGCCGCAGCCTCAGTGAAACGCTGATCGGTCCGCTGGCAACAACGCCTCAGATGATGGCAGCGCTGGACACGGTGAATAGCCAAACGTTGGACGCCTTCCGCAAGCACTTCCTGGCCCGTCTGCATGTGCAGGCAATGGTGACCGGAAACCTCACTGCCAAACAGGCGAGCGACACCGGTCAGCTGGTCGTCAATGGCCTCGCACCACGTGTCACGCGAGAGGCGATTCCGACACTGGAAGTGCGTCAGATCAGTCAGCAGACAGCACTGCGTCCGAACAGTACGCGCAGTGATGCCGGCGCGCTGCGCTATCTGCAAGGCGAGGACCGCACACTGCAAAGTCAGGCACGCCTCGCCGTCCTCGGGCAGTTGATAGAAGCCCCCTTCTACAGTCGCCTGCGTACTGATGAGCAGCTGGGGTACATCGTCTCGGCGAGTTACTCCCCGATGCTCGACGCACCGGGGCTGAGCATGCTGGTTCAGTCGCCGTCCAAAGACAGCAAGACGCTATTCTCGCGTATGGATGCCTTCATGACCGAGTTCGACACTCGCGTTCAGGCACTCGATGAGTCAGCGCTGACAAGCTATCGCCAAGCCGTCATCGATAGCCTGACCCAAAAACCGCGTCGTCTCTCTGAATTGGCTGCCCGAAACTGGAACGAATTGAGCTTCGGTTGGACCGGTTTTGATCGGCGCCAGCAGCTGGTCGCTGCCGTAAAACAGGTCAATCCGGAAGACATCCGCGCAACCTGGCAGCGCCTGCGCAACGCCGACTCACTGGAACTGGCCTTTGATCCGGGCACGCCCAGCGACTTCGACCAGCGTATCCCCAAGCTCGCGCTGCCAGCACTGCCGGAGGCGCCACGCGCGCAGGCTGAGGCGACCACTTCAGCACCCTCAGCGCAGCCAACGAGTAATGCACAGCATTGACAGTTCGCCGTGGCATTCAAAGGACTTGCCTGAACGTCTGATCTAAACGACACGACCCCAGCGAAATCGCTGGGGTCGTGTCGTTTAAGCTACTGAGATATTTTCAGCCACTGCCTAACCAAATGCTTGAGGCGGCATGATGCCTTCTACATACATGGCCAGCTCCTCTAGAATCTGCACCCGATCAGGGTCTTGCTCGGCATGCCCCAGTTGCTGAATGTCCGCCACGAAGCC
This sequence comes from Cobetia sp. QF-1, assembly GCF_002213105.1. Taxonomy (NCBI): domain Bacteria; kingdom Pseudomonadati; phylum Pseudomonadota; class Gammaproteobacteria; order Oceanospirillales; family Halomonadaceae; genus Cobetia; species Cobetia sp. QF-1. Next base: position 20,463 of record NZ_NBVS01000013.1, read on the forward strand.
CTTCACGGTCAGACTAGCCACTGTCTCATCGTTCATGCGCTCCCAACGCCACTGTTCCCAGCGCTCACGCTCGGCAGAATTGAGTGTGTAGCCGTAACTGCGCGCGCGATAACGGAATAGCATCTCCTCAAGGCGCCCATCCTGGAAAGCGAACGGCGTATCGTCCAGCGCCTCCGGATGCGTGGCACGCACCCGCTCCATCTCCTTGCGATCTGCTGGCGAAAAGAAGCCGCCAGAGTAAAGCATCAGATCCGGATCAGCGGGAGGTTCCGGCGGCGCTTCGGCAAATACCTGCGCCACTTTCACGCCGATACCAGCATTGTCCTTGAGCCACTTCCAGTGCACACGACACTGGGCAGGATCGATCTGGAAGCGCGCGACGATCTCGCCGTACTCCCCCTTGCTCGGCCCCTCAACATCCTTGAGCGCATTGGCAGGCAACAGTACCGGGCTCTTGTTGAGATGGATGACCTTGAGCGGGATGCGCTCCTCACCTTCGGCCAGATCATCAGCGCGAGCAAACACACGGGCACGAATTTCCTCGGCCGTAAGCTCCATCAACGGCGCAGGGTCCACCGAGAGGTCATAGACGATCACACCATTGGCGTTGGACGGATGCTCCGCGAGCGGCACGACCAGCGCACCACACGCCCGTGAGGCTGGATAGCGTCGTGAGATGTGCAGCATCGGTTTACGTGCGCCGATATCGAGCAGGCTGGCGACGTGGCGCTTGTTGCGCAGCTTGAGCAGGTAGTCGAACAGGCGCGGATTGCGCTCCTTGAGCAGACGCGCCAAGGCGATGGTCGCGCGCACGTCGACCAGCGCATCGTGAGCCCCAGCATGCTCGATACCATTGGCTGCGGTCAGGTGCTCCAACCGGAAGCTGGGCGCACCATCTTCACGCTTGGGCCACTCGATGCCTTCAGGGCGTAGCGCATGGAAGGCGCGCACGATATCGATCAGATCCCAGCGCGAATTGCCGTTCTGCCACTCACGCCCGTAAGGATCAAGAAAGTTGCGATAGAAAAGATGGCGACTGACCTCATCATCAAAACGCAGGCTGTTATAGCCCAACGTGCAGGTGCCCGGCACGCTCATTTCATCGTTGATACGCCCAGCAAACTCAGCCTCCGGAATACCGCGCCGCTCAGCCTGCTGCGGCGTGATCCGCGTAATCAGACAGGCCATCGGATGGGGCAGAAAATCATCGGCTGGCTTGCAGTAGAGCGTCAGCGGCTCCCCGATCTCGTTGAAGTCGGCGTCGGTACGGATGGCCGCGAACTGCGAAGGACGGTCACGACGCGGGTCAGCGCCGAAGGTCTCGTAGTCGTGCCACAGGAAGGTGGGCTCTGCCACAGGAAATCTCCACGCGGGCGGTCGGAAAATGAACCTGCCAGAGCACCGTACTCAGCAAGGCTGGCACAGCACTCTGGCAGATGGGGTCAGACGTGATACAAGGCGTCGCCGATCAGTTTTTCTCACCGGGGCGCGGCAGCGTGACATTCAGCTCCAGTACCGAGCAGTCGTCTTCTCGGTCAAGGGAGATGTTGATGGCATCTTGATCGACCTGAACATACTTGCGGATCACTTCTAGCAGCTCACGTTCCAGCATCGGCATGTAATCCGGCTGGTCACGCTGACTACGTTGATGCGCAACGATGATCTGGAGCCGCTCCTTGGCGACATTGGCGGTCTTCTTGCGCTCTCGCTTCAGAAAATCCAGTAATTTCACTTGCGGCCCCCTCCGAACATTCTGGCCAGTAGGCTGCGCTTCTCTATCTCATGGAAGCGCAGTGGCACTTCCTCGCCCAATAGACGAGAGACGCAATCCACATACGCCTGACCGGCATCGCTTTTCTGGTCGTGTGTTACCGGCACCCCCTGGTTGGAAGCACGCAGCACGGCGTCAGATTCTGGAATCAAGCCAATCAGAGGAATCGACAGGATTTCCTGGATGTCCGTCAAATTCAGCATATCGCCACCGGTCACACGCGCCGGATGATAACGAGTGATCAACAGGTGCTCGACGACCGGTGACTCGCCGATCTCTGCCCTGCGGGTCTTGGACGACAGCAGACCGATGATCCGATCGGAGTCACGTACTGAGCTGACTTCCGGATTGGTAACCACGACAGCTTCATCAGCGAAGTACATCGCCAACTGAGCACCGCGCTCGATACCTGCGGGGGAGTCACAGATGACGTAATCGAAGTCTTCGCGCAGAGCGATCAGTATCTTCTCGACGCCCTCCTGAGTCAGCGCATCCTTGTCGCGGGTCTGAGAGGCCGGCAGGATGTGCAGATTGTCGATGCGCTTGTCGCGAATCAGGGCCTGCTTAAGGTTGGCTTCGCCCTGGATGACGTTCACCAGGTCGTAGACCACGCGACGCTCGCAACCCATGATCAGGTCCAAATTACGCAGACCCACATCGAAATCTATCACGACCGTCTTGTTGCCGCGCAGAGCCAGTCCAGTGGCAATAGCGGCGGCGCTAGTCGTCTTGCCAACCCCGCCCTTGCCTGACGTCACTACGATAATCTTGGCCAAAGGTATCTTCCTTGCTGAGAGTCCCCCGCAGCGCGGGGATCGCCTGTAAATATGAGGATTCGTTTCACGCGTGATCGCGTATGAATCAAAGATCTTATGAACAACGATCGTGCGCGAAACGATTGTGCTAGCACCAATGCCAAAAGATGCTCGACGGGCCGCGAACTACCATCAGCGGCCATCGCTCTATCAGTTGAGCCGTGCGATGCAGAGCTGATCGTGTTCAAGCACTACTTCGACGCTGGCGCCCAGTAAGCGGTTATCAATGTCATCGAGGCGCTTGTAGGTACCGGCGACCGAGAGCAGCTCGGCATGCAGTTCTTTGCAATAAATGCTGGCATTGCGATCGCCGTGGATACCGGCTAACGCGCGGCCACGCAATGCCCCATAAATATGCACACTGCCTGCCGCCAGAATCTCGGCCCCAGCATTCACCGCACCGATAATGACCAGATCACCATCAGAGGCACTGATCTGCTGGCCAGAGCGCACCGTGCCGCGGAACACTTTACTGGCATGAACAGGTTCTGCCTCGGGCTCAGGTTCGATGGCGCTAGCAGCTTCAGCCACGGGTTCAGCAACCGGCGGCACGGATTCTAGTGTGCGACCGCGGCTTTCCTGTGGCGGGAACCAGCCCAACCCCAATGCCCAAGCCGACTGACGCACCGGGTCACCGCCGCCACGGACAGCCACCGGCAGTAGCTTATGGCCACGACACACGGCGCAAATACGCTCCAATGCCAGATGCGGCTCGTCGAGTTTTTCGACGCTCAGCACCACCGGCGTATGTTGAAAAAATGCCGGCGACTGACTGAGCTTGCTGGCCAGCTGGGCTCGGATCTGCTCCGGGTCGCCACTGACCAGCTCCATAACCGTCATCGGCAGCATCCCGCCCTTGAAGATGAAGGCCTGAGGGGCCCTGTCCGTACTGAGACTCATGACCTGACTCCGGGTTGCGTAATGAGTATCGAAGCCCTTCGACACTCTTGATGATGCACGTGAAGCCCGATGCATCCTCCGGATGGCATCCCGAAGAAGAAGGCCACTTGGATAACATAGCTCTCACCCGCACATGACACAGCGCTGTATCACATACTCTGAATAACAAAGCTCTGGGTAACAAAGCTATGTGAGCTGACACAGTGCTGCAACTGATGATACGGCCAGCAAGCGACCCTGTCAGGTGTCGCGAGGCCACGACGTTCATCACTATTGTCGTGACCATGATGCGTCACGTGGCCCGTGATGTCGCGTATGGCGCCTTGTCGAGCCAATCAGGCACATTCATCCACACTCAGGAGCACACAATAGGGGTCTGCGACTGGTAAGATAGTGAGGTGACGAAATTCATGCGCCGTCACCCCGGAATCAATATCGGCCTTACCTTTCCATGCCTGTATTCGTGACCGGCTGTTGTTGCGCCCCTCTATTTTTGCCTGGATAACCGCTCTCTCATGACCGGACTGCTTTCCCGCCTCACTGGCCGCCTGTTCACGCCTCGCTGGCAACATGCAAACCCCACCATTCGCGCTGCTGCCACTGATCAACTTGATCCTGATATCCCGGAACAGCGCAAGATTCTGGAAACGTTGATACTCAACGATTCCGCTCTCGAAGTGCGCCATGCCGCTCTAACACGCATGCAGACGCCCGAGCGCCTGTTACCGCTGCTGGATCGTGCTGATGGCTTGGTTCGCGAGCGCTTGGTCGAGCTACTGAGTGGCGGGCAGGATGCCCCCTCGCTGCTGAGCCGCGAGCAACTGGTGGAACGCCTGGAAGACAGCGAATTGCTGTCGGCTGTCGCCGCGCGTGGCGACAACCAGCAATTGCGTCTGACAGCACTGGCACGCATCGACGATGAAGAAGTGCTGATCCAGCAGGCGTGCCACAACACCATTGCGGCCGTACGCCATGCAGCAGCGGCACGCATCACAAGCCAGGCCGGCCTTGAGCGCCTTGTACGTGATGCCAAGCGTGATCGTCATGTACAGCGCCAGGCACGTGACACCCTGGCGCGCCGCCGCGCTGATGCGCAGGAAGCTGATGCCCTCGCCGTCAGCCGTGACAATCTGCTGCGCCAGATGGAAAAGCTACCCCGCCAAGCGTGGGAAGATAGCGTGCCATCCCGCTATCGCTCACTGCTGCGCGAGTGGGAACGCCTACCTGCTGCCGAGCACACTCCTCAGCAGCGCTTCGAAGAGGCCCGCCAGCAGGCTTACAAGGTCATCAGCGATCATGAAGCACGTGAGCAAGCCATCCGTGAACATGAACGCCTGAGTGCCAATCTGAGCACGCATCTGACGGAAATTCTGACCGCCCTGACGCATGCGAGAGATGACCTGAATAGTCGCGAACGCATCAATGACCATGATTTCGCCAGCCTGCAGGCCCAACGCCGCCTGCAGGGCGAGCGTTGGCGCGAGCTAACCGACCAGTTCTCGGCCCCTACCGAATTGCTCGAGCAACATCAGCGCCTGCAGCAACAGCTGCAGAGCCCGCTGGATGCCTGGCATCGCCATCAGTTGTGTCAAGTCGAACTTGACGCCGCACTGATCGATAACGATCTCGAGCAGATGATGCGGCTTGAGCGCGAAGTCGCCTGGCCATCAGATCTAACGATGACGGCAAGTCTCTTTGCTCTGCAAGAGGCACTGGCCAATGCCGCTCCCATAGAATCGGAAGCAGTCCAGGGTGATGGTGACGAAGCACAGCCATCAGCAGCCGACAAAGCAGCGAACTCAGCACTCGATGCCGCTGCGCTCGACGCTGAGATTGATACGCTGGAAGCCCAGCTCGACGCAGGCAAGCTCAAGCCAGCCAGCCGACTGCATCGTTCTCTGCGCGATCGTACCGAGGGCAAACTGGATGCCCCTCGCCAAGCACGCCTGCGCCAGCTCGGGGCACGTGTCGCAGAGCTACGTGACTGGCAGAACTTCGTCGCGGCGCCGAAGCGTGAACAGCTGCTGGATGCCATCACCACATTGGCCGAGCGCGACGACGTCAGCGATGAGCAGCGTGACCGTCAGCACCAATTGCTGATCCAGCAATGGCGCGAGCTGGGCGATGCCGCTGCGACACGCGACGCAAGCCAAGCCTTCCGCACCGCGTCCGATGCGATAAAGCAGCGCCTCAGCGACTACCGCGAGACTCGCAAACAGGCACGTGAGCATAATCTGGCCATGCGCCAGTCACTCTGCGAGCAGCTGGAATCCCTGAATGGCCACGCCATGGAGGATGCTGACCCAGACTCTCTGCGCCAGATTCGTGATCGCGCGCGTGAGGAATGGCGCCGCCACACACCGGTACCAGCAGGCCCTGGACGCCAGCTGTCGCATCGTTTCGGTGAAGCACTCACCGCTCTACAGGGCTTGATCGATAGCCGCGCCGGGCAGATTGCCGCCGCCAAGCAAGCACTGGTAGAAGCGGCAGAGGCACTGGCTGATGAAGATTCGCCCGCCCGCCCGCGGGCCGAGCAGGCCAAGACACTGCAAACCCAGTGGCGTGAGCTGGGCCGTGCCCCCAAAGGCGAGGAGCAACGCCTGTGGACAGCCTTCCGTGCAGCCTGTGATCGTATTTTCGCTGCCCGCGATCAAGACCGCGAAGATCGTGACAGCCGCGAGCAAGTCCGCCTCGAGCAGTGGCAGGCACTGATCGAACGCCTCGACAGCTGGGAGCCCGAGACGCTCGAAGACGCTGCGCAGCTCGACGATGCGCTGAAAGAAGCCGATAGCCTTGGCGCGCTACCGCGCGGTAAGCGTGGTGACGGTATGCGTCGCCGCTGGAACGGCATCCTCAAGCGCCGCGAACAACGTCTGGACGAGCTGCATGCCGTGCAGCTGCTCGAAGAATGGCAGCAATGGCGTGATCTGCTGGAGCAGCACGCTGTCGCCGATGCCAGCGCCAAGCGTGGTGACATCAGCGATGTTGAGCTGCCGAACACTTCAGCATTCGACGACAACAGCCGTCAGGCCAACGCAGCACGTAATCAGATGCGTCGGGCTGAACCAAGCAACTGTAGCGCTGCCAACGAGCGCCTGGCTGAGCTACGAGTGCATCTGGCCATCCTGTTCGAGGCATCACTGGGAACGGAAGATGAATCGCGCCGCCTGACCGTCCAGGTCGCACGCATCAACCAGCAGCTGGGTGAACGCATGGAGCGTGAAGAAGAGCTGGACGAAGTGCTTGATGCCCTGCTCGCCAATGGCCCTCTGGATTGGGATGCCTGGCAAACCGAGCTACCGCGCTTCGATGCGCTGTTCAACCACTGACGGCTCCGCTGCCTGGTCGCTGGGGTAAATGACTGTCTTGACTGCTAGCTTGACTACTAAGTAGCGCGATACAAAAGAAGCCCCCCGCCTCGTAAGAGGTAGGGGCTTCTTTCAATGTGGAGGAAACCTCCTCCATTGGAAATCAATCAACATACCCTGGCAAGTGTACTCTCCAGCCTCATGAACGTGAGCCGAATGAGTACGAGACGCACCAGCGCGAAAATAGCGCGAGCTTCGTCTCAGCCCATGAACTGGCCACCATTGATATCCAGGTTGGCGCCAGTGATGAACCCTGATTTTTCGTCAGCCAGGAAGACGACGGCACGAGCGATCTCTTCCGGGGTACCGTAACGCTTGACCGGGATAGCTTCGCGGATGGACTCGCGAATCTCTTCTGGAATTTTCATGATCATGTCGGTGGCGATATAGCCCGGCGACAGCGTGTTGACGGTGATGTTCTTGGTTGCGGTTTCCTGCGCCAATGCCATCGTCAAGCCGTGCATGCCAGCTTTGGCAGCCGAGTAGTTCACCTGACCAAACTGTCCCTTGCGGCCATTGATGGAAGAAATGTTCACGATGCGGCCATACTTGTGCTCCAGCATGTCATTGATGACAGCACGGCAAGTATTGAAGACGCTATCGAGATTGCAGTTGATGACTTCACGCCACTGCTCATAGCTCATCTTGCGCAATGTGGTGTCACGCGTGATACCTGCGCAATTGACTAGCACAGAGATCGACCCGAAACGCTCACGGATTTCATTGACGCCAGCCTGGCAGGCCTCGAAGTTGTCCAGCTCGATGCCAGAGAGCGCGATGTTCTCGAACCCGGCAGCATGCTGCTCAGCTAGCCAGCCCTCTGCCTTTTCCTTGTTCCTATACCCGGCGATGACCTGATACCCCTGACTCGCCAGCTCACGACAGATAGCGGAACCAATACCTCCAGTACCGCCGGTAACCCATGCAACGGGTGCTGTTTGCGTCATGGTGTTGTAACTCCCTGTTCCTGGAACGTCCTGTATCCGTTGCCGGACACAGCATGGCATGTTCCCGGACAGCAACCCGCCCCCCAGGCAGTCTGCTGTCTCGGTAATAACGACAATAACGACCCTCCCCCGACAGCGTGATGACAACCGTGCGCTCAACGCATTCGGCTACCACCTTGTCCGAGGCGCGTCACAATCCAGTATGGACAAGATCTGGCCGGAAAGTATGTAGCAGATCTCTCACATCCAACGACGACTATCTCCTGTTTCTCGATGGCACGTTTGCCCTCACTCACTCAGAGGAAAGTCTTTCCGCCAATTACGGGATAACGGTTGACCTATCACTGTATATCCTTATAATACGCCACACGTTGATGCGGGGTGGAGCAGTCTGGTAGCTCGTCGGGCTCATAACCCGAAGGTCATCGGTTCAAATCCGGTCCCCGCTACCATTGAAGAGTCAGTATTTTCAGGCTCTTGGGAACAACGTGATGTTGCGGGATGGAGCAGTCTGGTAGCTCGTCGGGCTCATAACCCGAAGGTCATCGGTTCAAATCCGGTTCCCGCTACCAACTTCTGATGCGTCAGAGAGTTGGAGCAAAAGCAGTATCTAGTGTTGCGGGGTGGAGCAGTCTGGTAGCTCGTCGGGCTCATAACCCGAAGGTCATCGGTTCAAATCCGGTCCCCGCTACCAAGAATTCGAAAGGCCTGATGCTTATGCATCAGGCCTTTTTCGTATGCGCACAAAAAAACATGTCCAGCGCGGTAGCATGCGAGAATCTTCAGACACCATTTTCCTTGCAGGGAGTCTCGCATGCGCCATTGGCTAGTCAAGACGGAGCCCGACACCTTCTCTCTGGAAGATCTACGTCGTGAGTCTCCCGCGCTATGGGATGGGGTTCGCAACTATCAAGCACGCAACTTTCTACGTGAAATGCGCTGCGGCGACGTAGTGCTTATCCAGCATTCCAGCTGCAAGGTGCCCGCAATAGTGGGGCTAGCCGTCGTCAGTGAGATTGCACTGCCTGACCCGACTGCCAGCCATCCTGATCACGCAGGCTTTGACCCTCGCCACGTCGCTGATCTAGAGGCGGGAAAGCCACCCCGCTGGCTGGCACCGCGCCTTGCTTATCTGCGCCCGCTCTCTACCACCCTTCCCCTTTCTCGTATCAAGGCCGCCCCATCAATGGCCGAGAGTCACCTGGTGAGGCGCGCACGCCTTTCCGTGATGCCACTAAACGAGAATGAGATCGCCTGTATCGCCTCATTGGCAGGCGAAAGCCTGATGCCCTGAGAGGCCAATGCCTGCCTCTTGTGGGCGAGCACCTTGAACTCCGCTGCGACGGCCCGCATCATCAGGCCAACCGGCTCGCTTGCGAGCCTTGAATCGCATACAGAATCTTCGGGGCATGTCTCATGATCATTGATCCCAATACCGGCAAGCCATTGACCGGAAATGACACCACTGCGGCCCAGCCAGAAGGCATTGTAGGTGCTGGCGACACAGCAGCTCCCCGACAGGCGGAGGATGCCAACACCTATATCATTGATGTCGACATGAGCAATCTGCAGCAGGTACTGGAAGCCTCCATGCAGGTACCGGTGCTGCTTGACTGCTGGTCACCGTCGAGCGAGTCCTGCCTGGCACTGACACCGGTACTGGAGAAGCTGGCACGGGAATATGCCGGTGGCTTTATCCTCGCCAAGCTGAATGTCGAGGACAACCGTGACATCGCCGCTCAGCTGGGCGTGCAATCGGTACCGGACGTCAAGCTGGTGATGCAAGGTTCCCTGTCTGGCAACTTCACCCAGGCGCTGTCGGAAGCAGAAATCACCACATTCCTCGCTCAGCATCAGGTATTGCCTGCGGCGGGTGGCGGCCCGAACCAGTCAGATCAAGCGGCCCAAGCACTGGAGAACGGTGATCTCGACACTGCCAAGGCGCTGTATCAGCAACTTGCACAGGATGCGCCGGACGTACCGGAATATCGTATCAATCTCGCCTCTGTTCTCGTGGCCGAAGGCAACGGAGAAGAAGCCCGTCAGCTGCTCGACTCCCTGAAGCCGGAAGATCGTGATGGCGCAAAAGCACGCGGTGTGCGCGCTCGTATCGACTTCATCTCCGAAGCACCGACGCCCGAAGCCGTTCAGTCGATGATCGAACGAAATGACAGTGAAGCTCGCTATCAGCGCGCGATGCGCGATCTGGCTGATGGTCATTACGAGCTGGCGCTGGATGCCCTGATTAGTCTGGTCAAAACTGATCGTCAGTACGGTGAAGACCTAGCGCGCAAGACACTGTTACGCGTCTTCGATGCTCTCGGTGCGACGCATGAGCTGACAGTGCGCTTCCGCCGCCAGTTGTTCGCCCTGATGTATTGAGGGCCCCATTGGTAGATCAATATTGATACCAGGGTGCTGATATTGCGGCGCTAGCGGCTATCAAACACGCAAAAGCCCCATAGACATGTACTGTCCATGGGGCTTTTCGATATGCCGACCCTATTGCCTTGAGACCTACTGGCCGCTCTCTGGCTATGTGCGATGGCGAGACCAGCCCTTGAGCAGCGATGGTCGCGCCCGCGCCTGCTGTATCGTCAGAGGAAAGTGGATTCCCGGCTCCACAGGTGAATCCTCAAGAGCAGCGCTGGCTTGGTGAGCCAGTCGCAGACAGCCGCCCTGATAGCACCACTGACGGCAGGCAGCACGCTCGACAACCTCTCGCCAGACAGATCCTTGCCCGCTCTCTGCTGAAATCTCGCGCATCATCGCTCTATCTCCTGAATGACAGCCGCTCGTTTCGAGCAGCCTCACAACAGACTTAACGATAATGATTATCAATTCAAGCAAGAGATGCGCAATACCTCAAAGACGTGACCCAGATCATATCCTCGACATCACCGCTCTTGAGTCGCTAGCCGCTCATCCATCTGCAGTAACGCTTGCTCCAGTTGCCGTCGCGTAGTGCCGTAGTTCAAGCGCACAAACCCCGGCCAGCCAAAGTCAGCACCATCTGACAAGGCGACATCACACTCATCAATCAGCGCCTGTTGCGGTGAGTCTCCCAGCCCTGCCTGACGTACATCCAACCATGCAAGATAGGTTGCCTCTGGGCGCGACATGCTCACCCCCTCCCAACGTGCGACATAGGATTCCAGCAGATCAAGGTTATCGCGCAGCACTTCCAGCAGCTGTTGCCGCCAAGGTTCACCTTCGCGCCATGCTGCTTCAGTGGCGACCATCCCCAACACATTGGTGTCCGGCATCAGGCCTCGTGCAGCGCTGGTAAAGCGCTCCCGCACAGCAGGGTCAGTAATCACCGCGCAAGCAAAGGTCAAACCGGCGGTATTGAAGGTCTTGGACGGTGCCCACAGCGTTACACAGCGCGCTGCCAGGCGCGCATTCAAGCTGGCCAAGGGGATATGGCGAGCCGTAGGATCAACCACTAGGTCTGCATGCAGCTCATCGGAGATCACCAGCAGATCATGGCGTTCGATCAGCTCCGCCAGCGCGAGCAGCTCTTCCTCCCCCCAGACACGGCCGGTAGGATTATGTGGATGACACCACAATAAAAGCTGTGTCTCGGGAGTGATCGCAGCCTCCAATGCCTCGAAATCCAGTCGCCACGGGCCACCAGGCTCCAGGGGCTCTGCCAACGGTGCCATCTGAGCGAGACGACCCGTCTTGTTTGCCACTTGCAGGAAAGGAGGATAAATCGGCGTCGTCGTGACCACGCCAGCCCCCGGCGAGGTCAGCGCCAGGCTGGCAATATGTAGCGCCGGTACGACACCAGGCAGCCAGACGATGGCATCACGCGGCACCTCCCAGCCATAATGTTCGCGACTCCAGTCACATAGGCTATCGTCGAGGCTGCTTGAGGGTTTGGCGTAGCCATACACCGGATGGGCGACCCGTTCGGCCAAGGCTCTCGTCACTGCTGGTGGAGCACTGAAGTCCATGTCAGCGATCCAGAGTGGCAGCACGTCTGCGGCGTAACGATCCCATTTCTGAGAAGGGTACTGGCGTCGATCAATCGGGGTGAGAAAATCAAATTCCAAGACGGGTTCTCCCTTTATCAACAGGTAGCGTGAGATAGCGCTCGCCTTGCCGTCGACAGACAAGCGGCGAGCAGAACGATTTCTTGTGGATTTACTACAGCATAAGGCTTTGTGCATGTCCGAAGACACTTTTTACCAGCAAGCTCAACGGGGACTCCCCAGCCTCCTGCTCGCGTGGTTGACCCATGGCCGAGGAGATAGCGAGCGTCTTGCCGTGCTACTAGCCGATACGGCACGCGTGGCCAGCCTCGGACAACCCTCGACCAACCCCGAAGGTGCAATGCTGGAAAGCTGGGCCAACGAGGGTGGTGCGCCACTGTGGGCGCCCAAGGCGGCGTTGTTTCTGTTGATGCAAATGCCCGCACACCCTCTGCCCAATGATAGCGATGCAGCCTGTGCCTGGGCCTATTGCTGGATACGCATGCGTGAACACGCAAGCCCCGATGCCGCACTGATCGCGCTGCCGGAACACCTGCGTCAACCATTGGCATGGCCCATTGAAGCCGCTTGGCAAGATCTGACTCACCAGCGCCTGGTGTAAGCCCGGTAGCGAAAGACCACCTGGTCAGCTATCCCAACCACTCGGCTGCCCACTCCCCCTTCCTGCGATCGCTCCTCTGCTCTACTTGTCAGTGATCGCCCATTGACGACCGTTGCGAGTGATTGATGCGGTCGCCGAGCAAGATAGTCTTGCGCTTTTACTTTGCCTTCTCTCCCTTATCCCTCCTCTCCCCTTCATGGCCCTCCCCGCGATTGCACTTCTCTATCGCACATTCATTGCAATGTTCCGATGTACTGGCCTGCCGAATAACGGCCCGCTCGCACTCTAACTTGTGCACCATCACACCCCGTTCACAGTGGCTCAAGAATGATCAGGCGCAGTAAATGTCTGAGCAGCGATGGCTTCTCAACACCCTTTCGTTTAATCATCGTTTCATGAAGTGTTATTAACGTAGGGATTTCTGCCGGTGACGAGGAGTAAAGTTCATTCAACCGTCTACGAACGGTATTTCAACAAGAATCCGCTAGCCGCGTCACGATGGCTGGCAAGCTCCTGGAGAGCCTTCATGACCACCTCCCTGATTGTCGGACTGGATGGCACACCGGGTGGCGATAGCGCCATAGCCCATGCCAAGCGGGTCGCCACCCTCATCGGGCCAGAGACCAACATCATTCTGTGTTACGTCGTCGAGTGGTCGCCCTATAGCTTCAACACGCCGGAAGAGAATGCCCAGCGTGCTGGGCGCCGTGAAAGCGAGATCAAACTCGCACGCGAGCGCGTACTAGCACCCGCCATCACTGAACTGGAGAAAGAGGGTTATCAGGTCGAAGGGCGCGTTCGTCACGGCGATGCTGCCGAAATTCTGAGCCTGCTGGCACGTGAAGTGAATGCCGAACTGATCATCGTTGGCCGCAAAGGCGAGAGTGTCCGCTCGCGCATCTTCGGCAGCGTCACCGCTCACCTGATCCAAGAAGCATCGGTTCCCGTCACTGTCGTGCCCTAGCCCTTGGTAAAGCTGTCCTTGGTGAAGCTGTCATTGATGAAATCACCAACGGTAAAACAGCCACTGGCGAGATAACGCTGATAGCACACGTGCCGACACCCCATAACGACAACACGCTTCTCGAGGCCTCCTCTCATGAGTCGAATTCGTTCTCTGGTCCCCTGGGCCACCTCCATGGCAGCCTTCATGGCTGCTCTCATCGCTGGCCCTGCACGTGCTGAAGGCATGGATCAGGCCATCAGCGACATCATTGGCCCAATCGTCAACCCGATCGTCTCCTTCATCTTCTATTCCGTGCCGGTTGCCGGCGTTCAGTTCCCGCTCATCGTGGGCTGGCTGATCATTGCTGCCGTCGTGTTCACCCTGTACTTCGGGTTCGTGCAGTTCCGCCTGTTCAGCCATGCCATTCGCCTGGTCAAGGGTGACTACACCGATCCGAAAGACGAAGGTGAGGTATCACACTTCCAGGCACTCGCCACGGCATTATCCGGTACGGTTGGTCTGGGTAACATTGCCGGTGTCGCAGTAGCTGTCTCGCTCGGCGGCCCGGGTGCCACCTTCTGGATGATTCTGGCCGGTCTGCTCGGTATGGCGTCCAAGTTCTGCGAATGTACCCTTGGCGTGAAGTACCGCAACGTCAATGCAGATGGCTCTATCTCCGGTGGCCCGATGTACTACCTCTCCAAAGGTTTCGCCGAAAATGGCAAGGTGGGGCTGGGCAAGGTGCTCGCAGTCTTCTTCGCCATCTGTGCCATCGGCGGCTCCATCGGTGGCGGCAACATGTTCCAGGCCAACCAGTCCTATCAGCAGGCCGTCAACGTCACTGGCGGTGATGCCAGCTTCCTGATCGGCTATGGCTGGTTGTTCGGTCTCGTGATGGCTGCCATCGTCGGCATGGTCATCATCGGCGGTATCAAGTCCATCGCTCGCGTCACCGAAAAGTTGGTGCCCATGATGGCGATCATCTATGTCATTGCGGCGCTCGTCATCCTTGGCTTCAACTTCAGTGCAATTCCGGATGCTTTCGGCGCCATCATTGAAGGTGCCTTCGCACCGGTCGCAGTCGGCGGCGGTATCGTCGGCGTGCTGATCCAGGGCTTCAAGCGTGCTGCCTTCTCCAACGAAGCCGGTATCGGCTCTGCTGCCATTGCTCACTCTGCGGTCAAGACATCTCAGCCGGTCACCGAAGGGATCGTTGCCCTGCTCGAGCCGTTCATCGACACTGTCGTCATCTGCACCATGACTGCACTGGTTATCGTCATCACCGGCGCCTATCAGGTCGAAGGCCTCGGGGGGGTTCAGTTGACCTCCTACGCCTTCGAGACTGCCTTCCCGTGGTTCCCGTATGTGCTGGCCCTCGCGGTATTGATGTTCGCCTTCTCTACCATGCTGTCCTGGTCCTACTACGGACTGAAGGCCTGGACCTACCTGTTCGGTGAAGGCAAGGGCTCCGAGATCGTCTACAAGCTGATCTTCCTCTCCTTCGTGGTCATCGGGTCTTCCATGAGCCTGGGTCCGGTCATCGATTTCTCCGATGCCATGATCTTCGCCATGTCCATCGCCAACGTCATCGGCCTCTACTATCTGATGCCAGTCGTGAAGCGCGAGCTGAGCCAGTACCTGGCCAAGATCAAGTCCGGCGAGATCGCTCCGGTCGACAAGAAGGCCAAGCGTCATAACGCCTGATAGCAACATGTTCTACGCTGTGGATCAGGCACTGAAATAGCTCTTCTGGCCACAACATGCTCCGAGCCCTTGCCTTATGGCAGGGGCTTTTGCGTTTCTGAACGCTCAATTCAGCAAATCGCCCTGCGCAACCCGCCTTGGTCGCATTGCCGAGTCTTGGTGCAATGGGTAGGGTGTGCCGTTCACTGGCCGATATGGCTGGAATTTGTTTCAACGAGGACGTCACATGCTCGCTTCCATGCACGCCATGGTGCTGCGCAACCCCGGCCCGGATGCCGAATTTGTTGCTACTGAATGTCCGCTACCCGCACCCGGCCCCGGTCAGGTGCGTATCCGCGTAGCGGCTTCCAGCGTCAATCCGCTTGACCTGAAGCTTGCCAGCGGTCAGGTCGCTCTTCTTCCTCCCGCTCCCAGCGTCCTGAACGGTGACGTCGCTGGTGTGATCGATGCCGTCGGTGAGAACGTGCTGACCTTCTCACCCGGCGATGAGGTCCTCGGCTTTGCCGGTGGTGTCGGT
This sequence comes from Cobetia sp. QF-1, assembly GCF_002213105.1. Taxonomy (NCBI): domain Bacteria; kingdom Pseudomonadati; phylum Pseudomonadota; class Gammaproteobacteria; order Oceanospirillales; family Halomonadaceae; genus Cobetia; species Cobetia sp. QF-1. The sequence continues at coordinate 36,030 of NZ_NBVS01000013.1, forward strand.
GCATATCAAGGCGCATTGGCCGACTACATGCTGGCGGATGAGCGCCTGATTACTCGCAAGCCACGCCGTCTTAGTTTCATGGAAGCAGGTGCCCTACCCGTCGTATTCATCACGGCTTGGCAGGCGTTGACCGAGCGCGGGCAACTGGAAGCTGGGCAGCGAGTATTGATCCACGGTGGCGCGGGCGGTGTTGGCCATATCGCACTGCAGATCGCACGCTGGCTGGGCGCAGAAGTGACGGCCACTGTCTCGAGTGATGCCAAGGCTCGCATGGCTCGCGCATGTGGCGCAGAGCACGTCGTGCTTTATCGTGAGGAAGCAGTACCGGAATATGTCGCACGCCTGACGGAGGGCCAGGGCTTTGATCTGGTCTTCGATTGCGTCGGTGGCGACAATCTGGCCGCCAGCTTCGCTGCCAGCAAGCTGGGCGGTCGCATCGTGACAATCAATGCTCGCACCCTGGTTGATCTCTCGCCGCTACATGCGGGTAGTCGCAGCCTCGAAGTCCTCTCCATTCTGCTGCCGCTCATTGCCGACATCGGTCACGAACAACAGCGCCAGGCACTGGGCAAGCTGGTGGAGTTGGTCGAGGAAGGGGAATTCAAGGTCCATATCGACGACCGCCAGTTTGACTTCAGTGAGGTGGCTGCAGCTCATCAGCATCAAGCTTCTGGACTCGCGCTTGGCAAGATCTCACTTTGCCATCAACGCTTTTGGGACTCGCATTGATGGAAAGCGTCATGACGCCAGAGTTTGGTCTGCAATTGCTGAAACTGCTGATTTCCATTGCGGTAGTACTGGGGCTATCGCTGGTCGCAGAGCGACTCTCGACCCGCACCGCAGGAATGTTGTCCGGCTATCCTCTGGGCACGGCCATCACCTTGGGTTTTATCGGCATCGAGATCTCGCCTGATTTCGCCGGCCAGAGCGCCGTCTATACACTGGCGGGCTTTTCCTCGACGCTCGCGCTAGGAATGGGATACTGGCTATGCGGTCGCGCGACGGGTATCCGTGGCGTAATCAATGGCACACTGGGCGGCATGCTGGCATGGCTAGTGGCGAGCCTGGTGCTGGCACAATTCTCCTTCACTCGCGTGACAGGTGTACTGGTCACGCTGGTCGCCATCGCTCTCTGCATGCGTCTGTATCGCCGCGTCCCCGAGACTTCCGCCAGCAAGACTCCCTTCTCGTGGATCACGCTGATGGCGCGTGCGGCACTGGCCGCCGGTATCGTGTTCGGTATTACTGCACTCGCGCATGTGTTGCCTCCTTCATGGGCGGGTCTAGTCGCGGCATTTCCGGTCACCATGTATCCCCTGCTGGTCATCTTGCATCTGACTCAGGGGCCCGCGCCGGTCGCGACTGTCATCAAGCATTATCCGGCCGGGCTGGGCTCACTGCTGTGCTATTCGCTGGTGGTCTCGCTCAGCTACCCCAACGTTGGTGTGCTGCTCGGCACCTTGCTCGGTTTTGGGGTGGCAACGGCCTGGATCGGATTATTCACGCTACTTCAGCGGCGACTGTCTCTGCATCGCAGGTCACCGCCACAACCGTCGTGATCTACCGGGATCCCCCTCAACCTCTTTCCTTCAGCCAGCGCGGACGTCCACAGGAGTGATGGCATGTATTTCAAGACACTGGAACCGGCCTTCTTCGATACCGATGCCCTTGGGCACGTCAACAATACCCGCCTTCCGGCATGGTTCGAATGGGCACGCAATGATCTGTTTCGTGTCTTCGTACCCGATCTCGACCCGCGCAAGTGGCCGCTGATCATGGCGCGTATTGAGGTCGATTTCCTCGCCGAGCTGCAATACGGTCACGAGGTAGAAATTCGCACCTGGCTGTCACGCCTTGGCGGCAGCTCCTTCACTGTCACCCAGGAAGCCTGGCAGCATGGGATGTGTGGCGCGCGCGGCCAATGCGTACTGGTGCAGTTCGATCATCAGAACAAGCAATCGCTGCGCATCGAAGGCGAGCTGCGCACGACCCTGCTCTCCCACCTGCACGAACACACTGACAGCGCCGAGCTGGATCTCCCTGCCCTGCGCGAAAAGGCCCGCGCGCTCGGCACGCACAGCACGGCGCCCGTCGGGAGCATACCGGCATGACACCCGCGCTCAAGCTGCTCAAGGGCAAGCCTCACCGTACCCTGGAATATGCCCATGACCCTCGGGCGCCTGCTTATGGCGAAGAGGCTGCCCAGGCGCTGGGGCTTGAGCCGGCACGGGTCTTCAAGACACTCGTCTGTCAGCTGGAAGGCAGCAGTGCCCGCCAGCCTCTGGTGGTCGCCGTGGTGCCCGTCACTGGCACACTGAATCTCAAGGCACTGGCGCGAGCAGCGGGCGCACGCAAGGCGGCATTGGCCGCACATGATGCTGCTGAGCGCGCGACGGGGTATGTCGTGGGCGGCATCAGTCCACTGGGCCAGAAGAAGCGTCTGCCGCTGTGGGTGGATGACAGCGCGGTGACCCTTGAGGAAATATTCATCAGCGGTGGTCGGCGCGGATTGGAAATTGGCCTATCCCCCGCGCTACTGTGCCAGTTGGCCAATGGCCAGTTCGCCCCCTTGGCGCGTGAGGACTGAGACTGCTTCGCTCTCCTCTGCACCCTCCTCCCATGCCAGCCACGCCAGCGAGGAACTCCACCGATGGGCATTCGCTACAGCAAGTGGATTTACCCGGAGATGACAGCACTGCATGTGCAGGTCGAGACGGCACTGGAGGAGTGGTTCATCGAACGCTTCGCCGACTACCCACACATCAGCTTGCCGGGCCTTGACCCCTACGATTATGATGGCTGGTTCAATCGCTTGGCCCCTGAACTGATGGCACGCGGCAGTGACTACTGCGAGCGTGAGTGGCATGGCTACGTACCTAGCCCTCAACAACTCAACCAAGCTTTCTTCCGGGCCGTTTCCCGGTCCAACAAGTGTGTGCTGGAGCCTGACCGCAAGCATGGTGATCCTGACAAATCATAGTCCCGACGCGCGGGAGCTCGAGATCATCGAGCGCCAGCTCGGGCGCAAGCCACGCGGCATCCAGGCCGTGGCTGCCACCGATGGCGAGGGCACACCACTGGTGCTGCGCATGCATTCGCTGGTGGATGGCAAGCCCTTCCCGACTCTTTACTGGCTGTGCGATGAGCGCCTCAAGATCTCGCTATCACGCATCGAGGCCGAGGGGGTTATCAAGGGGCTGGAAGAAAGCCTCAAGACAGATGACGAGCTGCTGGCCCGCTATCGCGCGAGCCATGAAGCCTATGTCGCCGAACGCTGGAGCTTCATGAGCGAGGCTGAGCGCACTGCCATCGAAGCCCTGGGCTTTGCTGACCTGATGCGCGAACGCGGCGTCGGTGGTATTCGTGACTGGAATCAGGTGCGCTGCCTGCATACCCAGTACGCCCAGCATCTCGCCTATGCCGATGGCAATGCCATCGGTCATTGGGTCGATGCCAACTACGACGTGCTGTCCGAGCTACCCTGATCGAATGTAAATACCAGTCGCCCAGCATGAAAAAGCCCGCCAATTGGCGGGCTTTTTACGTTGTGGAAAATATCTTCCACAAGCTTACAGTGAGTGCGCGAACACCAACGCGATACACAGCGGGCAGACCAAGCGCACGTACCATGGCCAAATTTTCCAGAACAGGCTGGACTCGATGTCCGGCGCCCCACTCTGGATTTCCTTGAGCAGCGCATGACGTGACAACGCCCAGCCAACCAACAGACACATCACCAGCGCGACCAGCGGCTGGCTGTACTGGGTAGTCAGCATGATCACCAGCCCGAACAGCGCACCGAAGTTGGCGGCAATGGTCAGGCTGACTGCCATCACGGCGGCGCCGACGGCCAGCGTCGCGGCACGACGGCCCAGCCAGCCACGCTCGACCACGAAGGACACCGGCACTTCCAGCATCGAGATGGACGACGTGATACCGGCAACGCTCATCAAGGCAAAGAAGGCCACCATAAGCACGTCACCTGCACCGCCCATCTGGGCAAACAGCGCCGGTAGCGTATCAAACAGCAGCGTATCGGAGCTCTTGAGCAGACCTTCAGCATCGAAGATCTCAACGCCCAGATGGCGTGCGGCGTACATCGCCGGAATCACCAGCAGGCCCGCGAGAAAGGCGATACCAACATCGATCAGCGTCACCAGCACGCCAAGACGCGGCAGGTTCTGCTCCGGCCCGAGATAGGAGCCATAGATCAACATGGCGCCCACGCCCAGCGACAGAGAGAAGAAAGCCTGCCCCATCGCGCTCAGCATCAGGTCGGCATCGAAGATGCGGTCCCACTGCGGCGTCAGATAGACACGCAACCCCTCATCTGCTCCCGGCAGTGTCAGTACATAACCGATCAACCCGACCAGCAGCACCAGCAGCACCGGCATCAGACGCGTCGACCACTTCTCGATACCGCCGCGCACGCCGCCGACCACGATCGCCATCGTCAAGCCGAGGAAGACCGCCGTCAGCGTGACGTTACGCGTAAAGTCGAACGTGGTCAGCCAGCTGGCGGCGGACGACATGCCCAGCGCCTCGCTGACCGGCGCGGCGGTATAGCCCAGCAACCAGCCCGCGACGATGGCGTAGAAGGCCAGAATCAGACTCGCCGTCAGCATGCCCGCCCAGCCCGCCAGCGCACCGAAGCGCTTGGTAAGGCCACGCCCGAGGCTCATGCTGGAAACAATGTTGGCCTGGCCGTGACGACCGATGACCAGCTCCGCCATCAACGCTGGCCAGGCCAGCAGAAAGGCCAATACCAGATACATCACCACGAAGGCACCGCCTCCGTTGTTGGCCGTCTGGGACGGGAAGCCCCATACGTTGCCAAGTCCTACTGCCGAACCAGCGGCGGCCATCAAGAAGCCTAGCCGGCTGGCAAAGCGTCCGCGCACCTGCGCCATCTGCCTCTCCTGCCTTGTCGTCATTGCGCGTTCTCGATCGAGAGCCGCCTTGCGTGTTGTGCGCCGACCTCATGACGAGGTTCAAGTGCGCCAGCGCCCGCCATCCGTCGCCTGCGGGGCCGGCAAGGGTAGCAGAGCAGGCTTGCGAATGCAGGCAGCAGTCATCTGAATGACGCGACGGGGAAATCACCGCACCGCGTCACACCGCAGGCGCTCAACTCAGGTAGGATAAAAGACAGGTTGCCAGCACAGACATTCACGACAGATCTTCAGGAGAGAAGTATGCATCGCATCTGTGTCTATCTGGGCTCCCGCGAGGGGAACTCACCGCATCACCGCCAGCTGGCCGAAGCGCTGGGAGAAGCGATTGCACAACGCGGTTGGGGACTGGTCTATGGCGGGGCACGCGCCGGACTAATGGGGGCACTCGCCGATGCTGCACTCGCCGCTGGCGGGGAAGTGATTGGTATCATCCCCCAAGCGTTGGTACGTAACGAAAAGGCACATGACAGTCTCACTCGCCTGATCGAAGTCGAAGACATGCATGAACGCAAAGCCCAGATGGCTGCGCTGGCAGATGCCTTCATTACCCTGCCGGGGGGAATCGGCACGCTGGAAGAGCTATTCGAGACATGGACCTGGCAATACCTAGGTTTTCACGCCAAGCCCATTGCCGTACTCGACAGCGATGGCTTCTACACTCCACTGCTCGAGTTCCTGGATCGTACCGTCGAGGCGGGCTTTCTCAATGCCGACACCCGCACCCGCCTGATCAGCGAGCGCGAGATTTCGCCATTGCTTGACCGTCTGACACCTGACGCTGGCATGCCTGCCTTGCGTTAGCGCCATCAACGACACATCAGCCGCAGACTGATTCAACTGCCTTACCCAAGGGCAGTGCGCTGATGGTGCGCGTGCTGCTCTCCGTCACGGCATGATCAGCGGGAGCGCCAATATAGCGTGCACGCTTGCTGGCGGTGATCTTTTCCACATCGACCATCACCAGCCCGTCGATGCAGTAGCCGAAGTCGGCATCGACGCTAAAATCCAGAAAGCGCGTACCGCCCGGTTCGGTAACCTCTGCGTACTGCTTATAGAGCGTCGGAACCGTCACTCCCATCGCCTCCAGCTGAGCACGCAGACGCCGGAAGTCACCGCCAGCATCCTGCCCCTCAAACAGGTGTGACGCCTCATCCGCGGCTCTGTCAGGCGCCAGCGTCGTGACCGGCGCACGTGCACGCGCCAAGCCTTCGTCATCTCCGTAATAGTGGCGGTAGTAGCTGACAATCAAGGCACGCGCTGCCTCGGGATAGCTGCTGGAAAGCGTGACCGGCCCAAATAGCCAGCGAATTTCGGGGTGACAGCGCAGATAAGCGCCCAATCCCTGCCATAGATAATCGAGACTGCGGCGTCCCCAATAACGTGGCTGCACGAAGCTGCGCCCTAGCTCCAGGCCTTCCTCCATACGCTCCATCAGCTCTGGCGTGAAGCGAAACAGACTCGGACTATAGAGGCCCTTCTCGCCCTGCACGGCCAGAATTTTCTTCACCTCGCCAATGCGATAAGCGCCGGCGATCTCGAGATCGGCGTCATCCCACAGCACTAGATGGCGATAGTGTGCATCGTAGCGATCGATATCACGCCGCTGCCCCGTCCCTTCTCCCACACGGCGGAAGCTGATCTCGCGCAGCCGACCGATCTCACGCATGACACTGGAGCCGGGAAAGGCATCGAACAGATAGATCTTCTTGCCATCGCGCGTCTCGCCCAGTAGCTCACAGGGTGTGAGTTCCTCACGCAATGCCTGGCGCTCCTCTGGATGACCGATCGCCTTCTCGGTCGTGAATAACCCACGCTTGCCGCGCCCGATGCGATACAGATGCTTGCGCAGCAGGCGCGTCTTGGCATTCGTGCTCAGAATCTCGCTATCCAGGCGTGCCAGTGGAATCAACTCGCCGATACGTAACGTGAGCTGCCGCGCGCGCTGACGAAACATCTCATGCGCCAATAGCGGCGTGCCAAGACTGCGATTCAAGGACGAGAGCGCATAGAACAGCGTCGAGTTACGGCCACTGACATGAATCGGCAGTACCGGTGCGTTGGTCTTGCGCGCAAAGTGTAGAAAGCCCGACAGCCACTTGCCATCGCGAGGCCCCGTCGGGCCCGCACGCGAGACTTCACCCGCAGGGAAGATGATCACGGCCTCCTCGTTCATCAGTGCGTCGCAGATCAATCCACTGCTCTTGCGATAGCCGCGGCGGCTGAGGTTATCCAACGGCAGTAACAAGGGTGCCAGTGGCTCGACCTTCATCAGCACATCGTTGGCAACGATCTTCACGTCACGCCGCACCTCTCCCACCAGCTTGAGCAGCGCCAGCCCATCGAGTGAGCCCAGCGGGTGATTGGCGACAATCACCACCCGCCCATACGCCGGAATGTTCTCGTGCTCCCGCGAGGACACGGAGTAGCCGAAGGAGAAGTGATCCAGCACACGATCAATGAAGTCAAAACCACGCAGGTCGGAATGCTCGGCAAGGAAGGCATTGATCTCACTCTCGTGCACCAGGCGACGCAGTAGCGCCAATGCTGGTCGACGGATCAATGGGTGCCGTTGGGCAAAGGTCGGATATTTGGCGGTGATGACACGGGCGGTATCGATCATGCTCACTCCTCAGGCCGTAGCACAATGCGGAATTCTCTGTCTGGATCAGAGGGGCTTGATATCACGACAGGTTCACGCCATCTCATGACAGATACGTCACAGTCCGCGTACAGTCGGATGACAGTCGGCACGTGGGAGAGTGCGTTGCCAGCACACTGAATGATCACGCCTGACAAGACGGCAGCAACCCTGCCCAGCCAAGGAGAGAGCAAATGTTTGCGATAGCTGTCGAGAATGAGGCACTGGTCTGGCAGGAATGCGAGGCACCCCAGGGTATAGCGTCAGATGAAGTGCGCATCGAGGTGGCGTGGGCAGGAGTCAATCGCGCAGACCTGATGCAGCGCGCAGGTCAATATCCGCCCCCCGAAGGCGCGAGCCAGATTCTGGGGCTGGAAGTCAGTGGCACCATTCGTGAAGTCGGTCGACACGTAGAGCGCTTCAAGGTCGGTGATCCGGTCTGCGCCCTGCTGTCCGGCGGCGGCTATGCCGAGGAAGTGGTGGTCAATGAGCTGCAGGTATTGCCAGTACCGGAAGGCTATGGCTTGCGTGAGGCAGCGGCTCTACCGGAGATGTTCGCGACCGCTTGGCTGAATCTGTTCATTGAGGGCAATCTCAAGCGTCAGGAGCGCGTGCTGCTGCACGCCGGTGCCAGCGGTATCGGCACGACCGCCATTCAGTTATGCGGCCTGTTCGGGCATCCGTGCTTCGTGACTGTTGGCAGTCAGGAAAAGTTGGAGACGTGTCTACGTCTAGGTGCAGATGCCGGCTGGAACCGTCATGACGGCAGCTTTGTCGAAGCGGTCAATGCCTGGGGCGGTGCCGACATGATTCTCGATCCAGTGGGCGGCGGCTATCTGGCCGACAACCAGCAGGTACTGAATCAGGATGGCCGTATGGTGTTGATCGGCCTGATGGGCGGGCGCATGGATGAGCTGGATCTGGGCCGTATGCTGATGAAGCGCCAGCGCCTGATCGGCTCGACCCTGCGTACCCGCTCGCCCAAGGGCAAGGGCATGGTGCTGGACGCACTCTATGTGCATGTATGGCCGCGTCTCGCGCGGGGCGAACTACGGCCGCATATCGATCGCAGCTGGCCGATTCAGGAGGCAGATGCTGCCCACGCCTATGTGCAGGACAATGCCAGCACTGGCAAGGTATTACTGGCCGTCACCGGCGCCTGACACTGCGTACATGACGGCGAGCGACTGCCGAGATAACATCAAATAAAAAGGGCTGCCCCTCTCTCGAAAGAGAACAGGGGCAGCCCTTTTCAGGAGCTAGCACTCAACTCACATGTCATGGGCCCGTCACTCGCGATCGATATGCTGAGCTCTCTGCCATGTCAGTTGCAGTAGGCGAGCATCGTCACCCGCTCGATGGCGCTGAATACCACCTTCCGCAATCACGGACTCCTTGAGCGCTGCCCAGTCATTGAGCTGATCTTCGTCAAGCAAGCGCCGTAGCGCCTCCAGACGAAAACGCGGCAGCATGCCGGCATGATGGAACAGTAACGATAGCCAGGTGTTGTCATAGCCCCAGCTATCGCTATAGGCGAGACGCGCTTCACTCAACTCATCATTGACCCACTGCGCCACCTCCCTCACTGGGCGCCCTTCTCGTGCCAGTCGCGCGCGAGAAATTCCGTGCAATAGCTCCGCCTTGGGGTCCCAGTGGACCCACTCATCCAACGGCTGGATAAGAAAGGCACAACTACTCCCGTCAGCACGCGCCAAACCGATCTCGATCGGATAGCTGCCGCGGCCAAAGCCGGAGGCTTCAATGTCGAGCAGGATAGGCAGCGTCACACGGATCTCCCAAGGTGTCTCAGGCAGGCAAGGCCGGGCGAGAAGAGGTTGAATGACTTCAGGTTACGGGAATTGCCCCCCGCTTGGCGAGTCCCACGCGTCTAACGACTACCACCAGTGCTCACATGATGACAGAGACAACAACGCCCTCACGAGGAGGGCGTTGTTGGGAGAAACTATGAATGTCGCCGAATCAGGCGAATCAATTTCAATGCAGGCCAGCGTCGCTGCCAGTGCGTGCATGGGCTTCCCACTGCTCAGCCTTGTGCGGGCAGACTGCCAGTCCCAGCGAACCTTCACGATAGGCATGCGCCAGACGTTGAGCGGCGAGTGCGTGATGGCACTCCGCGGCACGCGCATACCAGGTCACGGCCTTGGCCGGATCACTCTGGTACTGGGCACAACCATGCTCGTAGATACATGCAGCCTGATATTGAGCATGCACATCACCAGCTTGCGCCGCCTTGATGACGAAGCGCGCGCCCTTAGCCTTTTCCTGCGCGGAGTTACCTCGCTGGAACAGCATGTGCCCGTACAATGACAACGCACCGGTGTGACCGGCATTCGCGCAGTGATTGAACAGACGCATGGTCAGACGATGCTTCTGCTGAGAGCCGGAAAGCCAGGAGGCGTGGAACAGACGCTCCGCCAGGCGATATTTCAGTCCGGTCATCAGGGTTTGGGCCTGCGGCATGACGAGTAACCTTGAAACTGATAAGAGGGGTGACGCCGTATGTAGCTCGATCCTGAGCCTGCGACGCTGTTCTCCTTGCCACCGCGGTCAGTTTACCCTTGCGGGCGGCCTCGAAAGACTGCTCCCCTGACGGCGGGGCGCCAAGCATACGCGCGCAATCGGGGGGACTCAAGCTTGCTTTGTGGGTTTTTGTTACGCTGCTAATATATGTGTCATCACTTACGCGCATCTTCATGCGATACGTGCCTCGACACCTATTACTCGACACTCATCCGACAAGAGAATCCAGCATGCAACGAAGAGCTCTCGGCCGTACCGGTATTGACGTCAGTCTGCTATGCCTTGGCACCATGACCTTTGGCGAGCAGAACAGTGAAGCCGATGCCCATCAACAACTGGATCGCGCGCTTGAGGCTGGTATCGATTTCATCGACACCGCCGAGATGTATCCGGTACCGCCCAACGGAGAAACCCAAGGCCGTACCGAGCAGTACATTGGCAGCTGGCTGGCCGCACGCGGTAATCGTGACAAGATCACCCTCGCCACCAAGGTGACGGGGCCGGGTATGGACTACCTGCGTGGCGGCTCTCGCCTGACACGTGCCCAGATCATTGAAGCCTGTGATGACAATCTACGTCGCCTCGGCACTGACTATATCGATCTCTATCAGCTGCACTGGCCGGATAGAAAGGCCAACTTCTTCGGCAAGCTGGGCTATCAGGCAGTAGAAGACGAAGACATGACACCGCTGGAGGAAAGTCTTTCAGCACTCGGCGAACTGGTCACTGCAGGCAAGATTCGCGCCGTGGGTCTCTCCAACGAGACACCCTGGGGCGTGATGCAGTGTCTGAATCTGGCAGAACGTCTGAATCTGCCTCGCGTCGCCAGCGTTCAGAACCCCTACAATCTGGTCAACCGCAGCTTTGAAGTAGGTTTAGCTGAATTTGCACATCGTGAAGATGTCGGTCTGCTTGCCTATTCACCGCTGGCGTTCGGTACGCTGTCTGGCAAGTATCTGGATGGTGCACGTCCAGAAGGCGCTCGCCTGACCTTGTTCGAACGCTTCCAGCGCTACAACGCCGAGCCAGCTCAGCACGTCATCGCTTGCTACGTGGATATCGCCCGTCGCCATGGTCTGAACCCGGCGCAGATGGCGCTCGCCTTCGTGAATACGCGTCCGTTCCTGACCAGCAATATCATCGGTGCGACGACCCTCGGGCAGCTCAATAGCAATATCGCCAGTCTCGAGGTAGAGCTGAGTGACGAGGTGCTGGCCGAGATCGAGATGATCCACAACACTGCGCCCAACCCCTGCCCCTAAGCTTTTGCAGGGCCATCGTTGATATATCGATGGCCCTGCGCGCATCTCCACGACTGGCCCATGAATCGCAACAGCCAGCCCGCTCACAAGGAATACACATGAACCCCGCAGAACTGGGCATGATCCTCATGGCCATTGCCGCTGGCGCGATGATGCCTATTCAGGCCGGCGTCAATTCCACACTCGCCCTGCAAACCCACAGTTCGACCATGGCGGCGATGATCAGCTTTGTGGTGGGCTCTATCGCATTGGCAGGCGTGGTAATGGCCATGCGTCTACCCATCCCCGCCATGGGGGCCTTGAAGGCGGCGCCATGGTGGAGTTGGACCGGCGGACTACTGGGTGCATTCTTCGTCGCGGCAAGTGTCATCCTGGTCCCCAAGCTGGGCGCCGCGACCATGATGGCGACCTTCCTGGCCGGCCAGCTGACCGCCTCGGTCATCTTGGACCACTTCGGCTGGGCGACCTTCCCTCAGCATGACCTGTCACCAGGCCGTGTGGCGGGAGTCTTGCTGCTGTTTGCTGGCGTCTATTTGATACGCCGCTACTGAATCAGCCGCACAAATGCTGTCTCAGTACAGTCTCTCGATAGCTGCTCTATGGCCCCGATAGTCTTCATGAACTCGGGGCCTTCTTGTGGCCCTGATATACTGAATGCTTTCCCTGTCAGGAGGTCTTCATGCTGAGTGTGATTTCGCCCGCCAAGTCGCTGGATTTCGATAGCGCTCCCGCTACATCACGCCACACCCAACCGGATTTCCTGAATCAGGCACAGCCACTTATCGATATCCTTCGCGAGCAATCGCCTCAAGATATCGCCAGCCTGATGAAGCTGTCCGATAAGCTGGCCGGTCTCAATGCGGCTCGCTTTCAGGAATGGCAGACACCCTTCACACCCGATAATGCCAAACAGGCGGTACTCGCCTTCCAAGGTGATGTTTATCAAGGCATGGCAGCCGACACCTTCAACGAAGCAGAATTCGATCGCGCGCAACACAAATTGCGGATTCTGTCTGGCCTGTATGGCTTACTTCGCCCACTCGATCTAATTCAGCCCTATCGGCTAGAAATGGGCACGCGACTGAGCAACCCGGCGGGCAAGGACTTGTATGCTTACTGGCGTAAGACACTGACGCCTGCCCTGGAGCACGCGGTGGAAGACAGTGGCACGCCAGTACTCGTCAACCTGGCTTCCAACGAGTACTTCAAGGCCATTGATAGCAAGGCCTTCCGCCATCGTATCGTCACCCCCGTTTTCAAGGACGAGAAGAATGGTCAATCCAAGATCATCAGCTTCTATGCCAAGAAAGCCCGCGGCATGATGAGTGCTTGGCTGCTCAAGGAAGACATCGACAGCGCCGATGATCTCAAGCACTTCGATATAGCTGGCTATCGCTTCTCTTCTGCCGCCTCCGACAGCGATACACTCGTCTTCACACGTACCGAGGCTGAGGCTGCACGCGCCTGATAATCTCAAATATTTGTCTAATTTCAACAGCCTATGCAACTTTCATCGCTAACCGCCGAGCCCCGGAAACGTCAGGGGCTCGCCGGCTCGCGGTTTGAGGTAATGACGATGAATTTCGCCGAACATGGCGTGATCGGCACGCCCCAACCACTCATAAGCTACCATCTCGGCACTGACAATGCTGGCGCCCGCAGCCTCGCAACGCGCTACTCCCAGCGCCGCCTCTCGCGGACGGCGACTGGCAACACCATCGGCGACCAACGCCACACGATAGCCCGCCTCACATAACGACAGCACTGTTTGCATCACGCAGATATGTGCTTCAGCACCGCATATCACTAACTGATCACAGCCACTTGCAACAAGTGCCTCCCTGAAATCAGATGCCTCAAAAGCACTAAAACTACGTTTAGTGAAGCAACGACTGCGCTTACTCAACATGTGCGTCAGAGGGGCGCCTTCGCCCAACTTGTCAGGACAGTGCTCGGTCAGCCACACGGGAATCTCCAGCGTCTCGGCTATCCGACCCAGCCAGACTGCTGAATTGATAGCCTCTGTCCCTCCACTTAATACCGGCATCAAGCGTGTCTGAAAATCTATCAACAGCAGTAGCGAACGTCGTGCCATCAGATGTTGAGACTTTTCGTCGTCCATTGATCCTCCCGCGGCGGTTCCAAGGCTAGAATGGGACTCTTACTTACACGCTAGCGCATCCAAGGAGATACTACATGCGCCATCTGTTCATCATGCTGATGGTCGGCCTACTCGGTTTCGGACTGAGTGTCGAACACGCAGAAGCCAAGCGCCTCGGCGGCGGCAAGAGTTTTGGAAGTTACTCGCGTTCTGCCGATAGCGGAAAGTCGTCAAGCTCGCTGTTTGGCAGCAACAAGACCACCAGCGGCACGACGGCTAAATCCAAGCCTTCCAACAGTCTGTCCAAGTTTGCAGGCCCCATGGCAGGACTACTCGCAGGCGGTCTATTGGCCTCTCTTTTCTTCGGTGGCGCCTTTGATGGTCTGCGTATGACAGACTTTCTGATCATCGCGCTGATTGCCTTCGTGGCCTTCAAATTCCTCAGTGCGCGCAGGAAAGCGACGATGGCGAGTGGCGGGCCAGCAGGTCGTACTACACGCCACGATGATCAACCACGCAATGCGCAGGCTCGTGAGCAACATGGCCAAGGTGAGTCGTTGGCGTCCGCTAGCGGCACCGGAGCAGGACTTGCTGGCACACCATCGATCGGCGAGCCTGCCTGGTTCGACAAAGAGCAGTTCCTCGGCGGTGCCAAAGAGCACTTCATGACCCTGCAGCGCGCTTGGGATAACAATGATCTGCCCCGTATCCAGGAATACGTGACACCAACACTTTATAACTTGCTGCGTGAAGAACGCGCCAAGCAACCGGCCAATAACCAGACAGAGATCATACGTTTATTCGCAGAGCTGAGCAGCGTGCAGGAAATCGGCCAACAAGCTGAAGCTACAGTGCTATTCCATGGCGTACTCAATGAAAACGGTGAGCAGAACGAGTTCAGCGAGACCTGGCATCTGATCCGTGAGTTGCGCGATGGTGCCGACTGGTACATCCAGGGCATTGAGCAGAATAGTTAAGCAGCATGCAGGCCGATAGACCGTAAGCAGACGGCTGGATGAGCAATCATTCAGCCGTTTTTTTCATGCCTAACGCAGACCGCCGATGATCTCCACAAAAGCACAAATGCCTCTCATATGCTGATAACGTGGCGCCTTCTTCTTCCATAATCGGAAAATTTCATCATTCAGGCATAAAAAAACCGGCCACTGGGGAAGTGACCGGCGGATAGGCTGCTCGACTGCAAGGCAGGAGCGCCGCATCTCAAAAGTCTGCTGATGGGATAGCACAGACAAGTTTCTAAGCAAGGGAACGTCGAAACTCACATACTCTGACGCCCCTGCATGTCATTAGTTCATTCTGATCCTCATAAACTTGAGCAACTCTGCAGTGAAGAATGGTGAACGCTAAAAACCTGCACAGCACCCCGGCCTTCATTCATCGCTACCTTCTCTTGAGGAGTCCCTCGGAAATCCTCTCTCAGCCAGCAGCTACTGGCAGCATCGTTTTTATCAGGCCACTAAGGCAAGTCTCATCCGTCTATCACCCCAAACCAATATGTCTAAACGATGAGTACTGAAAGAGGGTTATCCACACCCCTGTCATCAGGCCTTCTGCCATCGTCTAGCATCATCTGAGGCCATTCCACTCGATACTGTCGACCTCACATGAACGCTCATCTACTTGAGAAAATCCTCGACAACGCCCTGCTCCACACACACGAACGCCCCTATCGCAGTGGCGACAGGGGCGGTGTATCACGAAAGCATTCAGGTGCACTCGCGTTCAGTACTCTTGCTCGGTCTGGCGTGTTCCTGCGCACTG
>NZ_NBVS01000014.1:0-41773 GCF_002213105.1 Cobetia sp. QF-1
ATGGCCTCCCGGCGCTCGTCGGAGTACTTCATCGGAACCTCATCACGCCCCATATGGTTCAGAGTCTAACAGACGCTGATACTCCAACTAGCGTGACAGTGGGGGGGGGCAGGAAGCGGATACGCGGTACTTCATGCCCACTCTGGAAGAGGTTCATCTGCTGGGGAGGGTCGGCCGGCCACGTAAACGTTGCCGCTATATCGTGGCAGACAAGGCCTATGACAGTCATGAATTGCGCCGTTACTGCGATCGCATGCGAATCAAGCTTGTCGTCGCCTAACAAATGATGAAGCGAAATCTCTTTCAAGTTTCTCACGCGGTTTTGATAAACCCAAGTATCGTCAGCGAAACATCGTGGAGCCTGCTTTCAGTTGGCTCAAAGAATTCCGCCATATCGCGACATGATATGAGCAGTTGGCCCGTAGTTGTTATGCGATAGTATGCTCGGTTTGCATACTTCGGTGCCTATAAGCCGACTTTTCACACAAAACTTGGAAGTAAAAACGCGGGTCATTTTGGAAGGGGGCCGAGCGCCGCCTTCATGTGGCGCCTGCCTGGAAGTGTATTCCGTCGCCTTGTATAACCTGTGTTCGTGACTATCTAGTGACATCGTGATAGTCATCACTCTGGTTGAAAAGCTCGTCGGTTTATCGGATGGTACGAGTCTTCGGGCTTCTTCAAGCGCTATTTCGTAAGCCAACCAGGCAGTGTTCTCTTTGGCAGGATCTGCCTGAGCCCCAAAGTTGTCACGCCTGTCGCGTGAGGATGTCAAAATGACGCTGTCATGCGATAGATCCGAAATTCTGAGCTGGTTTAGCACGTCTCTAGGCCTCATCACCTTTGTTTCGCAAGGATCGCCATGTCTCTTTCACTGCGCTCACTCAAGGCTCCCTTGTGGAGTCTTGCGCTATTCACCGGCGCCAAGTCCTTTGTGGCCAATCCACTGATTGGCAGTGATCGCCTGAACCGGCGGGGTCTGCATACGCTGCGTGTTCGGGCTGCCTCGAGAGTCATGCATTGGCGCATGGCCATGCTCAGTCGTGGCGTGCCTGCAGCAGAGCGTGAGGCGTATCTGCGTGATGGCTTTCTGCTCAAGCAGGATTTTCTGTCGCCTAAGGTGTTTGCACAGTTGCGTGCCGAACTTGAGCCGGTACATGAGCATGGCCCAGGTGAGGTGCGTGAGTGCTGTCAGGGCGATACACGCACGCATCGTGTGCTGCTGGACCCTGAGACTCTTAGCCAGCTGCCAACCGCCAAGCAGGTACTGGCAGATGGTCAGCTCCAGCGCTTGTTGAGATTCTGCGCGGGGCATCGTCGTCTGCCCATCGTGCATCTCGAGAAAGTTTTCAATGGTGCCCGCGAGAGTGACGAGGCGGACCCGCAGAAGTCCCTGCACGTGGATACCTTCCAGCCCACCATGAAGTTCTGGCTCTATCTGGAAGAGGTGAGTGAGCACAACGGGCCTTTCATGTTCGTGTCGCAGTCCACCCAGCTGAGCAAGGGGCGACTCGATTGGGAATATCACATGAGCCTCACGGCGCGTGAGCATGCCAACCGCTATACGCAGCGTGGATCGTTCCGAGTGGAAGAGGGTGCGCTCGCCCAGTTCGGTCTCAATGCGCCAACGCTGTTCACGGTGCCGGCGAATACGCTGCTGATCGCAGATACTTTCGGCATGCATGGTCGTGGGCCGGCTGAGGCCGGTAGTTCACGGTTGGCGCTGTGGGGCATGAGTCGCACGACACCTTTCCTGCCGCTTCCCGGCCTGGGAGGGGAGTGGCTCAATCGCTTGCAGTATCGTGTGCTCAAGGCAGAGCGCGCGCGCGATGATAAACGTGCGGCGGCACGAGGCGTGGAGTCTTCATGGCATGTGGTACCACGCGAACCTATGGCGGATGTGTCATCGGTCGAGTCGCACTGATGCTGCCAGAAACGGTCAGGGCATCAGGCAATCGATGGATCGTACTCAGTGATGGTGCCAGGCCGACCGAGGATATCTACTTCCTGGCATCGGCCGCGCCATTGCTAAGAAAGCAGAGCGTCAGCGTTGAGCGCTTCGATACACGTCGCTATCGGCTACCGGCGCGCATGGCCTTGCGTCAGCTGGCAGGCGCCCACTTGCTCATCGTGCGTTCACTGGGGGAGCGCTGGGTACGGCTGCTTGAGCGTCATCGCGCACGCTTCGGGCGCATCGTCTATCTCATCGATGATGATCTCGGCGCCGTGACTCGTACGCCGGGACTACCCGATGCGTACGTCTCACGCTTGAGCGGGCTGGCAGCGCGTCAGCCCGCGTTACTGAGGCTGGCAGATGAAGTAGTCGCCTGCTGCGATGCGCTGGTGACACAGCTGGCGCGAGAGCATGCCAATGTCTCACTGCTCACGCCTCCCTTGCTGTCGACGCCCGATGATCTGTCGCATTTCGATGAGGCGGCGTGGAGCATCGGCTATCACGGCACTCGCGCGCATCGTGACGATATTGCACATCTGGCCCCCGCACTGTCCTCAGTGATGACATCTCATCCGGATACGCGACTGGAAGTCATGATGGGGCGCCATCTTCCCGACGCACTGGCAGATATCCCGAATCTCACTTCGCCAGAGGCACTGCCTTGGGAAGAATTCCAGCGCTATCAGGCGACACGGCGTCTCCAGATCGGGTTGGCCCCCTTGCTTGATACACCATTCAATCGTGGCAAGTCGTGGATCAAGTTTCTGGATATCGCGGCCATGGGCGGCGTGGGCATTTATAGCCGTCGCGCTCCCGTTATCGAGATTGTCGAGCACGGGGTGGATGGCTTGCTGGTCGGGGATGATCCGCATGAGTGGCAGGCGGCCATCGAGCAATTACTGACGGATCGCGATGCGACTCGCACGATGGCTGCGCGAGCACAGGAAAAGTCCAAGAGAATTGGCAGTGTTGATGCATGCGCTGATTTTTGGGGCAAGCGAGCCTGACCTGGAATGGTCTCTACAACTTCAATGCCAATAATCCGTTGATTACAGTCTCCTTAATTTCGCATTTGTAACTGGTAGACTGGCTAGAATTCATTACGCTCATTATTAGTACTTCACAAAAGTCAGCGTGCTGAAAAATGTCAGAGCCTCGGATAACGAGAGGCTCTCATGACATCAATACCCCCTATTGGCCCTCAAGGCCAAGCGCGCCGGGACCATGAATGCCTCGAGTAAAGGAGACTGTCATGACCGCCTTCCCGACAACCCCCCGCTGGATTGTGCTGAGCGATGATGCGCTGGCGCTTGAGGATATCTATTTCTTCCTGCCTGCCATGGCTGCCTTGCGCAAGGAAGGCACGCGCGTTGAGCGCTTCGAGACTCGGCGTTGGAAGTTCTCGCCCAAGATGGCGAATGCACGCTTGTCGGGTGCTTGCCTGCTGATAGCACGTACGCTGAAGCCGGAATGGATCGAGATGCTAGAGACGCACCGTGAGCAGCATGGGCGCATCTGCTACCTGCTGGATCAGGATTTCTGTGGCATCGATTCAAGTATTGATGGCGGCACGGAATCTGGGGAGCACTCTGCGAGACAAGACATGCAGCGACGCTTGATGGCGCTCGCCGATGAAGTCGTCGTGGTCAGTGAGCAGTTGGCCAATGCCTTGGCAGGTCAGCACCCGATGATCAGCTTGCTGACACCACCGATGATCGGCACATTGCCGAATCTGCATCACCTCGATGCAGACGATTGGTGCATTGGTTTCCATGGCACGCTGGCGCATCGCGAGGATATTGTGGCGTTGGCGCCGGTATTGCGCGATATTCAGGCTCGTCATGAGGAAACCGAGATTGAGCTAATGATGGGGCGCCATCTGCCGCTCGCGTTGACGGGGATTCCGCGGCTCAAGACGATGGAAGCGCTTGGCTGGGAGGCCTTTCAGGATTACTGCGCACGTCGCCGCATCGCGATTGGTCTGGCGCCATTGATGGCGGATTCGGCCAATCACGAGATGTCTTGGTTACGCTTTCTGGATATTACTCGCATGGGTGGCGTCGGAATCTATAGTCGTCGTGCACCCTTTATCGATCTGATTGAAGACGGCGTAGATGGCCTGTTGGTGGGGGATGACCCTGCGCAATGGACGGCAGCGCTGGAGCGGCTGCTGGGCGATCGTGATGCGACACGCGCGATGGCGCACAACGCGCAGCACAAGGCACACGAAGTAGGGGACCCGCTGCGGGTGCTGGATTTCTGGCGGGCGCGTAGCACCGTCGTACGCTCACGCTAAGCGCGGCAGCAGTAGCACCGCCAGTATCAGCATCGGGCCCGTATTGATACGCATGATCTGACAACAACGCCGTACATCCCCACGATGTGCGGCGTTGTTGTATGCTGGCAGGGCCAATCCTCATCACTGGAGTTCTGCATGCCCGCTTCGGACATTCCCACCTCTGCATCTTCGTCCTCCGAGCCCACGCCGCGTGCTGCGATGCGTGATCACGCCATCGATCACAGCCAGCGGTTGGCAAGCCCTGCCGTGGCGCGCAATCGTGATGTCATTCTCGAGGTGCTGCGAGAGGTGCTGGCGGAGTCTCAACAAGTATTGGAGCTGGCCAGCGGCAGTGGTGAGCACGCGGTGCACTTTGCCCAAGGCCTGCCGCATCTTGAGTGGCAGCCCAGTGATGCAAGCCCGCGTGCACTGGAGTCGATTGCTGATTGGCGTGCAGAGACAGGCATTGCCAATCTGAAATCTCCCGTCGAGCTGGATGTGATGGCAGCGTGGCCTGAGCTTGCATGTGATGCACTGGTGGCGATCAATCTGATCCATATCTCACCGTGGCGTGTCACCGCCGAGTTGATGCTGCAGGCTGGCCGGTTGCTGCCAGCAGAAGGTGTGCTGTATCTATATGGCCCTTACAAACGTAATGGCGAACACACTGCGCCAAGTAATGAAGGTTTTGATGTTCAGCTCAAGAGCCGTAATTCACTGTGGGGTGTGCGTGATATTGAAGTCGTGATCGAGGAGGCAGAGCGCAACGGCCTGCTGCTCGACAAGGTGATCGAGATGCCGGCCAATAATCTGAGTGTCGTCTTCCGGCGCTAGAACGCGAGGTTGCGCTGCCGGGACGTGGTTTTCCCCGTCATTGTACGCCCAAGAAGCAAGATTTATGGCATTCGCCGGATATATAGGAGGAATGCCATGTGCGTGTTTGGTGAGTGTTGCAAGTCCCTGGCAAACGTTGACTGATGGCATGGCGTCTTCATG
Organism: Cobetia sp. QF-1; assembly: GCF_002213105.1. Lineage (NCBI taxonomy): Bacteria > Pseudomonadati > Pseudomonadota > Gammaproteobacteria > Oceanospirillales > Halomonadaceae > Cobetia > Cobetia sp. QF-1. The sequence continues at coordinate 5,226 of NZ_NBVS01000014.1, forward strand.
TCTTGGCGCGGGAGATTTCAACGGTTATTTGATATTCTTATATAAGAATATTATGAGTCTTGCATAACGATGAAATCCACCAAGTACGCTCTAGGGCCCATCATGTCACGCACTCTCAATCGGCGTCAGTTGCTGATAGGGCTGGCGGCGTTGTCCGCCAGTACTTTGATGCCATGGGCGACACGCCTGTGGGCTGATACGCCCGACGATATCCCGCCACAGGACATCACGGACTTCCTCTCTCTGTCCGAACGTCTCACCATGCGCCCCCAGCTCAATAGCCGGCTGGCGGGGCGTGCCTATCAAGGTCTTCTTGATATCGATGCCGATTTTCCTCGGCGCATGCGTCAGCTCATTCAGGCAATGGATGAGGCAGAACTCACGGACATGCGCCAGTTCAAGGCCTTTGCCGAGCAGCAACCGGATGCGTTGACCCAGACCGCCATCGACATCATCGCTGCCTGGTATCTAGGACACACTGGCACCGTGCAGGGGCATTCCACGACGGATGATACTCATTTCGTCACCTATGTCGGTGCGCTGATGTATCAACCGACACTGGACGCCACGGTCATCCCGACTTACTCGCGGGGCCATACCAACTATTGGGTCTCACCCCCGGCGACGATCGCGACCGATTGAGCGTGATCAGAAACGCCTGAGCAACGCCTCACCATTCTTCACAAGACGAGACCCCTCATGGCCACGCAATATGATGCAGACGTGATCGTCATCGGTTCTGGCGCTCTGGGCAGCAATGCCGCCTACGAGCTGGCACGCCAGGGCAAGGATGTCATCATTCTCGAGGCAGGCGAACGCATCCCTCGCTGGAAGATCGTCGAGAACTTTCGTACCTCAGGTCGCAAGTCGAACTTCAACGCGCCTTATCCCAATCAACCCTGGGCGCCGACCTCGTATGAAGAGAAATATATCGACAGCGTCGGGGAATTCGAATTTCGCCCGGGCATGCTCAAGCTGGTCGGTGGCACCACCTGGCACTGGGCTGCCGCGACCTGGCGTTATACCCCCAACGACATGAAGCTCTACTCCACCTATGGCGTCGGTCGTGACTGGCCGATCGACTATGAGGAACTAGAGCCTTATTACGTCCGTGCGGAAAAAGCACTAGGCGTATCCGGCAGTGATACCGAGGACCAGAGCGGCCACAATCAACGCCCCTGGCCGCCGCGCTCCGAACCTTATCCAGTACCACCGGAAGGCGAGACTTATTATTTCCGGCGCCTCAAGGCACGTATCGGTGCGGAGGGCTATCAATTCCTGCACGAGCCGAACGCACGTACCGTACAGCCGTGGGACGGTAGACCTGCCTGCAGCGGCAACAACAATTGCATGCCTGTCTGCCCCATCGGGGCCATGTACAGCGGTGACGTGCATGCCGACCACGCGGTACGCGCCGGTGCGCGCCTACTGACAGATGCTACGGCCTACCATCTGGAGAAGGGGGATGGCGGCAAGATCATCGCCGTTCACTATCGCAGCTCCAATGGTGATGATGTACGTCTGACTGCCAAGGCTTTCATTGTGGCCGCACACGGCCTTGAGACACCGAAGTTACTTTTGATGTCTGACGTCGCCAATTCATCCGACCAGGTCGGTCGCAACCTGATGGATCACACCGGGATCAGTTTGCAATTTCTGGCCGATGAGCCGTTATGGTCTGGACGAGGCCAGGTCCAGCAGGGCGGAATCTTCAATTGGCGTGACGGTGATTTCCGTCGGGAGCATGCTGCCATCAAGCATGCATTGGGCAATGCGGTTCCCAACGAGATCGTGACACGCCGTCTACTGGACAATCTCATCGTCGGTCCAGAGCTCGATGAACGCATTCGGCATGATGCCGCCCGTTTCGTTTCTATCACCACGACCTTTGAGACATTGCCTCATGCGCACAATACCGTGCGCCCAAGTCGCAAGTACAAGGATGCGCTGGGTATTCCGATGCTCGAGGTGGATTATCGGGTAGATGGTTATCTTGAACGGGCGGCACGAGTTGCCAAGCAGGACTTTGCGAACTTCGTTCGAATCATGAACGGCACCGTCATCGAGGATGACTCGGGTTGGCAGAACCGGGATCATTTGATGGGTACGGTCATCATGGGGGAAAAGGCAGAGACCTCGGTCGTCAATGGTGAATGCCGAACCTGGGACCACGATAATCTGTTCCTGGCCACCACTGGGGTGATACCCGCCTCTGGTGTCATCAATCCCACTCTGTCTGGCGTGGCACTCAGTATTCGCATCGCCGACATTCTGGCCAGAGAGGTGTGAGCATGCGCGAACGCAATCGACCGTGCCGGTTCGTACTGGGCTTGATGATGGCACTGACGATACCTTCTGGCATCTTGCTGGTGTCTGTAGCAGAGGCTAGCTCCTCTTCTGTGGATCAAACGCTGCTCGCACGTGGCAAGTATCTGGCCCGGGCAGGGGATTGCGCCGCCTGTCACCGTGCCCCGGAAGAGGATGGACCAGCCTATGCGGGCGGCTATGTGATCCATTCGCCGTTGGGTGATATCGTGGCCAGCAACATCACGCCCTCCAAGTCACATGGCATCGGCTCTTATAGTGAAGAAGACTTCAAGCACGTCTTGACCGAAGGCAAGCGCCCCGATGGCACTCAGCTGTATCCGGCCATGCCCTACACGTCTTATCGCGGCCTGAAGGATGAGGATATTCATGCGCTCTACCAATATTTCCAGTTCGGTGTCGAGCCAGTCGAGAAAGATATTCCGGAAACCAATCTGTCGTTCCCATTTAATCTGCGGGCTGGCATGGTGCTCTGGAACCAGCTGTTCCTGAGCGATCCCTATACGTCGCAGGAGAATCAGGACGCCAAGGTCGATCGTGGCCACTATCTGGTGGACACACTGGGGCATTGTGGGTCCTGCCATACCCCACGTAATGCGCTGATGGCAGAAGATCATGCGCGCTACCTCTCTGGGGCTGATGTTGAAGGCTGGCATGCTCCCAACATCACTTCAGCGGCCAGTGGTATCGGCAGCTGGAGCGAGTCGCAGTTGGCCGCCTATCTCGAGACTGGACATGTGCCGGGCTTGGCTCAGGCGGGTGGCGGAATGGCGGATGCCATCGATCACAGTTTGCGCTACCTTACTGATGAGGATCGGAACAGCATCGCGGCATACCTCAAACAGGTACCACCGATCGATACTGGGTCACCACTCGACATGGAGGAGGTGTCTGGGTCGAGTGAAGCTCCTGAACTGGCCGTGTTGGAGCCTGTGCAGGCGACTGATCCGGATACCTTGACCCGTGCAGATAGTATCGATGGTCGTCGACTCTACCAGGGAGCGTGTGCCAGCTGTCATCAGGTGGATGGGCAAGGCACGAGTGATCACTTCTATCCATCACTGGTACATAACACTGCTACTCAAGGCGATAGTGTTAACAATCTGGTCATGGCAATTATCCAAGGGGTTGATCGCCAGACTGATGCCTACCATGTGTCGATGCCCGCCTATGGCGATAGTCTGAATGACGAGCAGATCGCTGCGATCAGCAATCATGTACTCCAGACATTCGGCAATGTAGACCTGTCAGTGGAAGCTCAGCAGGTAGCCCAGTTGAGAAGGGGCGGCCCCAGCCCCTGGTTGGTCTCCGCCATGCCGTGGTTGCTGGGCGCCGGTGGGCTGATTGCCCTAGCCGTCGTGGTGGCGATCGGGACCATGCTGCGTCGGCGCAAGGTGTGTCGCTGACGTCCCCGCCTTCGCGAAGGGACAATTGAAAGGTCGTCTTGATAGCAGATCAGCAGACTATCAGCGTCATTGAACGTCAAAGCCCCTGTCTTGCCGATTTTCGGCGGGACGGGGGCTTTGACGTTTTGGGCACTGCGCTATCAGGGCGGGCCACTGACTATAGCGATTCCTCGACTATGGCGCAGGTCAGCGTGAGTACCAGCGGTAGACGCAGTAACAGGGAGGCCTGATAAACATGCTAGAGGTCAGGCTGGCCACTCGACGGGCTGATTTCCCTAGCCGTTGGTATAGATTAGCCTTGGCCCACCATCGACATCCCATCACAGTATGCACACTTGTTGAAAGAGGGCACGTGTATCCTCAAATAGTTGCTTTGTGGGTGTTTCATCCTGAGGAGCCGCTGGATATCTGGTTCTCACTCCACTGGCCAGACTTCTTCGAGGCCTTGCAGTGCAGCCTTTACGGAAGATTCATTCGTCTTGTCACTGCGCCATACGACACTCAATGCACAGGGCAGCCGGATGTCCGGCACGATGTTGAGTCCACGCTCCTGACGCTCGGCCAGCGCCAGCACATCACGTGCCAATGACAGCCCGACTCCCGCGCGCACCAGATCCAACATGCAGACTTCCTGATCCACCTGGGCGACGCAGTGTGGTGTGCGGCCGGTGCCGCGCATGGCATGCGTCAACAGGCGTGAGTGGACTGATTTCTCCGGCGTGACGATCCACGGCAACGCCGCCAGTGAGGCCCAGTCAGTATTGACCAGTCGTGTTGACCATCCCGCTGGCGCAAGGATGTAGTAGTCGAAGAAGGCCAGCTCTCGGTAACTCAGTGCCCCGTCACCAGGCCCTTCGCCCGGCGGGGCAAGGTAGAAGCCAATTTCCAGTTCATCCCGTTTTAGCGCCGTGAGCGTACAACCGCTCATGCCATGGTGGAGCTCCGTTTCTAGATTGGGCGCGCGCTCCAATAGATGGCGCAGAAAGCTGCCGAGGCGGATGAATTCCGGATCGACGATGGTGCCGATGCGCAGCTTGCCACGCAGGGTGCTTTGCAGAGCAGATGCCGACTGCTCAAAACTGCGCGCACTGGTCAGTACTTTCTCCGCACTCGCCAAGAGCGCCTGTCCATCCATCGTGAGCCGCAATCCATGTGGGTGTCGTTCAAACAAGCTCAGCCCCAGCCCCTCCTGCAATTGCTTGAGCTTGAGGCTGATCGCTGGCTGGGTAAGATGCATGGCCTCAGCGGCGCGCGATACGCTGCCGGTGCGGGCCACGGTGACGAAGGCGTGTAGACGAGAGAGGTCTTGCATGGGTGTGGCCTCTGGTGGCGCGCTGCCGGTAGCGCGATCAGCCCTTATCTGATCAGAGCCTCACGACAAGTGATATCAGCCATTCTTATAACGGTGCTCAACATAACTCAATTGCAGAAGCCGATGATGGCAACGACGCTATGCTATCGATGATGAATGACATCGGATGGCGGTGATGTCTACCATTCAATGTTCTTGCCCCATGGGCGACTTCTCATCAGGCTTGCATCGATGGTTGAGTATTTTGATGGTTGATGCTCCTGCAGCCCCTCTATAGAGATGCGCCATGCACAATAACAAGAATCATGATGACGCCAATGCGCCGTTCGCCAAAGCCACTGATGGCGATGTGTTTGATTACATCATCGTGGGTGCCGGCTCTGCCGGTTGCTTGATGGCCAATCGCCTCAGTGCCAATCCCGAGCACCGCGTGCTGTTGGCCGAGGCGGGCGGGCGGGACAACTATCACTGGATTCATATCCCAGTCGGCTATCTGTACTGCATCAACAATCCGCGCACTGACTGGCTGTTTCGTACCGAGCCTGCCAAAGGGCTCAATGGTCGCTCGCTGCTCTATCCGCGTGGCAAGACGTTGGGCGGCTGTTCCAGCATCAACGGCATGATCTACATGCGCGGCCAGGCGCGTGATTATGATCATTGGGCCGAGGTGACCGGCGATGATCAGTGGCGCTGGGAGCATTGTCTCAAGGACTTCATGCGTCACGAGGATCACGCGCGCTTGGATGACGGTGGTGATGCTGACCCGGAGCACCGCGACTTTCACGGTCATGGTGGCGAGTGGCGCATCGAGCGTCAGCGTCTCAACTGGGAGGTGCTGGATGATTTCGCCAGCGCCGCCGAGCAGGCGGGCATTCCGCGTACTGAGGATTTCAATCGCGGCAGCAATGAAGGCGTGGCCTATTTCGAGGTTAACCAGCGTTCCGGCTGGCGCTGGAACACCGCCAAGGCCTTCCTGCGACCGGCGCTCAAACGCGACAACCTGACGCTGTGGCACTCGACACAGGTCAATCGTCTGTTATTCGCGGGCAATGTACGGAGTGACGAACAGGGCGAGGGAAGTGCACAGGATTCCCTGCGTTGCACGGGCCTTGAGGTAGTGCGTGATGGTCAAGTCATCAATGTCAGTGCCAAGCGTGAAGTAGTGCTGTGCGCCGGTGCTATCGGCTCGCCGCATCTGCTGCAGGTTTCGGGAGTGGGTCCCAAAGCGCTGCTGAACGAGCATGGCGTCGAGGTGGTGAAAGATCTGCCCGGCGTAGGCGAGAACCTGCAGGATCACCTGCAGATTCGCTCGGTCTACAAGGTCACCAATGCCAAGACCTTGAACGCGATGGCCAGCACGCTGCTGGGCAAGATGGGCATCGGTATGCAGTACTTGTTCAAACGCTCCGGCCCAATGAGCATGGCGCCCTCACAGTTGGGCGCCTTCACGCGCAGCAGCGATGAGTTCACTCATCCCAATATCCAGTATCACGTGCAGCCGTTGAGCCTGGAAGCGTTTGGTCAGCCTCTGCATCCGTTCCCCGCCATCACGGCCAGCGTGTGCAATCTCAACCCGACCAGTCGAGGCTCTGTGCGCCTGCAGAGTGCCGACCCACGACAAGCCCCGGCCATCGCGCCTAACTATCTGAGTACCGAAGAAGACCGCAAGGTCGCCGCGGATTCGCTACGTGTGACACGGCGCATTGCCGGTCAGCCGGCCTTTGCCCGTTACCACCCTGAAGAGGTCAAGCCGGGCATCGAGTATCAGAGTGATGCGGAGTTGGCCACGCTGGCGGGGGATATCGGCACCACCATCTTCCACCCTGTCGGTACCACGCGCATGGGGCGGGCGGATGATCCGATGGCGGTCGTAGACAGTCGCCTGTGCGTCATCGGTGTGCGGGGATTGCGAGTGGCTGATGCCGGTATCATGCCGACCATTGTCAGTGGCAACACCAATTCGCCGACATTGATGATCGCAGAGAAGGCGGCCGGCTGGATGCTGGGCGAGAGTGATGCGCGCACATGAGAGCAGGGCAGGCGGCCGTCATGATCAAGTCGCCGAGCGATCCGGTTGATCCCATGGCCTGGTAGGACAGAAGTTGTGCAAGACTTGCCATGAAACCTCATCATCTTGCCTGTCATCAGCGCATGATGGTGAATCAGCGACTTCAACCGCAGGCATGACACGACGCCTCATTCCGAATGTCTCGGGATGGGGCGTCGTGCGTTGCTCACAGCGAGAGATCTCGTTGATCTGCCAAAGAGGCCACGTGAATACCGTTCTAGCTCTCCTACGACTAAAGATGAATTACGCTCATGTTGAGATAAGAAAAGGCCGTATAGCAACTCACGGTTCGTCAGCCGCTGGGGAAAGTTTACTGCGCGTTAAATCTATATATGTATAATTCCCCGCTCTTTGTATTACCAGAAATTATCGAACTCGCAGTGAAGCTCGGCCGCGATGCGACGCCTGTCGTGTCGTCGAAGCTTCCTCACAAAGGTAAATGTTGTGCGACAAGACGTAACTCCTTCCAAACGGGGCGATAGTCTGGACCCCAGGGTCTTCATCCCTGCCGTACTGGTGATTCTGGCCTTCATTGGCCCTGTCATCATGTTCCCCGAGGCCAGCACCGCGTTGATCAACTCGGCCTTCGCCTTCGCGACTGGCAAGTTCGGTTGGCTGTATCTGGTCGCAGGTCTGAGCGTTGTCGTGTTCCTCATCTGGCTGGCGATGAGCCGCTACGGCAATGTGCGTCTCGGCGGGGCAGAGGATACGCCTGACTTCTCCTATTTCAGTTGGGTGGCGATGATCTTCACCTGCGGAATGGGGATCGCGATCGTCAACTGGGCCTGGGTCGAGCCGATCTACTACTACACCTCGCCCGCCTATCACGTGGTTGCCAAGAGTCGCGAAGCGGCCGAGTGGGCACTGGCCTTCGGTCAGTTCCACTGGGGGCTGACGCCGTGGGCCTTCTATTGCTTGCCTGCGCTGCCGATTGCCTACTCCATGTACGTCAAGAAGCGTGATGGGGTGCGTCTGTCCGTCGCCGCACGTGGCCTGCTGGGTCACCATGCCGATGGCGCCTGGGGCGTGCTGCTGGATTCCATCGTGGTATTCGGCATCGTTGGCGGTGTCGGGACATCGCTGGGCCTGGCCGTGCCGCTGGTGTCTCAGCTGGTCAGCGGCATTCTGGGTGTCGAAGCCAACTTCGGATTGGAAGTCGTGGTGCTGTGTATCTGGACGGCCATGTTCTCGGCCAGTGTCTGGTTCGGGTTGGCCAAGGGCATCAAAATTCTCTCTGACGTCAATGTGATACTGGCGATCTTCCTGCTGGCGTTCACCTTCATCGTGGGTGACTCGCAGTTCATGGTCGAAGGTTTCGTCAACAGCCTTGGCAAGACACTCGGCAATTTCATTCCGATGAGTCTGTGGACAGACCCGGCGGGTGATTCCACCTTCTGGAAGGATTGGACCGTCTTCTACTGGGCCTGGTGGATCGCCTATGCACCGATGGTAGGCCTGTTCGTGGCACGCATCTCCCGCGGGCGCACCATCCGTGAGCTGATCATCGCCGAGCTGGTATTCGGCTCACTGGGCACCTGGATCTTCTTCGCGGTATGGGGTGGCTACGCACTGGATCTGCAGATGAGTGGCGTGCTGGATATCAAGGCGCTGCTGGACAGTGGCGGTATCCCGCTGGCGGTGGAAGGCATCCTGAAGACATTGCCTTACGCCAAGGTCGTGACGATCGCCTTCATCCTGCTGTGCTTCATCTTCCTGGCGACCACGCTGGATAGCTCCGCTTACGTACTGGCATCTGTTACCTCGCGCAAGCTTTCCGGCTATCAGGAACCCAAGCGGTCTCTGCGTCTAGTTTGGGCATTCCTGATCGCAGCGGTAGGGGTATCATTGATTCAGCTGGGCGGCCTGCAGACAGTGCAGACCTCGACCATCGTCGTGGCACTGCCGATGATTCCGGTGCTGATGATCCTGGCGCTCTCGATGCTGCGCTGGCTCAAGAAGGATTTTCCCAAGGCTGAATTGAATCCCGTGCTGGTGATTGACGACATGCCTGCCTTCCGGCGCTCTGCCAAGAAGAAGGGACAAGCCAAGGATTGAGGGCTTACGTGTAGTGGCAAGACGGTGGTGAAGAAGCGGCTCCCTTTCGGGAGCCGCTTTTTTTATGTCGTCTGATTCTGGCGAATGACCGCCGTCATTCTGAGCCGTTTATGTGAAGTTGCCTGGTGTTTTTATGAAGTCGATAAGGTCGACGAGGTTGCTGAGCCGTCGCGCAGAGGTAGCGGTAACGTCGTCATGGCGTCAATTTTGTGTGTGTCACCACAGCCGCGTACTTCAATCAACAGGGCGGCAAGATGGCCGGGATGACAGTTGAGTCAAGCGGCTGCGTAAGCGCAACTCTGTGTTGTTTCCATACCTTTTGTTCGAACATGGCTTCAATATTGTCAATGCCTAATGAAGCAATAAATTGGTAAGTGTCCGTGGTTTTTTCTTCATAAAAAGCACTAGCACGTTGCCCAAGTTGCAACGTCATCGCTTTTTGCTATTCGATCGGTAGCTATTATTTATTTTTGCTATCGAGCTGGTGCACGAATACTTCAGCTCGTTAACCATGATTCCACGAGGAAGTCGCCTGATGCTGAACATTCGTTTTCCCCTCAAGACCATGACCGCCGTCATGGCGTTGGGTCTCTCTGCCAATGGCCTGGCGCAGGAAGAAGAGACACTGACGCGTTCCAACGGCGCGCCGGTCGGCAACAACCAGAACTCCCTCACTGCAGGCCCGAATGGCCCGACTCTCCTGCAGGACCACCATCTGCTTGAGAAGCTGGCGCATTTTGATCGTGAACGTATTCCGGAGCGTGTTGTACACGCCCGTGGCACCGGCGCTTATGGTGAATTCCGTGCCACTGAGGACCTGAGCGACCTTACCGTGGCAGCGCCGTTCCAGGACCAGGGCAAGGTCACGCCGGTCTTCGTGCGTTTTTCTGCGGTCATTCACAGTAAGCACTCACCAGAAACGCTACGTGATCCGCGTGGTTTTGCCGTCAAGTTCTATTCCGATCAAGGTAACTGGGACCTGGTGGGCAACAACTTCCCGGTCTTCTTCATCCGTGACGCCATCAAGTTCCCGGATATGGTGCACTCGCTGAAGCCGGACCCGCGTACCAACCTGCAGGATCCGAATCGCTTCTTCGACTTCTTCAGCCATATTCCCGAAAGCACCAACATGCTGACCTATGTCTATTCGCCGCTGGGGATTCCGACCAGCCTGCGTGAAATGAACGGCTCTGGCGTGCATGCCTTCAAGTTCGTCAATGCTGAAGGCGATTGGAAGTACGTCAAGTTCACCTGGAAGTCGCGTCAGGGTAACAACGGTATGTCGCCGGCACAGGCCGCCAAGGTGCAGTCCACCAACTTCAATCACCTGACGGATGATCTCTACACGCACCTGGATCAAGGCGATTTCCCGATCTGGGATCTGTATGTCCAGACCATTGAGCCGGACCAGCTCAACGACTTTGACTTCAATCCGCTGGATACCACCAAGATCTGGCCGGAAGATCTGGTCCCGGCTCGCAAGGTGGGTGAGCTTGAGCTGAACCGCGTGCCGGATAACTTCTTCCAGGAGACCGAGCAGGCAGCACTGGCACCCAGCAACATGATCCCAGGGATCGAACCGTCAGAAGACCGCATGCTGCAAGGGCGTCTGTTCTCCTATGCCGATACCCAGCGTTATCGTCTGGGCGTCAACCATATGCAGCTGCCGGTCAATGCTCCGCGCGTCGACGTCAAGAGCCACAACCAGAACGGTGCTGGTTACTCAGCCCCGCGCTCAGGGTCGGTCAACTATCAGCCGAGCCGCAACGCTGGCGGGCTGCAGGACAATCCGGTCTATGAATACAACCGCTATGCACTCAATGGCACCACTCAGCAGCAGCCGATCGACAAGCAGCAGAACTTCGCTCAGGCAGGCGAGCTGTATCGCTCCTTCTCCGAGCAGGATCAGACCTTCTTGATCGAAGCGCTGGCGGGTGACTTGGGCAAGGTCAAGAACGACGAGACCCGCAACATCATGGTCAGCCACTTCTACCAGGCGGATCACGAGTACGGCGAGCGTCTGGCCGAGAAGGTCAATGTCGACATGGACGACGTGGAAGCCTTGATAGAAGAGTGATGTCTTGTCACAGCGGACAAGACACGTTCTTGGAGTGAGTCAGAGGTCGGCAGAGGGCGAGTGTCCTTCTGCCGACTCTCCAGATGCGATATAGGAGACAGCAACATGTGGACAATGACGCGAAGAATGCCTCGTCAACCAGTACATCGAGGTGGCATGTCGATCTTGGCAGGACTGACGACGTGTCTATTGCTGGCGGTATCAGCAGCACCCGCAGCGGCGGCAAGTGACATCGATATCTTTGATGCCGCTCGTGAGGGCGACAATGCCGCCATTGAGCAGTATCACGCGGACGGCGGCGATATCTCGATCACCAATTCGCGCGGCTATACCCCCTTCATTCTGGCAGCCTACTACGGGCATACCGAGAGCTTGGCCGTGCTTCAGGAAGAAGGTGCTGACAGTTGTGCACTGGATGAGAAGGGCAGCAATGCCTTCATGGGCGTGGCATTTCGTGGCCATGATCAGACTGCCGAGTGGCTGCTGGGCAATACCGACTGTGATGTGAATCATCGCAATTACAGTGGCCAGACGGCACTGATGATGGCGTCATTGTTCGGTCGTGAGGCAATCATCAAGCAATTGCTGGTGGCTGGGGCTGATCCGCGAGTCGCCGACGTGCAGGGCAACACCGCCGAGTCATTGGCGGCTGCGCAAGGACTCTCGCGTGTCGTGACGCTGGTGAAGTTCAATCTCTAAGGTGCATGTCCCGCAGCTCGCAAAGGTGTATCAGCCTTGGGCTGAAATGTGCTGGGAAATCTGAGCCACTAGCCCCGGCAATTCGCGTGCATGGCGCATGCGCAGTGCCCCGGGAGGAGTTCCCAGGCCATCTTCGTGATGTGCGAAGTGGATCACATGCATACCCGCGTCTAGCCCTGCCTGCACGCCCACTATGGCGTCATCGATCACGACACAGCGAGAGGGTGAAAAGCCCATCTGCTCAGCTGCCAGACGATAGATGCGCGGGTCAGGCTTCCACACACCGAGCGTGTACGCACTGAAGATGTGGCCATCAAAGAAACGTGCCAGCCGAGTACTTTCCAATGCGAGTCGCACCTTGCGCTCCGGCCCGTTGGAAACCACGCCACAGGGATATCCCGATAGTGCCATGAGCGCTTCCGGGATGCCGGGCATCGAGGTCAACCGCACCTTCATGTGCTCTTCGAGCAAGGCGCGCATCTCGCTCTCCATCTGGCGTAGCGGCTCGGCTTCCATCTCGCCATGCACCGCTTCGAGAACACGCACAATGTTGAGGAAGCGAATGCCGCGAAACTCGTTCAGATATCGCTCGGTAGTGAAGGGCAAGCCATAGCGAGGCAGAGTGGAGACCATGGCATCAGCGAGCAAAACCTCGCTATCCACCAGAGTGCCATCAGAATCAAACAGCAGGCAGAGGTCGGCCATCACGCTCTCGTTATCGTATTCATGTCTGGACGGGGTGAGACCCTGACAGTATCAGTTTCTGTATGCTCTCGGCCATGCATTACTTCGCGGTAAATCACCTTGTCTAACGCGGTATTACGCTCTCTTGTCGATTCTATTCCTCGTCCGAGGAATTGCACATTGGTTGACATTGTCAACCATTTAGAGATAGTTGACTTATATCAACTATCTATCGAGTGCATCATGGCGACCCAGTCCCTCAACGAAGCGCTACATCAGCTGCTACATGCCTACAAGAGGCAGTTGCGCGCAGGCGTTATCAGGCATCAGATTCCGCTGTCCATCACGCACATACGTATGCTGAAAGGGATCTGCCGGATTCCCGACAGTACAGCAGGTACTTTCGTGCAGCGCATGGGGCAGGATAAGGCGCGGGTGACACGCATTATCAATGAGCTGATGAATGATGCGCTGGTTGAAAAGAGAGACAACCCGCATGACCGGCGCAGCCAGTTTCTGGTGCCCACTGACGCGGGGCTGAAGATGCTGGGTAGGATTGAGGCGCTAGAAGACGAGGCTGCTGCACGGATGACCGGGCAGCTCAGTGCCGAGGATATGGAGGCATTCATGCGCATCACCGCCATCATGACTCAGAACGCTGCTGATACTGCTGACAAGGAGAATGATGACCATGAGTAAGCCTGCCCCACGTGAGCTTGAAGTGATTCGTACCGAGAAGGTCACGCAGCATATGCTTCGCGTCACGCTTGGTGGTGATGGGCTTGTCGACTTCCCTCAGGATCAAGAAAGTGCCTATATCAAGCTGCTTTTCCCACGTGGCGAAGGGGAGCGTCCGCTGATGAGAACCTACACTATTCGCCATCAGCGTCCGGCGGAGATTGATGTCGATTTCGCGCTGCATGAGCACATGGGGCCGGCTTCTCTCTGGGCCACTAACGCTCAGCCCGGTAATCACATCTTGATTGGTGGCCCTGGCCCGAAGAAGTTGATCAACCACGCTGCAGACTGGTTCTTGCTAGCCGGTGACATGACGGCGTTACCCGCGATCAGTGTCAATCTTGCCGAGTTGCCGAAAGATGCCCGCGGTCACGCGGTGATTGAAGTGACGGATGATGCCGATATCCAGTTACTGGCGCATCCAGAGGGCGTTCAGTTGCACTGGGTGGTCAATCCGCATCCTGATCCGGACGGCACTCCATTACTTGAAAAGGTGAAATCACTGTCTTGGCAGGAGGGAGAGCTTGCTGTCTGGGCAGCATGTGAGTTTGGCAGCATGCGCGCGCTACGCCGCTTATTGAAAGAAGAGCACGAGATTCCCAAGTCGCATTTCTATGTCTCCAGTTATTGGAAAATAGGCCAGACCGAAGATGGCCACAAACTGGCCAAGCAACAGGACAATGAATCAGCAGAGGCTTGAGCGTTCTGTGCCGACTGACATGAAAAAGCCTGACACATCACTGTGTCAGGCTTTTTCATGGATGAGTCTTTATTGGTGCGATGCTATACGGGGTGAGCCTAGCCGGTAGAACTGGCTTTCTCGGCAGATGTCTTCTTGAGCTGTACCGGCTTGCGGATACCGAGGAAGTAGACAAACACCACAGTCAGTACCACGAAGAACAGGCTGTCTGGTGTGGTGATGAAAGTTATCGGGTTGCCGTTGGAAAGTGTCAGTGCACGGCGCAGGAACTCTTCCAGGTTCGGACCAAGAATGAAGCCAAGCAGAAGGGTAATGACAGGATAGTTGTGCTTGCGCATCAGGTAGGCCACAACGCCCATCACCAGCGTCATCATCATCTGGAAGACAGAATAGGTAGCGACGAAGCTTCCGACCACGGCCAATAGTGCGATAACTCCGTAGAGCACATCCTTGCGGATGGTGACGATACGCAGGAAGTACGGGCCCATCAGATAAAGTGTCAGTGGAATCAGTACCAGTGCGCTGAAGAGCAGCGACGCGAGCATGGGGGCAATCAGCCCTGACTGCGAGGCCATCAGTTGCGGCCCTGGCTGGATACCATTGATCACCAGTACACCAAGTACGATAGCCGTGACCGGATCCCCCGGAATACCGAAGGTCAGCATTGGCACCAGTGCACCACCGCAGACTGCATTGTTGGCGCTTTCAGCCGCCGCGATGCCCTGCGGATTGCCCTTGCCGAAGCTTTCCGGCTTCTTGGAGGTACGCACAGTTTCGACATAGGCGAGGAAGCCGCCCATGGAGCCACCCGCGCCGGGGAGGATGCCGACTAGATACCCGATCACCGTTGACTTCAGATAGCAGGCCACACCAATTTCACGAATTGCGCTTAGCGGTGGAATGAAGTCACGGCGCTTGAGTTGGGTACTGGACTTTAGCTGACGTCGAATATCGGCATCTTTCTTGCGATTACCTACCTGAATCAGCAGCTCACTGATAGCGAAGGTGCCAATGATGACCGGCATCAGATCGATCCCAGCCGTTAGCTCGCTGACACCGAAGGTGAAGCGGGCCAGCGGCTGCATGGCGTCCAGTCCTACTGTCGCGAGCATCAGGCCCAGGCACGCGGTAATCCCTGCTTTGCGGATATTGCCACGCTGCGCCACCACGATCACGATTAGTGCAAAGGCAATCAGCGAGAACTTGCCGGTGGTCTTGACCAGCAAAGAGGCTTCGGCAATGAAGGGGGCAAGTACGATGAGTAATAGCGCGCCGAGGCTACCGCCGATCATCGAGGCAAAAGAGGCATGCCCCAGTGCAAGCGCTCCCTGACCGCGCTGCTGCATCGGATAGCCTTCCAGTGCTGTCATCATCGAGGACGGTGCACCGGGAATATTGATGGTGGTCGCGGTAATGCTACCGCCGCACATGCCGGCCATATAGATACTGGCGCATGCCATCAATGCAGTGGTGACATCGAGGCTATAGGTCAGTGGCAAGAGCAGGGCGAGCGCCAGGGTGGCGGTCAGGCCTGGAATTGCCGAGAAGATGGTGCCGATCACGAAGCCTGCCACGACATAGAACAGGATGACCGGGTCGAGAAGTAGCGCAAAGCTTGAGAATACCTGAACGATGAAATCCATGACTTAGCTCCCGCTACCAAGCCCAAGGGCAGGCAGTTCAAGGGTGGGCAGATGAACATTGAAGAGCTGCTCGAAGAGTACATAGCCCAGTCCGGCAATCACGCAGGCGATCAACGCTTTGCTCATCCACTTCTGGCGCCCTGAGAACAGCAGCATGATGGCGTAGACATAGAGTGCAGATGACAGCAGATAACCGAGATGCGAGAAGGCTAGAATATAGAGTGCGGTCACCGTCATCAGACGCAGAGCGGGCGTGAACCAGCTCAGTACGCCAGTGGCTGGTATTTCCTTTTCTGCAGTCCCCGCTTCGGACTCATCTGTTGAGTCGGGCGCTGCATGATGTTCTTCAGCAGTTGTTGCGGGAGAGTGCAGAAGGCTTTGGCGTGAAGCACGATAATTGGCGATCAATTGTGCCAGGCACAGGACGCAGGCGATCAGACCGATGAGCAAGGGAAAGAATGATGGCGAGAGACGGCCATTCTCCATCGGCGATGCCAGTTGCAGTGCGCTGATGAGATAGAGCCCACTCAGTGCTGTCAGTGCTAGCGTCAGAGGTGTCGAGCCGCTGATCAGCCAATGGCGCGGCGGCGGCTGCGGGGCGGTGTGGTGCATGTCAGTAATCCTTACCGGTGCCCGACAGGTGTCGAACACCGGATAGCGATGGAGAGCGGAGAAGGTGCTGTAGCATTGCGGTATTCACGCCGGATCGAAGCATCCGTCATGCCACCGTGATTACAGTCCCAGTTCGTCCATTGCATTGAAGGTCTGCTGCTGATATTCCGCAATCCAGTCATTTACTTCATCGGACCCCAACCAGCTGGGCGTCACGCCAACACCCGTAATCCATTTCTGGAATTCCGGTGTTTCGTAGGCGCTATGGTAGGCATTCTCCAGCGTGCTGATCACATCATCAGGCGTGCCCTTGGGCACGGCCAACACGATGAAACTCCCGGTTTCGAGATCGCCACCCAGCTTGCTCAGCGGTGGAACATCCGGATAGGCGGGATTCTGCTCGGAGGAGAGTTCAACGACACCGAGTGCATCGCCAGAGTCCAGGATGCCCGAGAAGTCGCCGAGACTAGAGATGGCACCGTCAATCTCACCCGAGAGCAGTGCTTCGGACTCAGCAGTTGAGGAGCCCGGATAGGTGATGACGTTAAAGGTGACGCCGGTCGCGGCTTCCAAGCGACGCACGGCCAGGAACGGGCCCGAGCCCTGTGGTGCAACACCAATCCGCACTGTGCCCGGATTTTCACGGGCCGCCTCGATGAGCTGCTCATAGCTCTCATAGCCTGACCGCTTCGAGACTACGATGGCATCGGCTTCCTTGGTGATGCGTGCGAAGGGAATCATGCGATCCAGCGAATAGCCTGGTACCAGATTGCCGCGAGGCAAGGTGATGACGCTGTCGTAAGTCATGACGCCGACAGTATGCCCATCCGGGCGCGCCTTGCTTAGCTGCATCAAGCCGGATGCCGTGATCGCACCGCCAATATTCTCGACGTAGATCGATTTCGGAAGGTCCTGCTCCGCCAGATTACTGATCTTGCGGCTGATGGCATCTGCCCCACCGCCGGCCGGCCACGGCACGATCAGACGGATATCACGAACCGGATAGTCAGCCTGCACCGTGGTGCTGACGAAGGGCGTCGCGAACATCAATCCTGACAGTGCCAGCGGGGCAAGCAGGGCGATGAGTGGACGAGATGCTGTTGCTTTGGCGACGCGATTCTTGCGGGCGGTATGGGTCATGGCGTGACTCCGGACATTGTTATGGTTGTAGTCGAGTGGCGTTTCTGACGAGGCCTTCGTTATCAAGGAGCGGTCATTGAGAGAAGCGTGCGGACGACACACTAGCGATGTCTGTCGTCCGCAGTGGCAATTCTCGAGATGCTTACTGTTGTTTGGCTGCCATATGGCGTTCGAACTCGGCACGCGCTTCATCTGTCGGCGGATATAGGCCGATGACGGGAGTGCCAGTACGCACTTTTTCCAGCACGTAATCTTCAAAGTCTTCCATCTGACTGGCTTCTTCAGCGATCTCGTCAGCCAGTTCCAGCGGCACGACCATGACGCCATCAGCATCGCCTACCATTACATCGCCCGGGAAGACTGGCACGCCACCGCAGCCGATGGGCACTTGGAGTTCGACGGCATGATGCTTGGTCAGGTTAGTCGGGGCACTGGGCTTGGCGCAGAAGATCGGTAGGTTCATTGCCGCGGCAGCGGCGGAGTCACGGATACCGGCATCAGACACGAAGCCAGCACACTGACGGTACTCAAGGCGCGTCAGCAGAATGCTGCCTGCACTGGCGGCAGAAGCATCCTGACGGCAATCGGACACCATGACATGGCCAGCGGGTACGGTTTCAACTGCGAGGCGCTGAGGATGCTTCGGGTCACGGAAGGCAGCAACGGTATCGATGTCTTCACGCGCCGGGATGTAACGCAGTGTGAAGGCCTGGCCGACCATGTGTGTTTCCTTGCTGTTCATCTGCACAGCATTTTGAATAAAGGTATTACGCAGCCCGCGCTTGAACAGCAGGGTGTGCAGTGATGCGGTGGATGCACGCATCAGGCGTTCACGCGTTAGAGATGAGAGCTCGGCGTAGCTGGCGTGATCTGTCGAGGTAATCGCGGTCATATGGCGTCCGTCATGTTCTGGGTGAGGGTGATGCTGATGAGCAACAGGTGATGGCATCAGTGCTTTCCGGACTCACTATAGGACTGAATGACAGACCAATCAAACAAATATTGACAACTTTGACTCCACAAAATGTCTCTACGACCAAGGTCTCTTCCATGGGAGGTGCTTGTCCGATAAGTCGCCTTATCATCTTGTCTATATAAGGATTATGCGCATTTTTGTGCCAACGATACTGTCAGGAAGTCCATCGTTCGAGCTACCAAGTCACGTCAGCGACATAGGTCGCATGGCAAGAATTGCGATAAGTTGTCATCTTTTGTTGCGGCGCAATGGGAAGTGTCTATACCGCCAATGTGCCCTCACGAACGACTCAGGCTATTTACCAGGCTGCAGGAGATGACATGGAAGCGACATGGCGCTGGTTTGGTCCCAATGACCCCATCAGTCTTGAAGAGATTCGACAGACCGGTGCGACCGGTATCGTCACCGCGTTGCACGAGATTCCCAATGGGGACGTGTGGCCCATTGACGCTATCCGCGAGCGCAAGGCGCAGATTGAAGCGGCTGGCCTGCGCTGGTCGGTGGTCGAAAGCATTCCCGTGCATGAAAGCATCAAGCAGGCTGCTCCCGGACATGAGCGCCATATCGAGAACTATCAGCAGTCGCTTCGTCATCTAGCGGAATGTGGTATCGATACGGTGTGCTACAACTTCATGCCGGTGCTGGATTGGACACGGACGGACCTTGCCTGGCACTTGCCAGAAGGGGGGACCGCGCTGCGCTTTGATCAGGTGGCATTTGCCGCGTTTGATCTCTACCTGCTGGAGCGCCCCAGGGCTGAGAAGGACTACGGGGAAGATGAGCGTCAGGCCGCGCGCGCGCATCTTGATGCATTGGATGCCAAAAGCCGTGAGACACTCATCCGCACTATCATCGCTGGGTTGCCAGGGGCAGAAGAGGGCTACAGCTTGGCCGAGTTCCGGGCCGCGCTGGCGGCCTATGACGGTATCGATGCCGCGCGCTTGCGCCAGCATCTGGCCACCTTTCTCAAGGCCATCGTACCGGTGGCTGAGGAGGTGGGCGTACGGCTTGCCATTCATCCGGATGATCCGCCACGGCCGATGTTTGGCCTCCCACGCGTGGTGTCGAGCATGGTCGATGCCGACTGGTTGCTGGGAGTGGTACCAAGTCCCGCCAATGGCTTGACCTTCTGTACGGGGTCCTACGGCGCCAATCCCGACATTGATCTGTGCGTGATGGCGCGCCGCTTCGCACCGCACATCCACTTTGCACATCTGCGGGCCACAGGGCGTGATAGTGAGGATAAGCGCTCCTTCCATGAGGCTGAACACCTTGCAGGTGATCTGGACATGGTCGGTATTATCAGCGTATTGGTCGCCGAGGAGCGTCGGCGTACCGCCGCGGGTGGTGCTGCACTCCCGATGCGCCCGGATCACGGTCATCATATCCTCGATGATGCTCACCGCGAGACGCGGCCGGGGTATCCGCTCTATGGGCGTATGAAGGGGCTGGCTGAGTTACGGGGCCTTGAAATGGCCGTACGTCAGCTGAGCTGATGCCAGTAACGGTGTGTCAAGAAAAGGCCTCGTCATCGTCTCGATGATGGGGCATTGGCATGTCGAGTGAGCGGGACAATCGTTCAATGATCGCAGGCAGCTCACTGGCATGATGCATGCTGATGGCGCCGGACGGTGTCTGTTCATGCTCGGGGAAGTGATTGAAATGGATGACGTGCATACCGGCTTCCAGGCCTGCCTGGACGCCAACTGCGGCGTCATCAATCACTACGCATTGCTCCAATGGATAGCCCATCTGACGAGCGGCTGCTTGATAGATTCGCGGGTCAGGCTTCCAAAGCTTGAGTGTGTAGGCGCTGAATAGGTTGTCGCCGAAGAATTCCGCCAGTCCACTGCTCTGCATGGCACAGCGCACCTTGCGCTCCGGGCCGTTGGAAACGACGGCACAGTCATGGTCTCTGAGGGCGATCAGGGCATCACGCATGCCTGGCATCGGCAGTAATTGCGCTCGCATGCGGACCTCCATCTTCGCCCGCAACGAACTCTCCGCCTCCTCCAGTGCGTCGGGTGCCAGCGCACCATATGCTTGCTCAAGCGTGTTGACGATGGTCAGAAAGCGTACGCCACGAAACTCCCGCATATAGCGCAGCGCCGTGAAAGGGAGGCCGTGATGCGATAGCACCTCGGCCATTACCTCGGCGAGCAGGATTTCACTGTCAACCAAGGTGCCATCAGAATCGAACAGAAGACATAGCGGCGGCATGAGCGGGGCTCCGATAGCCAAACACCGACATGCAGGGCACGTCGGCGCTAAGTGATGACAAGCGTAATGTCTGATCACCAGCGCATCATTTCAGCGTCTGGTCAGACCTTGATTGATTCATGTGCGTCTTTATTACACAAAATCAGGTGCAATCAGGCGCGGAATGGCCAGTATCAGGTCCGGGAAGAAGATCAGCAGTACGATGACGGCCAACATCACGCCCAGATACAGCATGGTGGTCGCCATGGCCTTGAGCAGCGGAATACCGCCGATCTTGGCCGAGATCATCAGGCATAACCCGTAAGGCGGCGTGATCAAACCGAGCCCGAGTGCCATGACGCCAATCACGCCAAATTGTACCGGGTGAACGCCAGCCGCCATTGCGAGCGGATAGAAGATGGGAGCCATGATCGCCATCGCCGGTAGGGCATCCATGAAGGTGCCGATCACCAGTAATACGATGGTCATCACGATCAACAAAACCGTTGGGTCAGTGATGCTGACACCCGCCATCAGCTTGGGTGGAATCTGGTAGAAGCTGATCAGATAACCGAAGATTGCTGCACCGACGAGGCTGAATAGCGAGAGTGAGCACAACCTTACCGTGTCGGTAGAGGCGGTCAGCAGCTTGGCCATGTCCAGCTCACGATAGATGACGAAGCCGAGTACCAGCGCATAGATGACCGCGATGACGGCAGCTTCGGTTGGCGTCACGATACCCAACGTAATACCGCCAATGATCACCAGCGGAATTCCTGATGCCAGCACGCCATCCTTGCTGGAACTCATCAGTTCACTGAAAGAGGCGCGCTTGCGTACCGGCACGTTATAGCGGCGGACATAGCGCATGTTGAGCATCAGCTGCGCGACACCAATCATGATGCCGGGCAAGATGCCGCCGAGAAACAGTCCGGCAATTGAAGTGTTGGTCAGTGCGCCCCACACGATCATGTTGATCGAAGGCGGAATGATCGTGCCCATTACCGAGGAGGCCGCGGTAACCGCCACGGCAAAGCTGACCGGATATCCCTCACGTTTCATGGCGGGAATCAATACGGTACCCACGCCTGCGCTATCGGCGGTAGAAGAGCCCGATACCCCGGCAAACAGCATGCTGACCAGCACGTTGACGTGGGCCAGTGCACCTCGGAAATGGCCGACCAGCCGCATGCACAGCGTAATCAGACGATCAGTGATACGCGCGGCATTCATCAAGTTACCCGCGAGCAGGAAGAGCGGTACGGCCAGCAGTACAAAGGAATCCATGCCGTTGTACATGCGTTGGAACATGATCCAGTAGGTCAGGCGTGGGTCGAGGAGGATCAGGGTGGTGGCGGTCAGCACCAGCGCCATGGCAATCGGTATACCGATCACGATCAACACTCCCAGCACGCCAAACAGCAGCCAGGGCATCAGGAATAGCCAGTCCATGGGCATCATGACAGGGGTCTCTTGGCAGAGGTGGATAGCGTGTCATTGGCGACAGGCGTAGCCAGTGCATCGGGTAGCAGATCAGTGTCCTCGATGCTCGGTAGTTCTTCGGCTTCATTGGGCGTGTTGAGCGCCTTTTCCATGGCATTCATGCCGTAGAGGCAGGCATGCAATAGTCGCTGCAGGCTGAACAGCACGATGAAGACGCCGCTGACGGCAAACACCGAATAGACGTAGATCATCGACAGGCCTGATGCCATGGCATTACGCCTGAGGCCAGAGAGCGCGAAGTCCTTGCCGTGTACGATGAACAGCACGCCTAGCAGTAGGCAGGCCAGATCACGAATCCAGCGTGTGACCAGGTCGGCACGACTGCCACGCGGGAAGGCTTCCAATACGAAGTGGTCGGCGTGAAGGACGCCAACGGCGGTGCCCAGCATCACCATCCACTGAAAGGCAAAGCGACTGAATTCCTCGGTCCAGAACAGTCGCGGCAGAAACGCCAGATTACGGCTGGAAATCTGGTAGATGATGAAGGCAATGAAGCTTGCCAGCAGCGCCAGCAGCACCAGGTAAAGCAAGCGCTCGAGTGTCTTGTTCAGGCCGTCGAGCGCTGAGAGCACATGTGTCATGGCACTGTCCTCAAGAAGTGATGTGAAGATGGATCAGGCGTCATCCTGTAGTCGACAAGAAAAAAGAGGCAGCCACCGTGATGGTGGCTGCCTCCTGGCATGGTCTTATTTGACCGCGCGCACCTTGTCGTAAATGTCTTTCAGGCCCATCTCGGCAATCACTGCCTTGAGCGGTTCAGCGACAATTTCCTGCATACGCTCACGATCAATCCCGTGCAGCTTGGCACCTTGCTTCTCAAGCTCGGCCAGTGCTGCCGCATCCTGTTCCAGCTGCACCTTGCGTGCATAGCCGGCGGCCTCTTTGGCAGATTCCATCAGGATTTTCTGCTGATCAGTATCCAGGTTGTCCCAAGACATCTTGGACATGGTCAGCAGGCGTACGGTGATGTCGTGCTCGGACAGTGCGATGTTGGGCGCGACTTCATGGAAGCGCATGCGCAGCGTCCATTCCGGCTCGTTGAGCAGGCCATCAATCGCGCCTAGCTGGATGGCGGTATAGATTTCCTTCCAGGCCACCACGCTCGGTTCGACCCCCAAGGCCTGCCAGGCAACGATCAACGGCTTGGTTGGGTTGGTGCGCAACTTGAGCCCCTTGAGGTCATCGAGTGTCTTGACCTCACGAGAGCTGACGATATGACGTTTGCCGCCACCGAAGTAGGCCAGCACTTTCACGCCGGTTTCATCGCTGATCTTCTGCGCAATTTCGTCACCCACTTCGCCATCCAGTACTGCCTGCCAGTGCGCGACATCGCGATACAGGAAGGGAATGGTGAAGACGTTGGCAGTGGGCGAAAAGTCAGTGATCAGGCCTGGGCTCACGATAGACATGTCCAGCGCACCGGCCATCTGCTGTTCGAACATCTCGGTTTCATGACCCAGCACCGAGTTGCCCATGATGGTCATGGTGATATCGCCGTCGGTCTTCTCGCTGAGAAGGTCGCGCAGTCGCTCGGCACCCAGCTGATAGGCAGTGTCTTCGGTACCGGCATGGCCGAAGCGGAGTTCCGTAGCCTGTGCGCTGGCGGAGAAGCCTAACGTTGCTGTCAGCAGGGTGCCGACGGTTGCGCTCAATGCGATACCGCGACCCAGGCGCTGTGTAAAGTTGCGCGCTAGCCTGGAGGACGGGCGAAGGTTCTGACGAGCAGAGCGAGTGTTCGGGATGTTATTTGGATTGATCCAATTATGAGTCATGACGTTTCCTTGGCTTTGTTTGTTGTTGTGCCTTTCGTATTGCTGGGTGCTACTGGTCTTGAGTGGCGTTACAGAGGACTAGCGACTGCTAAGTGCTTCACCGGCAGCGGTGGCTGCCGGCTCATGCTCATGTGCGAGGTGTTGTACGACTCCGCACTTGTGCTCCAGAATTCTGAGCACCGTCGATTGATCACTGACTGCCGCAAGACTGACGTATCTTCAGCTCTGGCGGCATGATGACCTTTTCTCGTTTACCGTTGGGGTTGGCGATCCTTCTCAATGCCAGTCGTGCCGCCTGCTCCCCAATGGCGTAGGGGTGGGTCGCGATACTGGTCAACGGTGGATCGCCCAGCTCCGCCTCTTCGACATCATCGGTGCCAATCACGGCGCAATCCTTGCCCGGCTCCAATCCCAGATGCCTGAGGCCGAGCATGGCGCCGAACGCGACCAGGTCGTTATGGCAGACGACGGCGGTCGGACGCGGGCTTTCCTGCATCAGCTCTTGAATCAACTCGTAGCCGACGCGCCGTGTGACACCGTTGCCACGTACCAACCGCCGATAGGGCAGGCCGTGTGCATCCAGCGCGGCTTGATAGCCCAGCCAGCGATCATGACTGACCGAGTGGTCCGCGCCGCCAATGAAGGCGATGCGCTGATGCCCCAGGCCAGCAAGATGATTGACTGCCATTTCTGCGACTTGCCGGAAATCGGTACCTGCATAGTCGAAGGGAGGGGCATCCAGATAGCGCATCACCTGGATACACGGCATGCCCCATTCGGCCAGCTGATGAACCAGCCCCGGATCAGTATGTTCGGCAGGGCATAGTAGTAACCCATCAACATGGTGCTCACGCATACGTTCGATAAAGCGCTGCTGGCGCTCAGGTGAATCCTCACTGTTGGCGAGAAAGGAAACATAGCCTTCTTGATTGAGTGCAGCATCGATACCGGCCACCATCGAGCCGAAGAACGGATTGGCGATATCGTAGACCACGACGCCTAGTGTCGATGTCAGGGCGCCACGCATGGCTGCCGCGCCGCGGTTGTAGACATAGCCGAGACTCTTGATCGAGGCTTGTACCTTCTTGCGGGTACGTTCTGCTACCAGTGGGCTAGCGCGTAGTACCAGTGACACTGTGCTGCGTGAGACATTGGCGTGTGCTGCGATGTCTTGCAGCGTGATGCTGCCTGAGGCCTTTGCGGACGGCGCCTGGCTAGCGGCATCGGAATGGCTGTCGCCATCATCGATGGGCTTTGAAGTCACGAGCTCTGTCATGGCGTCTGTCCTGAACGTTGTGCTGAGGTTGCTCTATGCGGCAACAACTTGGATTGATCTAAATTCGTCTTTCCAGCATAGAGCAATCCCGGTTTTCACCAAGACTCACTTTGGTCTCACTAGCACTGGTCTCACTAGCACTGGTCTCACTAACGCTGGCCTCACGGCGGCTTGGTGTTAGTCGTTTACCGATCTCAGCCTTTGCGCGTCCAATGGGGCTCATTGACAGCGCTCAGCGGTGGCTCACCCTCAAGCGCCAGCAGGGTATTATCCAGTGCGCGTTGTGCCATGGCGCGTCGAGTGTCGTGAGTCGCTGAGCCGATATGGGGCAGGGCGACGACCTGAGGCAGACGCGTGAGTGGCGAGCTGCTCGAGAGTGGTTCCTGCTCAAAGACATCCAGGCCAGCGCCACGTATCCCCCCGCGTTGCAGGCAGTCGATCAGCGCGGCTTCGTCAATGACTGGCCCGCGGGCAATGTTGATCAGAATGGCGTGCGGCGACATCTTCTCAAGCTCGCGTTTGCCGATCAGATGTCGCGTTTCACTGCTGAGCGGTACCGTGACACATACGAAGTCGGAGCTTGCCAGCAGGTCATCGAGCTCGACACGTCGTGCGCCCAGCTCGGCCTCCAGCGCTGGTTTGGGTGAGGCCATGGCGTACTGGACTTGCATGCCGAAGCCCAGTGCGCCGCGTCGAGCAATGGCGGCGCCGATTCTGCCCATGCCGATCATGCCCAGCGTCTTGCCATGCACATCCGTGCCGAAATATTGCTCGTCGATGCTCTGTGTCCACTTGCCGTCGCGCACCAGATTGGAAAGCTCAACGGCACGTCGCGCACTGGCCATGATCAACAGGAAGCCGACGTCGGCGGTGGTCTCGGTCAGCACATCCGGGGTATTGCACAGCAGAATGCCCCGCGCATTGAGTGCCTCGAGCGGGTAGTTGTCGTAGCCTACCGAAACGCTGGCGATCACCCGTAATTGTGGCGCAGCATCGAGCAGGGCCTCGGTCATCTTGACCTTGGATACAATCAGGGCATGCGCATTGCTCAGCTCATGCATCAGCGTGGTATTGAAGGTGTCGGGCGAGGTTTTGGCGAGTGATGCATCGAGGACAACCACGTCATGATGTTCCCGCAGCGCCGCCATCTGGTCATCGCTCAGCACCTCGAGAACGATGATCTTGCTGCGCGCTGAAACCGACGGGGCAGACACGTCATCAGAGCGACTGGCGCCGTTGATGGCATAGAGAGGGGCGTGCATGTTGCGCTCCTTGAGACTGCTGGCTTTGGGGGATCGCTGACGACACAAATGAAGCGTGAAGACGTCTGCGCGATCTCACGAGATGAGGCCATTCAAACAATGATCTCTTCAGAAAACGATCCCTTCAGGAAGCGACGCCATCTACTGACGTGAGCTTTCGCTCGAGCTCGTCGAGTGTCGCACGATCCGGCAGGCCTTCCATGTCACCGCGCACTTGTACGGCGCGACTGCCCAGCAGGTTGGCGCGCAGCATGGCGTCACGGGGTGAAAGCCCATCGAGCAGCGCGCTCACGATGCCGACGGCAAAGGCATCACCGGCACCGACGGTATCAATCACCTTGGTGACGGGCTGACCGGGCACGCTGAAGGCCGCTTCCTGGCCGCCGATGACGCCACGATAATAGCTGCCTTGTGGGCCGAGCTTGATGATCACGGCCTTGGCACCTCGTTCAAGGTAATAACCGGCAATCGCCTCCGGAGTTTTCTGACCGGTCAGCAGCTGCCCTTCTGACAGTCCGGGTAACACCCAGTCAGCACGACTGGCCAGCTGATTGAGAGTGTCACGCATCTCATGTTCACTGGCCCACAGTGTCGGGCGAAGATTGGGATCAAACGAGATGCTGGCGCCGTGCTGGCGGGCCTGCTCGAACAGGCGGAAGGACAGTTCGCGGCAGCTCGATGAGATGGCGGGAGGAATGCCGGTTGCATGCAGGTGGCGCAAGGCGCTGAAATCGACGCTGTCGGCATCACGGGCATCCATGCAGCTAGCGGCACTGCCTTGGCGAAAATATTCGACATGTGGGTCTTCGCCCTCTGCCGCACGCGCCTTGAACATCAGGCCGGTCGGTGCATGCGCATCATCGGTAAGATGGCGGCAATCGAGGCCTTCGGTTTCAAGCGTCTGGCGGAGATAGCAGCCCAAGCTGTCGTGGCCCACACGGCTTAACCAACCAACGTGGAAACCCAGTCGGGCCAGGCCGATGGCAACATTGGTGTCGGCGCCGGCAATACGTCGCTCGTAGTGTGAGACCTGAGCGAGGTCTCCCTCACTTTCCGCGACCAGCAGGGCCATGGCCTCGCCAAAGGTCAGTATCTCAAGCGGACGTGAAGACGTCGCTTGGGAGGAGTGAGAAGAGGAGTGAGAAGAGGTGTGCGTCGATGACGCAGAAGGGTGATCAGACATCATGGCGTGTCCTTGTTATTGATCTTGTCTTGTATCCATTGTCACTGATGTCACGACGGCGTTGGCAGTGGGCGCCGTCGTGACGTTGATGCCTTTCTCCCGAGCGCCATGCCGCGGACTCGAGAGAGGCAAGGGCGAGCGTCAGCCGTTAGCGCTTGCCGTCCATCAGGCGCGGCAGGGCTTCAGGGTTGGCGTCGCGCAATGTCGGGCTCAGCAGTGCCTCCGGCAGGTCCTGGTAGCAGACCGGACGCAGGAAGCGTTCGATGGCGGCACTACCCACGGAAGTCGTGCGGCTATCGGAGGTGGCGGGCCACGGGCCACCATGCACCATGGCCTGACAGACTTCGACACCAGTGGGCCAGCCATTGGCCAGGATACGGCCAGCGCGACGCTCGAGTACTGGCAGCAGCTGACGCACCGCATCGTGATCAGCGTCATCCATGTG
Source organism: Cobetia sp. QF-1 (assembly GCF_002213105.1). Classification (NCBI taxonomy): domain Bacteria; kingdom Pseudomonadati; phylum Pseudomonadota; class Gammaproteobacteria; order Oceanospirillales; family Halomonadaceae; genus Cobetia; species Cobetia sp. QF-1. Next base: position 33,301 of record NZ_NBVS01000014.1, read on the forward strand.
TACGGTGGCGGTCAACTGACCTTCCAGGTGCTCACAGACGGCACGCATTTCCGCAATGTCGCGGCATGCAATGATCAGTGCACTGGCGCCAAAGACTTCTTCCTGCAGAGCGGGTTCGCTCAGGAAATCGCTGGCCGAGGTACGGAACAGTGCCGTCTGACACGGGCTGGCATTATCTGAATCCAGCGCACCACGCGCGACTTCCTTAACTTGCGGCAGACTTGAAAGCTGCTCGACACCCTTGCGATAGGCGTCATGAATGCCGGGTGTCAGCATGGTTTGGCAGCCACTTGCAGCGACGCTGTCGGCGGCAGTCGCGATGAAGCGTTCCAGTGCCTCACCTTCCAGTGCCAATACCAGGCCCGGGTTGGTGCAGAACTGGCCTGCGCCCATGTTCAGCGAGCCGATGAAGGCCTGTCCCAGTGATTCGGCGCGTGCTTCAAGTACGGCCGGCATCAGCAGTACCGGATTGATGCTGCTCATCTCGGCATAGACCGGAATGGGCTGCGGACGGTTCTGGGCGGTCTTCAGGAGTGCAGTGCCGCCACTGCGTGAGCCGGTGAAACCGACGGCCTGGATACGCGAGTCAGTGATCAGTGCCTGACCGAGAATTCTGCCGCTGCCGTAGAGCAGAGAGAATACGCCTTCCGGCAGGTTGCAGCGTTTGACAGCACGCTGGATAGCGCCTCCGACCAGCTCGGACGTACCCGGATGGGCAGAGTGTGCCTTGACGATTACCGGGCAGCCAGCGGCGAGGGCAGAGGCGGTATCTCCGCCTGCCACCGAGAAGGCCAGCGGGAAGTTGCTGGCACCGAAGACGGCGACCGGACCTAGCGCGATACGACGCTGGCGCAGGTCGGAACGCGGCATCGGACTGCGTTCCGGCAGGGCGGGATCAATGCGGACATCCAGCCACTCGCCAGCACGTACGACACCGGCAAACAGACGTAGCTGCCCACAGGTACGGCCACGTTCGCCTTCAAGACGCGCGCGCGGCAGACCGGTTTCCTGCAGGGCGCGTTCGGTGATCTGTTCACCGATGGCCTCGATTTCCTCGGCGATGGTCTCAAGGAAGGTGGCGCGTGATTCTGGGTCTGTCTCGCGGAAGCTATCGAAGGCGTCATGTGCAAGTTTACAGGCCAGTTCGACTTCTTCTGCACCGCCGGAGGGATAGCCCGGCTCAAGCGTCTCGCCATTGGCAGGATTGATGGCATGCAGCGGCTTGCCAGTGGCGAGCAGGCTGCGCTGGCCGATGAGCTGATGTCCGTGCAATGGCGATTGGTCTGAAAGTGACATATGAAATATCTCTTCTCTGTTGACTGAACAGGGGCGAAACAGCCCCGACACAAACGATGGCCGCTAGGGCTTGGCATGTGTCGAGGCGGTGGCGCCCCTGGCTTGCGAGAGCCTCTGACCCATTTGCGGTCTTGGTTCGCAAATGATGCTGTCTCATGCGTGACGCTGGTTTACGGACACATCTGGCCGCCATTGATATCAATCACCTGACCAGTGATGTAGCCACTGGTGGCATGCGATGCGAGGAACAGGAAGGTGGGAGCGCATTCTTCCGAGGTACCGAAGCGGCCCATCGGGATGCTGCCAGCAATCTTCGCGCGCAGTTCTTCGCTCTTGTCGGCATGGAAGACGGTGTCGATGGTGCCCGGGGAGACGATGTTGAAGCGCACATTGTCCTTGGTGAACTCCTTCACCCAGTTGCGATGCAGGTTGTGCAACATGGCCTTGGTGCCGCCATAAAGAGAGGCACCCAGGCCGCCACCTTCACGACCCGCGATGGAACCGGTGCTGATGACGCTGGCAGTGGTGCCGGATGTTGCAGCAGATGCCTTGAGGTGCGGCATCGCGTACTTGGTCGTCATGATTGCTGAGCGCAGGTTGAGGTCCATCACCAGATCAAAGGCTGCATCGTCGAGGCTCTCAAGGCCGGCACGAATGCCCAGGCCGCCGGCGTTGTTGACCAGCACATCCATGCCACCGAATGCCTTGGTGAAATCTTCAATGAGTGCGGCACAGCCTTCGCTGGTAGAGAGGTCGCGTGCGAAGTATTCAAAGCGTGCACCGGTGGCTTCCATCTGAGCGATGGCATCCTGTGCAGCCTCATCCTTCTGACGGCTGTTGATGCCGACCAGCGCGCCTTGGCGAGCAAATGCGACGGCAGCTGCTAGACCGATGCCTTTGGTGGAACCGGTAATCAGAACCTTTTTCTGCTGGAGATCGGTGAACATGGCAATTTCCTGAGTGATCAGTGTGTTGTTGTGTGGCCGGTATTAGTAAGCAAGTACTGCGGGCAATTGCTTTAAATGAGCCACTTGGAGAAGTAGGGGAGGAGGGAGGTATTGGCGAATATTGATACCTTCCGACCGACAGGAGTCACCTTAGCTCACTCTTTTGTGATCGACAAACAAATAATAACAACTGGTGGGCGTGGTCTTCTCTACGTCAACGAAAGGGGATGCCAAAATGTGGTTGTGGTATCAGTTGAGATACACGTTAGTCGTATATCGAGGCAGAGGTGAGCGCATCGGCTGATACGGGTGTGACGAAATTGTTTGTTGTTTCGATATATTTGTTTATTTTCAATAGTTTAATCTTGTTTTTCTGAGTGGTTTTTCACCGAATGGAAAGGAGTGTTACGGCCATAGGATAAGGGTATCGCGATGAAGAGTCAGCTAACCTAGGGGAAGCACTACGGCATTCTCCTTCGAAACCTGTATTGAGGGTAGTCGTCACGATCATTTTTGGATTGGTCTAAAGTTCAAGTTGTCATAACTTGTAAAATCATCGTATCCCGCTGACACTCATCTCAGTGCCAAGGCAGTGACTGCAACATCGTATCCGCTGCCAAATCGCTCGAGCGCCATTAGATAAGCAGAGTACGCAGTATCTCTGATGGAACCCTGCTCGCAGCTCAAGTGAAGATCGCAACATCCAATGCCTCACTGACAACAGCTCACCAACGCCCCCATAACAAGATAAAGAGAGAGTCCAAGCCATGCGTAAACTGTCACATGTCCTCTGTGCTTCAGTCCTCACCCTATCCGCCTCCGTCGCCATGGCAGCGGATTATCCCTACAAGCCGATTACCCTGATTGTGCCTTGGTCCTCTGGTGGTGGCACCGACTCGGTGGGTCGTCAGCTGGCGGCTGGCCTGCAGGAAGAGCTGGGGCAACCGGTCAATGTCGTCAACAAGACTGGCGGTTCGGGTGTTGTCGGTCACATGACCATGAAGATGGCGCGTCCTGACGGGTATACCCTCGGGCTGGGGACAGCAGAAATCGCCACGTATCAGCATATCGGCACTGCACAGCTGTCTTATGAAGATTTCACGCCGATCGCACTGCTCAATCTGGATTACGCTGCGTTCACCGTGAAGGCTGATTCCGAGTGGGAGACGCTGGATGACGCACTAAAAGCTCTCAAGGCTAATCCCAGCGATTACACCGTGTCTGGCTCTGCGCCGGGTGCTGCCTATCACCTGTCCTTCGCGGGCTTCCTTGATCAGCAGGGCATTAATCCGAATGACGTGACGTTGGTGCCAAGTGAGGGCGCCGCGCCGGGTCTACAGGAACTGGCCGCCGGTGGCGTCGACATGGTGTTCTCCTCCATGCCGGAATCCGAATCCATGCGTGCCTCGGGCCGGGTCAAGACACTGGCAGTGCTGGCCAACGATCGTCTGGACTCCTTCCCGGATGTCCCGTCCGCGAAAGAGTTGACGGGTTCTGAGTGGAACCAGGGGTCCTGGCGTGGACTGGTAGGCCCGAAGGGAATGCCAGAAGAAGTGACTGAGCGCCTTGAAGAAGCGACTGAGAAAGTCTGGAACTCCGAGCAATTCCAGACCTTCATGTCCAGCCGTGGCTTTGGCACTGTCTGGGAAGATGCGGAAGGCTTTGAAGCCTTCATGAAAGACCAGGATGAAAAGAATGCGGTCACCATCGAAAAGCTGGGCCTGGCCAATTGATCGTCCGGCCAATGATGACCTGCTTGTTTTTACTTCTGATGTTTTCATGAGAAACCGCACATGCGTACCAATGACAAGGTGACGGGTGTGGTGACGGCAGCCTTTGGGGCTGCCGTCATATATGCCTCTCTCGATCTGAAAAATCTTCCCCGCCAAGACTATGGTGCTGGCACCTTTCCAACGGTGATTGGCGGCTTGTTGGTGCTATTCGGTGCCATCCTGCTATTGCGCGGCCTCGGCAATCGCGAGGAGTGGCTTGCGTGGCAGCATCCTGTCCCTTTGATGCACTTCATTCTGACATTGGCTGCCATCTGCGCTTCTGTCGTAGCCTACGTCTATCTGACGCCGGTGGTGGGATTCCCCATCGTGTCCTTTGTTCTGCTCTCTCTACTGCTTTATACCTTCCATTACCGGCGCTGGTTGCCGTCGATGGGTATGGCTCTGACAGCGACCGCCATTATCTGGGGCGTATTTGGTCAGTTACTACATGTGCCGCTTGAGCTGGGGCTGCTGGAAAAGGTGATCTACTCATGAGTGATCTACTACAAGCCGCCTCGATGGTCTTCACCTGGGAGGTGTGCCTCATCATTCTGGCCGCTTCACTGTTTGGACTGTTCATGGGCGCCATTCCGGGTCTGACGGCGACCATGGCAACTGCGCTGTTGGTACCGGTGACCTTCTTCATGGATCCGCTGCCGGCAATTGCCGCTATCGTGTCTGCAACGGCGATGGCCATTGTGGCGGGTGATATCCCCGGTGCTTTACTGCGTATTCCCGGGACACCCGCCTCGGCGGTATATACCGAAGAAGCCTTTGCGATGGGCAAACAAGGCAAGATTGGTTTGGCGCTGGGTCTCAATGTGACCTGCTCGATGATCGGTGGCGTCATTGGCGTACTGATTCTGGCCTTCTGTGCACCGATGATTGCCGAGTTTGCGATCCAGTTCACCAGTGATGAGTACTTCTGGTTGGCGTTGCTGGGGCTTTCTTGCGCCATTCTGGTATCCGGCGCTGACCCGCTCAAAGGCGGCATCTCGATGCTGGCTGGCCTTGTCATTGCCATGGTCGGCATGGACAGTGTGTCCGGTCAGATGCGCTTCACGTTTGGTAACTACGATTTGCTGGCGGGTATCTCGATCTTGCCGGTGTTGATTGGCCTGTTCGCCATTTCCGAGCTGATTCGTCGCATGCCGGAAACACGTAATCGTGCACCGTTGTCACCACCAATCATCAAGAATCCCTTTGAAGGTGTGGGCAGCGCGCTGTGGAAGTACAAGGGAGGTGTGTTGCGCGGTGGTGCACTAGGCACCGTGATTGGCGCCTTGCCTGGCGCAGGCGCTGACATTGCTTCGTGGATTAGCTATGCCGTCAGTCGCAAGCTGTCCAAGACGCCGGAAAAGTTCGGTACTGGACACCCGGAAGGGCTAGTGTCTGCCAGTGCGGCCAATAACGCGTCTCTCTCGGGTGCTTATATCCCGGCACTGGTCTTTGGTATACCGGGCGATACGGTGACTGCCATCATCATTGGCGTATTGATGACCAAGGGCATTACACCAGGGCCAGATGTCTTTGTGACTCAGGGCCCGCTGGTGAATGCCATCTTCATGGTCTTCATCTTGGCCAATCTATTGTTGTTGCCGCTAGGTTTCATGGCCATCCGTGGCGCGCGTCATATCCTGTCGATTCCGACGGGCATCCTGTTCCCGCTGATTCTGATGTTCTGCATCGTCGGTGCTTTCGCGGCCAACAATGCCATGTTCGATATCTGGATCATGCTGGGTATTGGTGTGATGGGCTTCTTCATGGCCGAGAATGATTTCCCGGTGGGGCCGATGATCTTGGCGGTAATCTTGGGGCCGATCGTTGAGAGCAACTTCATGCGCTCGATCCTCAAGTCCAATGGCGACCTGACGGCCTTTGTCGATCGTCCGATCGCGATGGTACTGGCCATTGCCGCCGTCGCTGTCTGGTCCATGATCATCGTCAACGGTGTGCGTGCCGGTCGCAAGGTGCCGGCTACTGCGAAATGATATGAACGTCCGTGACAGAGGCGTTTAGTGGGGCGGGGCTTTCCGCGCAAGCGCTTGCCCCGTATCCTTCCCCCTAGATGTCGGATTTCCGGCAGGCCCATGTGAAGGATGATCAATAGAGATGAGTGAGGTAGCCAAGCATTCGCTGGCCTCGGTGGTCTACGAGAAAATTCTCGCAGCCATCATCAGTGGCGATTACCCCGTCAACAAGAAGCTCCCCACCGAAGCACGTCTTTGTGAGTGCTACGAAGTGTCGCGGCCTGTGTTGCGAGACGCCTTGGCCCGCTTGCGTGAAGACAACTTGGTCGTCTCTCGGCGTGGGTCTGGCAGCTTCGTGGTCAATCGGCCGGATAGTGCGGTGCTTGAATTCGCGCGGATCTCGAGCATTGCCGACATCCAGCGCTGCTTTGAGTTTCGCACCAATGTGGAGGCGAGTGCAGCAGGGCTTGCGGCGCTACGTCGAACGGCAGAGCAACTTGACCTGATTCGTGATCGTTACGAGGCGATCAATCAAGCCAATCTGAATCACGCACGTGCCTCTGAAGAAGACTTCGAGTTTCATCTCGCGATTACCGAAGCTGCCAGCAATCACTACTATGCAACGGTATTGCGCTCGCTGAATCAGAGCATCAAGGAGGGCATGAATCTGACGCGTGGCTTGTCGTTGCGCGCCTCGGAAGAGCGCCTGCGCATCGTGCAGGACGAGCATCTTGCGATCATTGCTGCGATTGCCGACAAGGATGCAGTACGTGCGGAAAGTACGATGCGCGCGCACCTGGAAGGCGCCAGACGCCGGATGTTCGAGGGTGTTCAAACGTAGATATCGCTGAAAAGTCAGACGTTCTGGTTTGGCCGGTGCTGTCGTGGGGAACACCTGGCGGCAGCATCAGGTCGTATTACGCACTGTCTGTCGGCTTTCCCTGAGCCGCCATCTCTTCTCCTTCTCCTTCTCCTTATATCCCGACCCCTATCCTTGTCCGGGCCGCCCCTGGAGCTTTCCTTCTCGCCAACGTTGAGCGACACGCTCAGCATGCGTCAGGTCGCGACAGTAGGTCAGTGTCGTGGCGCGCTTGCGAATGCCTGCTCGGCGCAGCTTGAGAATCATGGCCGTGGTGACTCCGCTCAGAATCAGGGCGATTCCCTTGCGTTGCAGGTTGTCGATCAATGACTGAAGCGCAACGATGGCTGTCCCATCCATGCTGGGAACCGCTGACATGTCGATGATCACGGTCGATATTCTGTCATCCACTCGCTGAAGCGAGACAAGGGCCTTCTCCGCCACGCCAAAGAAGAGTGGGCCAGTGATGGCGTAGATGGCGATGTCATCAGGCAAAGCCTCTCGTGACAGATCGTGGCTGGACGATAACTGTCGTGTGTCAGTGATCTGCATCATGCGCCGGATGAACAGTACCGCTGCAAGCCCGATACCCACGGCGACGGCCAGTACCATGTTGAAGAGTACGGTCAAACCGAAGCAGACCAGCAGAATTGCCACATCCCCCGCCGGTGCCGAGCGCAGAATGTGCACGACATGTCTGGCCTCGCTCATGTTCCAGGCGACGATGAACAACAGCGCGGCAAGAGTGGCCATGGGCACCATTCCCAGAAGCCCTGCAAGGGCGATCACGGCCAGCAGCACAACCCCTGCATGAACGACGGCTGCCACGGGTGAACGCGCACCGCTGCGGATGTTGGTAGCTGTTCGTGCAATCGCGGCAGTGGCCGTGATTCCCCCAAACAGAGGGGCGACGATGTTGCCCAGCCCCTGTCCGATCAGCTCGGCATTCGGATCATGACGTGTCTTGGTCAGTCCATCCGAGACGACAGCACACAGCAGCGACTCAATGGCTCCCAGCATGGCGATGGCAATCGCGGGCCCCATCAGCGCCTGAATCAGCGCGAAGTTCAGCACTAGGGGAGCGCCATCAGCTCCGGGGAGGTTCCAGGGGGCCATCATGCTCGGTGCAATCGGAGGAATTCCCGTGCCGCTTGTGCCATGGGCCTCCCAGCTGAACCGGGATGCAATGGTCTCGACGGCCATGCCTGCAGTGGCATCTCCCAGCCAATGATTGAGCCCATAGGCGGCAATGGCCCCGCTCATCAGCCCGACCAAGGGCGCCGGGACGAGAAAGCGTAGATGAGGACAAAGACGCGGCCATGCCAGCATCACTATCAGGCTGAAGACGCCGATGCCCAGTTCACTCATGCGAGTGCTCGGCAGGGCACTGAATATCCTTCCCATGTTGTCGAGGAAGTGCTCACCGAGCTTTCCGATGCTGAGCCCGAGAAAGTCGGGTATCTGCAAGACCGCGATTACCGTCGCGATGCCCGCCGTGAATCCCAGCACGACCGGATAGGGCACTAGGTTCTGTACGAAAAGTCGGCTCGTAGACAGCGGCGTATGCAAGCTACGCATACCATCGCATAAAAGCTACGGGCCAACTTCTCATATCGCGTCGCAATACGA
>NZ_NBVS01000015.1:0-24202 GCF_002213105.1 Cobetia sp. QF-1
CAACTGCCATTGGCTATCCGAGATTTCGTAGCGTCCTGTCATACCGCACCTATGCTGGATGTGCATGGGTCACATTAGCAAAAATGACTTTTCGTACAAAACCTAGCCTTTACCATGTTGATCGCCATTCTCACCGTTCATATCAGCAATGGTCTGTTTGCCAGCAACAATGGCTATGAGTATGCACTGGCACTGATGACCACCTCGGTCGCCCTGGCACTACTGGGCGGCGGCAAGGCCTCGCTGGATCGGCTGCTATTCTCGGCTCGATAACCCACCGCGAAGACTCGCCGATTGATGCCCCCCCGTTCAACAGATGAGGACTCGTCATGATGTACCTACGTCGTAACAATGAGCGCGGCCACGCCAGATTCGACTGGCTCGAAAGCCGTCACAGCTTTTCCTTTGCCAGCTACTACGATCCCGCGCATATGGGGGTTTCGGTGCTACGCGTCATCAATGACGATATCGTGGCACCAGGTGCGGGATTTGATGCCCACCCGCATCGCGATATGGAAATCATCAGCTACGTGCTACAAGGCAGCATCGAGCATCGCGATACGCTGGGCTCGCACCGAAAGCTGAGTGCAGGTGAAGTACAGGTGATGAGCGCCGGTACTGGCGTTGAGCACAGCGAATACAACGTTTCAGAGCATGATTCGCTACACTTCCTGCAAATCTGGATCACACCGAACGCCAAAGGGCTGACGCCGCGCTATCAGCAGCAACCTTTTGAGCCCACGCCAGGTCTGCAGCTATTGATCGCGCCAGCAGATGACAATACTGGCGCCGATAACGCTAACACTGACGCTGACGTGCTAAGCATCAATCAGGACGCACGGATGTATCGCGTCCAGCTTGATGGGCAAGATCTTGAACTGCCACAGCGCCCGAATCGTGTCTATTACCTGCATGTCATCGAAGGCCAGGTAAGTCTGCAAGGCGAAACCCTGAAGGCGGGCGATGCAGCCGCGGTCAATACGGCGCCATTGGTACTGAGCGGCGCACAATCCCTGCATGCCTTACTGTTCGATCTACCCGCCTGAGTCGACGGAACACCATATCGAACATAAGCGTCACGATGATCGACTGCGTGGGGCAGAATAGTCAGAGGGTGAACTCACTCACGACTAATCTGTCCCACGCTTTAGTATTCTACCGTCGAGTCTTTCGGGCCAACGACGCAGACGATCATCTTTACAGGAGGACGTGTCATGACAACCGACACTCGTACCCCCGTCATCATTCAGGCAGACAAGGCGGTCCCCGCTAGGTACGCGGAGAACGTATCTGATGCTCAGACAAACCTTCATGTACACGCTGACGCATATTCCACCGAAGGTTTCTGGGACAAGGTCTCGAAGGTGGCGAAAAAGGCCGGCAAAACCGTTCTTAATCCCGCATTTCGCATGTATTTTGCAGCTCAGGATTCCGACACGCCGATCTGGGCCAGAACCACCATCTACGGCGCATTGGGTTACTTCATCTCACCGATTGATGCGCTACCGGATTTCACTCCATTGCTGGGCTATACGGATGATCTCACTCTAATGGCCGGTGCCGTTGCCATTGTGGCAGCTCACATCAAGCAGGAGCATGCCGAGCGAGCCGATAAAGTGCTCAAGCGCTGGTTTGATTGATGTCCTCGGAAAGGTTGAAACGCACTCCCTGCCTTACGTTCAGTCGCTTGCCGTCAGCATGATATCCTGACGGCCGTTGTCACCTTGACCTTGTCATTGCCTAGAAGCGTTGGCTAGAGACAGCCCTTAGAGACAATCGCTAGAGACATGAACACTCAGGAAACCTCCATGACATTGATGAAACCCGCACTTGTGGGTCTGGCGGCACTCCTGATGACCGGCTGTGTCTCGCGCGCACAGATTGATATTCCCGTGATACAACCTGTTCAGGCTCCAGCCTACGAGAACAAGACCTTTTTCCCCGATATTTATTACAGTCAGCCCGAGGCTGACCTGTTTTCTGGCGTTGCTCAGCAAGCCATGCAGCCCCTTGGCAGCGTCAAGTTATCGTACGTCTGTTCGCCAGCCATGACCCACTTCGATCAGCTATTGCGCGAACAGCTACCGAGTAGCTCGAGCATCACTCATGATGCGCGCGCGGGCGATTATCGCCTGCAGGTCGAGATTCTGGCGCACGAGAATAGGGGCCCGGTCTACCTCGACTATCTGATGGCCATCAATCTGCCCAAGAACCTGCTGACGTTCGGCATTGCCAATGAAGACTTCGACATCATTGCTGACTTCAATGTCGAATATCGGCTCTATGACAAGAACGAGCGACTACTTTTCAGCAAGGACTATGCGGTCAAGGATTCCGTGCCTCATCAAGCGGGGAATTTCGACTTTGGAAATCGCATCTTTCTACCAGCGCAGAACATGATGAAGAAATATTTACTGCTGACCATGAACGACTTCTTTCACCATGCCAGTCGTCCACTCCTTGCAGCGGGTAGCTAGCCGGCATACCGCAAGCTTCACCGCCCTCGCCTCTCTGATGCCTCGTCTGTCCTGCAGTCGGGGCATTTTTCTTTTATCACTGATCGTCTCGTAACGCCCCAAGCCCCACCACTGAGCTTCACGGCAGCATGCCTATTAGTCTAATCATTGTGGTACTCCGCGAGATAAAGGCACATCCACAATCCCTTAAACATCATTACATTCAACATATTGCGCCATTGAAATGCCTAAAACCCCACTGGTATTACCAGATGACCTCCAGTAGCAGAAACAAATCGACTCTCTTACCTTGAGCTAGCATCACAGGTATGAACATGACGCATTCACCCACAACAATAATGACGTTCGCTGCGCCACATCACGGAGAGTGCTGCACATGAATCAGTCGCTACTGGCTCTACTAGCCTTTGTGCCATTACTACTTGCGGGAATTCTATTGATCGGTTTTCGCATGGCCGCGCGTATCGCCATGCCTATCGTCTTCGTAGTAACGGCGTTGATTGCGTTACTGGCGTGGAACATGACTTTCAACCGCGTACTTGCCTCCTCGCTGCAAGGGTTGATTCTGACCGTCGCTATCCTGTGGATCATCTTCGGCGCTCTGCTGCTGCTGAATACACTCAAGCACTCCGGCGGTATCGCCGCGATTCGCAACGGCTTCTCCGGTATCAGCCCTGATCGTCGCGTACAGGCCATCATCGTTGCCTGGCTGTTCGGGTGCTTTATCGAAGGTGCCTCCGGATTCGGTACGCCAGCCGCTGTTGCCGCCCCTCTGATGGTAGCGCTGGGCTTCCCGGCACTGGCCGCTGTCGTCGTCGGCATGATGGTGCAATCAACTCCCGTGTCCTTCGGCGCGGTTGGCACACCCATCGTCGTCGGGGTATCAGGTGGACTCAACAAGGCAGGTGTCAGCGAAACTCTGGCCAGCAATGGCTCCAGCTGGGATAGCTACTTCCAGCTGATCACCTCTGAAGTCGCGATCACGCACGGCATCATCGGTATCTGCATGCCATTGATCATGGTCGCTGTGATGGTGCGCTTCTTCGGAGCGAATCGCTCCTGGCGTGAAGGCCTGGAAGTGGCACCATTCGCCCTGTTCGCCGGTGTGTGTTTCGTGGTGCCTTATGTGCTGGCCGGCATGCTGCTCGGCCCGGAATTCCCGTCAATGATCGGTGCCATGGTGGGACTGGCCATTGTCGTGCCTGCTGCGCGCAAGGGCTTCTTGCTTCCTGCCACCACCTGGGACTTCCCGAAAGTCGAGAGCTGGCCGCAGGAGTGGATTGGCAAGCTGGACATGACACTGGAGCCCGTAGAAGGCCGCAAGCCGCTTTCCGTCGGTATGGGCTGGATGCCCTATGTGCTGCTTGCCGTGCTACTGGTACTCTCGCGCGTCATCCCTCCTCTCAAGGAAGCACTGACCTCCCTGAGCTTCGGCTGGAACGGCATTCTAGGTGAAAGTGACATTTCCGGAAGCCTGCAACCGCTATATCTGCCCGGCGGTATCCTGGTCGTGGTGGTCTTGCTGACCACCGTGCTTCACCGGATGCGCATGAAGGATGTCGGCGCTGCAGTCTCGGAGTCCAGCCGCACGATTCTGGGCGCTGGCTTCGTACTGCTGTTCACCATCCCGATGGTGCGCATCCTGATCAACTCGGGCGTCAATGAGGCGGACCTGGTCTCGATGCCCGTCGCGATGGCACAGTTCATTGCCGATAGCGTCGGTGACATCTATCCACTGTTTGCGCCAGCTGTCGGCGCGCTCGGTGCCTTTATCGCCGGCTCCAATACCGTCTCCAATCTGATGCTGGCTGACTTCCAGTTCAACGTCGCCGAAGCTCTGGGCCTCTCCAGCGCCATGATGGTCGCGCTACAGGCCGTGGGTGCTGCTGCCGGCAACATGATCGCCATCCATAACGTGGTCGCCGCTTCTGCCACCGTGGGCCTACTGGGGCGCGAAGGCATCACGCTGAGAAAGACGATTCTACCGACGCTCTACTACGTCATCTTCGCCGGTATCATCGGCATGATTGCCTTCCATGGCATCGGCGTAGTGGATGGATTGATGCGCTAGAACAGACACTTCAGCAGCTACCGTGGAGACGCAGACAACGGTGTGCTGGATGGGGTTAATCCACAACGACAAAGGGGCCTCGAAAGGCCCCTTTGTCGTTGATATGTACTGACAATACCCGCTCATGACCAGCGGATCATGGCCTCTCCCGCCATGACAGGAAAGCCGAGCAGATCACGAATGGCCGCGGCATCCGGCGAGAGAGTCAGCCAGCTCACGGCAGCGATGTTGATCAATACCACACACCAGAACACGACCCGATGGCTTGTCTTGCGCGTCTTGTGGCGCAGGCTCTGCTGGGCGATCCACGCGCCCGGCCAGCCACACAGCAGCTCCATGAGGTGCAATTTCCCCTCGGACACACGCCACTCCCCTGATGTCGCGGCCTGCTTGTCGACTCGATAGGCCAGATACGTCACCAGACTCATGCCCAGATACGCCACTGGCAACATCCAGGGCAGACGCCCCTGCTGCCAGCCTGCCCCGAGCACGACCATCACGACCAGCATCATCAACCATGCAAGCCCCACTCCAGCAGAAGTAGTGGAAGCTCCTGCCCCAAGCGTGCGAAAGCGTGTGGCACGTGGGCGATCGTTCTCATCCATGCCCAACTGATAATGCACCTGCGCACTGACTTTCGGCCGCCCGCGCCCCTTGTACGCACTGATGTGGGCAAAGACATCCTTGCCCCCCGTATCAGGCGTGATGAAGCCGAAGCCCTTGTCATCGTTCCAGCGCGTCAATCTTCCTTGATGATTCATGTGCCAGCGACTCGTCCGTGTGTCATTGTCCAGCGGCCATCTCTAGCCAACAAAGGTGCCAGTGCTCTTGCCACCCCCAGCATTGCCACCCCCATTCTGGTCATTATCATGATCGTTGTCGTCATGCTCAGTACGCTGGTCGTCATCACGGAAGCTGCCCTGAATGGCGTCATTCGCCATTGCAGCCTTTTGCTCAGCTGAGCGCGCCAGCGCCTCATTCGGATTACGTGCTTCCACCTGCATCTGATATTGATAGCCTTGAGTTTCCAAAAGGCTGGCGTACCACTGATTGCCCTTGAGGCTAATCGTGAGGTTCAAGCCAAGAAACAGCACATTGGATATCAGCTGTCCCTCCACAGTTGCTGGAATGAGCACTGAGCTGAGCACGATGAAACCGAACAGACTGGCCGCGAGTATCCAAATCCGCTTGTATAGCGCCCAGAAAACCCCGAAGAAGAAGGCGGGCCATGACCAGCCCTGTTTGACGGCACGGGGACCATGCAGGGGATGCTCCAAAATACGGTATGTCGCCATCACGAAAATCCTTGTCAGATGCCCTCGTCCACACGCAGAACACGTGCTGAACACGCAGGTCACAGATGAACTGTGCCAATGACACCCATGGCCTCATCGACACCTCAAAGCCTGTCACTATAAACATCTGCACTTGTCAGGACCATGAACTCCGCCTCCTCCACGGACGGAGGCGTGCTGCGCACCAGATGCATGAACGCCGTGTGCAGGGACGATCATCCAGACAGGCCAATGACCACAGGCTGCTCAGTGGCAGGATAGGCACGACACATCAGCACCTGCCCTTGCGCGATGGCTGCGTGCGGCGCAACAGGATATTGAACCTCCCCCGACACCAGACGTAAGGCACAACTTCCACAGCGACCGGATCGGCAACTCGACAAGGGCGCCAGACCAGCCTGTTCCGCCAGCTCCAGCAAGGTGCCTTTCTCGGGGAGCCATTCGGCAATCGTGGCAACCTCCCGCGGCAAGGGTCGTCCGCGCTGAGCCCGCGGTATGAAGGTGACTTCTGCGCGCTCCGGCAACGTGTGCAGTGAAGATGCGCCATCTCCAAACGGTGCCTCAGAGTCAAACGACCCCTGCCCGAAGAATTCGTGATGCAGTTGCTCACGCGGTAACCCCAGCGCCATCAAGGTGGCATATTGCGCGCGCATGAAGCCCTCGGAGCCACACAGATAGACATGGCTATGGGCCATGTCCGGTAACCAGTGCATCAGCGATGATAGCGCCAAGCGTCCACGCGAATGATGACGAGACGAGGACGTCGCGCTGGCAGGCGATCGTGAGTGAGCGATATGCAGGTGCAACCATGAATGCTTGTGTGCCCATGCCTCGAGTTCGTCTGCAAAGGCCTGTTCTTCGTCATCACGCGCGACATGAACGAAGAACACCTCATGTGGTTCGGTATCACCCGCCGTTACCTGCCGGATCCGCTCCTCCAGCATGGCGATCATCGGCGTGATACCGACGCCAGATGACAGCAACACGATCGGTGCGGACGCTGCTTGCAACGTGAAGTCGCCCGTCGGCGGCGATGCCTCGATCACATCGCCCACTAAAAGCTCATCATGCAGCAACCGGGAGGCGACGCCCTGTGGGTCACGCCTGACCGAAATTCGATAGCCCGTGAGATCGCCATGCCACGCTTGAGACAGACTGTAGCTGCGCATGACCGGAATCGAGCCACTGGTTAGAGGTTGTGATGGCGTCGACGACAACCGCAGGGTGAGAGACTGCCCCGCCCGATAGGCCTCCACCGTCTCGGCCTCAGGTGCGATGGGCGTTAGATGGAACGACGTAATCGACGCACTTTCCTTGATCTTGCGTGTGACACGCAGACGACGAAATATCTGAGGAAGCGTCGCTGAGCGTGGCCATTCGCCGGTCTGTGCCAGCGACGGCGACAGCTCAATCAAGCGCCCATGTGACGGTAGAGCGTCTTCGACATGCCAGACCTGCTCGGGCACGACGTCCACTATCCGCTCGGCACCTTCAATCAATGCCGCACGTTGCGGATTCCAGTCCACACGCGCCCGCCCCTTCAGCACAAGCGCTTCTCCGCTGGCGAAATCAGGAATCAACAGACTGATGCGTGAGTCCTGTTCAATGTTGCCCAGCGTATTGAAGAAGCGATTCCCGGCGAAATCCGGGAACGACAGACTGCCATCCGGATTCAGGTGCAAGAAACCGGGCTTGCCACCACGGTGCGAGACATCCACGCCATTATGCGACGCTGCATCCAGCTCGGCGGCGCGGGTGGCGATGAAAAAGGTATCGGCCTGTGCCAGAAGCCTTTTACTGAACGAGGACGTGATTGAGACGGCATGACTTGTCGGTGCGCGCGCCGTACCAGACTGCCAATCCACCTCGCGTTGCTGAATGTACTGGGGGCAATTGCCAAAGCTCTGATCAACCGAGAGCCGCACGCCATGCTCGTCGTGAGACAGTACAGTGCCGTTCAGACGATTGCGTCGTCGGCTGCTCATGTCGAGCCCCAACAGCCCAAGCTTGGCCCCTGGCTCAATCTCGAGATCAAGTATCTTGGCAAGTGGCGGCGTCTTGCGAATCACCATCTCATTCGGTGACACCTCGCACAGTTCACCGGGCGCATCAAAAGCCACGATAGCCCACGGCCATCCCTGCTTGTCTGGCACGCCCAGGAACAGTACCGGCAGGCTCTCGAAAAAAGCGACATGCTGATCAGGCATCTTGCCGCGCACATAAGGTGCCACTTGATCCACATAGCTGCCAGGAACGCCCGCCCGCGCTTGAACGCGGCGTTCACCTTCGTGAAATACCTGCCGATGAAACGTCATGATGACTACCTCAAATAACGTTGGCGCGTCATGCCAGCGCGGGGCTACGGGCCATGCCGACAAAGTGGGGCTGTGCCTCAATGCGTGCCAGCCAGGCAACGATTGACGGATAAGGCGCCAGACTGACGCCGCCTTCGGGAGCATGTGCGATATAGCTGTAGCCGGCGATATCCGCCAGCGTGATGCTGCTGCCTGCCAGGTAAGAGCGCTGTTCGAGGTGGTGTTGCATGACAACAAAGAGCGCATGGGCTCGGGCAATAGCCTGCTCATGATCCAGAGATGCACCGAATAACGTCACCAATCGCGCTGAACACGGACCCGCCGCGATCTCACCGGCAGCGATGGATAGCCAGCGCTGGACTTCCGCTGCCGCCAGCGGCTCACTCGGCAACCAACGATCATCGGTCGCGTAACGGCGCACCAGGTAGATCAGAATGGCATTGGAATCGCTGAGAAAGTCACCGTTATCCTCGATGGCCGGTACTTGCCCCAACGGGCTGATCTTCAAGTACTCAGGGAACTTGTGCGCCCCATTGGCCATGTCGAGATCAACGGTGACATAGGGCAGCTCGAGCAGTGCCAGCATCAGTTCAACGCGATGGCAATGGCCGGATTTGGGATTGCGAAACAGACGAATGGGTGCAGCATCAGAGGGAAAACGTGAATTCATGGAGAGCCTCGCAGGCGTTATGGAAAGGGGCTGAAGATGACGACTCAGAAGCCGAAATCGCTCAACCCCGGGTGATCATCCGGTCGGCGCCCCAATGGCCAATGGAACTTGCGCTCGCTCTGCGCGATGGGGTGTTCATTAATGCTGGCGTGGCGGTGGGTCATCAGACCCTGCTCATCAAACTGCCAGTTCTCATTGCCGTAGGCGCGAAACCACTGGCCGCTGTCATTGCGATATTCATAGGCGTAACGCACGGCGAGCCGATCCCCTGCGCTGGCCCACAGCTCCTTGATCAGGCGGTAGTCGAGCTCGCTTGCCCACTTGCGAGTGAGGAAGGCCACGACCTCATCTCGGCCGGTCACGAATTCGGCACGATTGCGCCAGCGGGTGTCCGGCGAATACGCCAGCGCTACCTTCTCGGGGTCACGGCTGTTCCAGCCGTCTTCGGCAAGACGCACTTTGTGTGCCGCAGTGTCTGGCGTGAACGGTGGCAAGGGATGGCGGGGAAGATTGGCTGACATGACAAAGGCTCCAGCGGTTGGGGAATCAAACACATCCCCCACACTACTCCCCTCATCTAGCTGCTAGAATCCTCAGCAGACACAATTCATTATTCCGCCACATGACAACAATCAACCGCCGCAGGAGGCGAGGATGGACAGACTACAGACCCTGGAAATCTTCGTGGCCGTGGCCGATGCCGAAAGTTTTACAGCGGGTGCCCGCGTACTTGGCATGAGTGCGCCATCAGTGACGCGCGGCATCAATGCACTTGAGAGCCATCTGGGCGCACGACTGTTCACGCGGACAACCCGCCGTGTGCGACTGACGGATATTGGCACACGTTATCTGGAGGATGCTCGGCGCATTCTGGCGGAGCTTCAGGCAGCAGATGATGGCGTCAGTGGTGCGGCGACACGCCCGACAGGGCTCCTGCGCATCACCTGCCCGACCGAATTCGGGCGCATCCATGTCATGCCCCTGGTGATGGAATATCTCGATACCTATCCCGACATGCGAGCCGACATCGTGATGGTCGATCGCGTGGTCAACATGATCGAGGAAGGCTTTGATATCGCCGTGCGCATTGGCGCGCTGCCCTCTTCGGGGCTGACGGCATTGCGTGTGGGGAGTGTGCGCCGCGTGGTCTGTGGCGCCCCTGACTACTTCGCACGCTACGGCACACCCATCACACTTGAGGCGCTGGCCACACAACGCATCATCACGACCACCACCTTGAACAACAGCAAGGAGTGGCGCTTTGGCAGTGAACGAGAGCAGACGATACGTATCCGCCCCCGTCTGACCGTCAGCAGCATAGCGGCCTGCATAGAAGCGGCCCGCACGGGCTGGGGGATCACGCGAGTGCTTTCCTATCAGGTAGGTGAGGATCTTGAGGCGGGACGCCTGCAAGCCGTACTGGAATCCCTCGAACCGCCGCCCTTGCCCATTCACCTTCTGCATAGCGAAGGGCGTGGTGCCGTCGCCAAGGTGCGTACCTTTCTCGATCTTGCCGCGAAGCGTCTGAGAGATACGGCCGTTCTTGATACACCGGGCTGACTCCTCACGAAGAGCGCGAATGACTGAAGGCCGACATGTCTTGCAGCAGCAGTATCAACAGGCGATTGGCCGCGACACTCAACTGCCGCCCCAGACGGCTGATGAGCCGAACATGTGGACTGGCGAACAGGTCTCCTTCAAGGGAAATCCGGCACAGTCCTCCCGCATTGACTTCCTCATTGACGACAAACTCCGGCAGCAAGGTCACCCCGCCATGCAGTGCGAACTGCTTGAGCATCGCGATGGCATTGCAGGTGAGTGTCGGACGCAACATGACGCCTGCCTGATGCTCCGCCAACGTCAGAATCTGACGAATACCGAAGGAGACCTCCGGCAATGCCAGCGGATAGGCAGATAACGCCTCAAGCGTCAGCAACGGCGTTGCGGAAGTGGCGGTCGACACCAGTGGATGCTCAGGACTGACGACAGCACATACCGGCTGTTGCTGTGAGGCGTGTGCACGAATCCTTGGATCTCCGGTGGGATTGAAGACCAACCCCAGATGCGCCTCATCCTCGACGACCTGACGGATCACCTCATTGGTGCCGCAGACATTGACCTTGATCTCGATGCCCGGATACCGCGTCGAGAACTGACTGAGCGGCCCCGCCAGCCCCTCGATGAATCCCTCTCCGATCGACAGTATCAACGAGCCACTCTGCAGGCCTTTCAGCGACTGCAATGACTCCAGCAATACCTCCTGCTGCGCCAGGCGTTGCCGGTAGTACTGTAATACCCGCTCCCCCGCCTCGGTGGGCTTGACCCCTCGACGATGACGTTCAAGCAATAGCGTGCCCAGCTCGTGCTCAAGCTGTGTGATCTGACGACTGACGGCAGAAGGCGCCACGTTCAGATAGTCCGCGGCGGCGCGAACGCTGCCCAACCTGGCCGCTTCATAGAAATGCCCGATACGTCGCTCTTGCACCAGACTCATGAGCCTCCTGTGTTGCTTTTAAAGCAACATGAATGTGAATTCTGGATTATTGCTGGAACAGAGACTCCCTGTCCATACTCTTCAACACAGCATCCCACTCAACAGATCACACTGCGCAGGAAGACATAATGACAACAACCGTCGGTGTTATTGGCCTGGGCAACATGGGCGGCGGCATGGCCGCTACCCTCGCCCGTCATGCATTCCCTGTATTCGGATTTGACCTCTCGGAGGCGGCGCGTGAGAAAGCGGCCGCAGCAGGTGTCACACCGGCCACCTCCTTGGCCGAACTGTTCGACCACGTGGACGTCGTGATCATCTCTCTGCCCAAAGCTGAACATGTGGAAACACTGTGTCTGGGCAAGGCAGGCACAGAGGCCGACACGCTGATGACCCTGGGGGCTCCGGGTCTGATCGTGATCGACACCACCACCTCCACCCCCGAGACCAGTCGCAAGGTAGCGGCAGCCCTGGCCACACGCGGTATCGACTTCATTGATGCTCCCGTCTCCGGTGGCCCAAAAGGCGCTGCCACTGGCAGCATGTCGATGGTGATCGGAGCCGAGGATGACGTGCTCGCACGCGCCATGCCGGTACTGGAAGCCATGAGTGGTACCCGCGTACACGTCGGCAGCTGCGGCGCAGGCAATGTCGCCAAGATTGCCAACAACATGCTTGCCGCCTGCCATCTGATCAGCACGGCAGAGGCCGTTTCCATGGCCGCCAGGGCCGGTGTCTCACCGGAGAAGCTGCTCGAAGGATTGAACGCGGGATCGGGACGTAGCGGCGCGACCCAGGTCATGTTCCCCAGCTGGGTGATCAACAAGGCCTACGATTCTGGCTTCAGCATGGGACTGATGCGCAAGGATGTCGGACTGGCCAGTGATCTGACGGCACGCCTAGGGATGGAGCTGCCCCTCTCAGCTACCGTCGCGCAGCTGTGGGATGACAGCAGCGCCACGCTGGATGACAGCGAAGACTTCTGCGCCATCGTTCAGCGTACCGACCCTACCCTCTACGGCCACGGAGAATGACCATGTCGCTCATGACAGCCCCTCAGTCCACACGCGTGTCACACCGCATTCAAGAATTGATGCAACCCTTCCGAGAGGGTCGCTGCGTACAGGGCGCCGACGGCATGGACGCCGATATGGCGGATAGCGTGATCGGCAGCCTGATCGATGGCACCTTCGTCATCGGTACGGGTGCGCCCATCGAGGTACGCAACGCCCATGATGACAGCCTGATGCTGTCTTATCCCGATGCGGATGCTTCACAGGTCGCGCTGGCAGCGCAGGCCACTCGGCGTGCGCAGGCCGAATGGTGGGCGCTTACCGCTCAAGCGCGTGGCCGCGCCATGTATCACGTCGGTGCCTTGATTCGCGAGCAGGCAGGTGTGCTGGCTGAACTTGAGTCGTTGACGGCCAACAAACCGATCCGTGATGCGCGAGTCGAGGTGGCCAAGGTAGCGGAGATGTTCGAATACTACGCAGGCTGGGCAGACAAGCTGCACGGCGAGGTGATTCCGGTACCGACCTCACACCTCAACTACGTGACCTACGAACCGCTGGGCACGGTACTGCAGATCACACCGTGGAATGCCCCGATCTTCACCGCCGGCTGGCAGATAGCACCCGCCATCGCGGCCGGCAATGCGGTGATTCTCAAGCCTTCGGAGCTGACGGCGCTGTCCTCGCTGGCACTAGGCGTGTTGATCGAGCGCGCGGGCGTACCACGCGGACTGGTCAACGTCATCGCCGGCTACGGCCATACCATCGGCCAGGCCTTCATTGCCGAGGGGGATGTTCGCAAGGTCGTGTTCGTCGGCTCACCCGCCACCGGTCGTCACATCGCCACGGCAGCTGCCCAGCGCTGCATCCCGGTCGTGCTGGAACTGGGCGGCAAGTCGGCCAATATCGTGTTCGAGGATGCCGATCTCGAGGTCGCACTGCGCGGTGCTCAGGCTGCCATCTTCTCCGGTGCCGGTCAGAGCTGTGTCTCCGGTTCACGATTGCTGGTTCAGGCCGCGATCTTTGACAGATTCACTGCGGCACTGGCCGAGGCTGCGACGCAATTCGCGGTCGGAAATCCGCTGGATCCCGACACTCAGATCGGCCCGATCAACAATGCCAAGCAGTATCAGCATGTGAAAGCGATGCTGACTGGCGCCCTAAAGGAAGGCGCCGTATTGGAAGGCGCGTCAGCGGACCCGATTCCCGACGCCCCCGGCTACTACATCAACCCGACCGTGCTCACGGGGCATAACGCGCTGACATGCGCTCAGGAAGAAATCTTCGGGCCGGTCGTGATCGCGATTCCCTTCGAGGATGAGGCCGATGCCATCCGCATCGCCAACGATAGCCGCTTCGGACTGGCAGGCGCGGTGTGGACACGCGACGTCGGCCGCGCGCATCGCGTGGCACGTCAGGTGCGTGCCGGCACCTTCTGGGTCAACAGCTACAAGACCATTCATGTCAGCTCGCCGTTTGGTGGCTACGGCGAGAGCGGCTATGGGCGTTCATCCGGTCTGGATGCACTGCGCGAATACAGTGAAGTGAAAAGCGTGTGGGTCGAGACGGCAGCACAACCGGCGGCCAACTTCGGCTATGGCGCCAGTCTGGAATAAACCGCGCCCGCATGCTGCTGAACGACAAGGCGTCACTGTTGCTGCATTCGTTGTAGCTTCAACAGTGGCGCCTTGCGACGTTAGGTGAATATGCGTGGGCGTCATACCCCCATACACAACTCGCGTTTGCGGCCGCCCCCCGATGAGCCGATAAGGTAGCGGGTCACACCACCACACCAACAACAAACGTGGAGTACTAGCGTATGGGGCGTTCCATTCGACATCTGGTCTTCTGGCCAACCTTTCTAGTTCTGATTGCGGCAGTCATCGCCAGTCTGATGGATCTCGAAGCCTTCCTCGGCGCGACCACTGCGCTGAACACCTTGATACTCGACAACTTTGCCTGGCTGTTCAGCCTTGGCAGTCTCTATCTGCTGATACTGGCAGTGATCGTCTACTTCTCTCCACTGGGCAATATTCGCATCGGAGGGGATGCAGCGACGCCACTGCTGAGCAAGACGCGCTGGTTCTCCATCACACTCTGCACCACGCTGGCGGTAGGCGTGCTGTTCTGGACCACGGCTGAGCCGCTCTATCATCTGATGGGGCCGCCAGAGTCACTGGGGATCGAAGCCGGTTCCAAGGAAGCCATCCTCTTCAGCATGTCGACCATGTTCCTGCACTGGTCATTCACGCCCTATGCCATCTACGCCGTCCCGGCACTGGTCTTCGCATTGGCCTTTTACAATCGTCGCCAGACCTTCTCGATCACCAGCATGCTGGAACCCGTCTTCGGGGCGCGTATCACCCGCTACGGTGGCTTGATCGATGCGCTCGCCCTTTACTCGCTGGTCGCCGGCATGGCGTCGACACTCGGTACCGGCGCCATCACGCTTGCAGGTGGCTTGAATCAATATATCGAAGGCGATACCAGTCCACTGCGCCTGGGCATCATCATCGCAATCATCGTCGTCACGTTCGTGGCCTCGGCCGCCAGTGGCCTGCAGAAAGGGATCGCACGTCTATCGTCATTGAATGCTCTGCTGTTGCTGGCACTGGGATTGTTCGTTTTCGTGTTTGGCCCTACCGTCTTCATGCTCAAGCTGGGCGTGGAATCCTTTGGTGCCTACCTGGACAACTTCTTCACGCGCAGCCTGTTCACGGGTGCCGCGGGCAATGACCAATGGCCGTACTGGTGGTCCATCTTCTACTGGGCCATCTGGTTCGCCTGGGCGCCGGTAACCGCGCTGTTTCTGGGGCGCATCTCACGGGGCTATACCGTACGTGAATTCCTGCGCATCAATCTTCTGTACCCCGCCCTATTTGCCGTGGCGTGGATCACCATCTTCTCCAGCGCGACGCTCTACTTCCAGCTACACACGGGCCTGGACCTCAACAGTGTCCTCAATGAGCAAGGCGTCGAGCACGTCCTTTATCGTCTGTTCGATGAGCTGCCGCTGTCCGGCCTGTGGATTCCGCTACTGCTGTTCATCGCCTTCGTCTCTTACGTGACGGCGGCGGATTCCAATACCGATGCCATCGGCAATCTGTGCACGCGCGGCCTGACCGCCGACACCGAGACGAATGCCGGTGTACCGATGAAAGTACTCTGGGGTGCCATGGTCGGTGTGATCGCCTGGGTGATGACAAGCTTCGTGGGTATCGATGGCGTCAAGATGCTGTCCAATCTGGGCGGACTGCCGGCACTGATCATCATTCTGCTCGCCAGTGGCTCTCTGTGGCACTGGATGAGCCAACCACAGCTGCTTGAGCTCAAGGGCGAGATGCCCTCCGCACCTGATCATGCCGCGAGCGCTCTTATGACCCCTGACCACAAGGACACGTGACATGCAGGTCAAGACTGACTTCCCGTATACCGTCCGCGAGATAGAACACCTCCTCATTCCGCTTTCGGATGGCACGCACCTAGCCGCCAGAATCTGGTTGCCAGAGGGGGCAGAACAGGCACCGGTACCCGCCATTCTGGAATACCTGCCCTATCGCAAGAATGACGGCACTGCGCCGCGCGATGCGTTGACGCATCCCTATTTCGCCGGGCATGGCTATGCCAGCGTACGGGTCGACATGCGTGGCAACGGCGAATCCCAGGGACTGATGGAAGATGAATATCTGCCACTAGAGCAGGCCGATGCGCTGGAAGTGATCGATTGGATTGCCCAGCAGCCGTGGTGTACCGGCAAGCTCGGCATGATGGGCATCTCTTGGGGCGGTTTCAATTCGCTGCAACTGGCAGCACACACGCCAGAACCGCTCAAGGCCATCATCACGCTGTGCTCCACTGACGATCGCTACACTGACGACATCCACTACAAGGGCGGCAACCTGCTCAACGAGAATCTGGCCTGGGCGGCAACCATGCTCAGCTTTTCCGCTGCGCCGCCGGACCCACGCCTGGTTGGTGATGAGTGGCGGGCCATGTGGCACGAACGTCTCGACAACATGCCACTGCTCGCCGAGACATGGCTGTCGCATCAGCATCGCGATGACTACTGGAGACAAGGTTCCATCAATACCGACTACGCCAATATCGAAGCGGCGGTCTATGCCATCGGCGGCTGGGGTGATGCCTACAAGAATACCGTGAGTCGAATGATGGAAAACCTCAGCTGCCCGCGCAAGGCACTGATCGGCCCGTGGATTCACAAGTATCCGCACTTTGCCGTCCCCCACCCAGCCATCGGCTTTCTTCAGGAAGCGCTGCGCTGGTGGGGCCACTGGCTCAAGGGCGAGGAAAACGGCGTGATGGATGAGCCGTCCGCCACCTTCTACCTGCAGGATTCCCTGCCACCGAAGACGATGTATGCCGAGCGTCCGGGGCGCTGGGTGCAGACGGATGGCTGGCCCGCCCGCAATGTCCTGATGCACGAGATGTCACTGAGTGAGACGGGGCTGGGGCATGACGAACAGCCCCTCACCACACCGGTCGTGATCGACTCGCCGCTGACCGCGGGTCGTCATCAGGGCGAATACTGCGCCATCTGGTTTGGCCCGGATCTGCCGGCTGATCAGCGCATCGATGATGCCCTGGCCGTCTGCTTTGACAGTGCGCCACTGGAGGCGCCGCTGGACATTCTCGGCAAGCCGAAGGTGCATCTGACACTGGCCAGTGACCAGGACTGTGGCCAGTTGATCGTGCGTTTGAGCGACGTGCAGCCGGATGGACAGGTAGCGCGCATCACCTACGGCGCGCTCAACCTGATCGTGCGTGATCATGATCGGCCACAACGCCTCGTACCGGGCGAGCCCCTCCAGATAACCTTCGAACTCGACATGATCGGATATCAGATACCAGCAGGGCATCGCCTGCGCGTCGCGCTCGCCTCCTCCAGCTTTCCGATGCTATGGCCGGCGGTCAGGCGCTCGGCGCTGACGCTGTTGCCGGGGCTGCAGACACTGGAGCTGCCGATCTTTGAAGGCCAGGCGATAGCCAATCCCTTCGCGGCGCCCGAATCAGCACCGCCAGCCAATATCAGTGAGCAGCGCGTGGCCCAGCCATCGCGCAGCGTGATGGAAGATGTGGCCAGTGGCGAGATCACCACCATCGTCGAGGACGACATGGGGGCGATGACGTTTGACGATACCGGCTTGCGTGTCGAGCAGCGCTGCACCGAACGCTATACGGCGCACCCTGACGAGGCGGATCGCACTCGCGCCGAGATCGTCTGGCACTATCATGCAGGGCGTGATCAGTCTGCGCACGATAGTGCGCGAGACGAGACGACACCGGGGCAATTCAATGTCCGCGTCGAGAGTCACTACCGCATGCGCTGTGACGCCGAGCACTTCCATCTCGAGGCCGAACAGATTGCCTGGGAAGACGGTGAGGAAGTTCACCGCCGTGACTGGCAGTGCAGCGTTCCCAGAACGGCGGTATAGGTCGATAGAGACAGCCACCGGCAGGCGCGGATACGCCATTGAGGTATCCGCGTCACAAGCATCACGGGCCATCATGATATCCTTGAGCCAGCACTCTCCCGCTCAATCCTCAAGGATTCACATGTCGGCCCGTGATGCTCTCCCCCCTCTGCAATGCCTGCGCGCCTTCGAAGCCGCGGCTCGTCATGGCAGTTTCACGCAAGCCGGACGCGAATTGAATCTGACCCAGAGCGCCATCAGTCGCCAGATCAAACGTCTGGAGGAGGATCTCGGCCGCCCGCTGTTCGCGCGTGACCATGATGGCCTGAGACCCACACCGGCAGGCGAAAACTACTATCGCGTGGTGCGTCGCGTATTACGCGAACTGGCTGACGAGACCACCCGCCAGCGACGTCGTGGCAATGAGCGTCAGCTCACCCTAGCCACCAGTCCGGCGATAGCCTCGACCTGGCTGGCGCGGCAGCTCCCGCTGTTTCGTGAGGCCCATCCAGACATCGAGTTGCGCATCCTGACGGTAGAAGACCCCTACCGACTGGATCTCGCCGAGTTCGATCTCGGAATCTATTACCACCTCTCGCATGAGATCGACCCTCCGGGACTGAGCGCAGACCCCATCTTTCACGACGAGGAAGTCATCGCCGTCTGCAGCCCTACCTATCTTGAGTGCCACGATGCCATTGGCGGCCCACACGACCTGCTCACTCGTCATACATTGCTGATCGTCGAGGATCACTTCAGGGACTGGCTGACCTGGCAGCACTGGTTCGAGTCACTGGGCTTCGACTGGCAGGAACCCGCACACAGCCTGCGCGCCAATAGCTACCAGCTACTCCTGCATTCCGCCCTGGCGGGACAGGGTGTCATCCTGTGCTGGTCGAAGCTGCTGAAAGACGACATCACTCAGGGACGCCTCGTGAAGGCACTGCCCCAGACCTTGCCCAGCATCGGCACGCTGTCGTTGCTCACCCCTCAGCATCGACACATGAGCCAGCCGGCACAGCGCTTCACCCAGTGGTTGTTGCATCCCCCTCAGCCTGCTGCACCGTAATGGCATGACGCTCTTCTGAGCGCGATTGCCAATCGGCAAGTTCCGCTCTCAGATACGGCATGAAACGCTGACCTTGTCGTGACACCGCATGAAACCGCGAAGTGATCAGAGCGACGTCCAGTGTGATCGTCGGCACGAAAGGCACGACGCAAAGGTGGCAATCCCGACGTTCCAGCATCGCCTCTGCCGTCACGGGATCAATCAATGCGATACCCAGCCCCTCATTGACCAGCATCGCGACAGAGGGGAACAGATGGGTCTCGATGCTCGCCTGCAGCGTCATGCCGGCCTGCTGGAAAGCACGCGCCAGCTTGAGCGTACTCTGGTGATGCTGGTCCAGAGTGATCATGGTCTCACCGGCCAGATCCTGCGGTGTCAGTGACGTGCGCTCTGCCAGACGATGCCCCTTGGGAACCGCGAGCGTCATGCATAACCGGTACTCTTCAAGCACCAGCTCCTCTACCGCCGCATCTGCCTCGATCACTCCCAGATCGAACTGGCCCTCTGCCACCCACTCCGCGATCTTGCGCGAACTGAATGTCTGCAATGACAGCCGACTGTTGGGATAGTCCATCAGATAGCGCGCCATCACCTTGGGCATCACGGTCGGCGACAACCCCGGCATCGCCGCGACCGTCAGCTTGCCGGCATGACCATCACGCAAACCATCCGTCAGCTCGTCCAGATGCCCCACCGAGGCCAGCACCTTGTCGACTCCCTCGGCCAGGTGGACCGCCTCTGGTGTCAGCTGAGTGCCATAGTGATTGCGTCGAAAAAGCAGAAAACCGACCTCATGCTCGAGATTGGCGATCGCGGTACTCACCGCAGGCTGCGTCAAGGCAAGTCTACGCGCAGCCTGCGAAAGACTACCGGTACGCACCACTTCCTGGAATATCTGTAGCTGGCGCAGGTTATGTCTGAGTTTCATGGCGACTTGACTCTAGTGGCTGGGCTCTAAATTGTTTTTATTACTTAATAGATAGCCTTTAGTTGTGCTTATACCCCAAGAGAGGGGAAGCTGGCCTGACCCTCATAACCAACAACAAAGGGCACCATACAATGCACACGATCGACCTCCTGGGGCTACTGCTGTATTTCGCCATATTGCTCTATATCGGCTATCGAAGCGCCAAGAAGACCTCCAGCAGTGCCGACTTTGCCGTCGCTGGCAACAAGATCATCTGGCCTGTCCTGTTTGCCACACTTGCTGCCTCCTTCCTCGGCGGTGGCGCTTCCATGGGGCGCGCCGGCAAGGCCTTCGATGAAGGTTACGCCTTCATGTTTGCCGCCTCCGCCTTTCCGATCGCCACCATTCTGGCGGGACTGTTCATTGCTCCGCGACTCAAGCGTTATTCCGGTGCCCAGACCGTCGGCGATATCATGGCGCATCACTACGGGCGTAGCGCACGGCTGCTGACAGGCGTCTTCTCACTGATCTTCTGTATCGGCATCCTGGGGGCTCAAGCGCTTGCCATCGGCACTGTCTTCAACGCCATCATGGGAATAGAGATCAGTACGGGGATCTTGATCGGCATGGCCGTGGTACTGATCTACTCCACCGCGGGTGGCATGTGGGCCGTCATCCAGACCGATGTCGTACAGTTCGTGATGCTCGCAGTCTTCCTGCCGATCACCATGATTGTCGGACTCGACAAGATTGGCGGTCCAGAGGCCTTGATCGCCGCACTGCCCAGCGAGCATTTCAGCATCATGGGCGACTATTCACCGCTGATGTTCGCCAGCATCTTCATCGCCTTCCTACTCGGGGAAACGCTGGTACCGCCTTATACCC
The DNA here is from genome assembly GCF_002213105.1 of Cobetia sp. QF-1. Taxonomy (NCBI): domain Bacteria; kingdom Pseudomonadati; phylum Pseudomonadota; class Gammaproteobacteria; order Oceanospirillales; family Halomonadaceae; genus Cobetia; species Cobetia sp. QF-1. The sequence goes on from NZ_NBVS01000015.1 coordinate 20,626, forward strand.
AGCGTGCACTGTCAGCCCCTGATTCTCGCCATGCCAAGATAGGGTATTCACTGGCAGGCGGGTTTGGGCTGCTGTTCTATGCGATCAGCTCGACCATCGGACTGATCGCACTGGTGCTTTACCCGCAGATCGCCCCCGATCAAGCCATGCCAGAACTGATTCGTGATGCCTTGCCCCTCGGACTTACGGGACTGGTATTGGCCTCATTGCTGGCCGTCGTCATGTCCACTGCCGACTCATACCTCAACTCTGCCGCAGTCATCTTCGTGGCGGACATCTACAAGCCCTTCATCAATCCCGCGATGTCCGGCAAGCAGCAACTGTGGATCGAACGTGGCGTCAATCTGGCTATCGGCCTCGGTGCTGTCATCTTCGCGCTATATGCCACCTCCATCATCGACGCCCTGCTACTGAGCTATGCACTATGGGCACCGACCATCTTGCTGCCCTTCGTCTTCGCAGTGATGTTCAAGATTCGCTGCAAGCGAGCCGGTGTCGCCGCCATGCTGGCAGGTGCGCTGACGACCAGTGTCTGGAAATGGAGCGGCTTGGAACTTGAAGCTCTGACAGGACTCACGCCCCTGATTGCAGGCGTCGCGGCCAATATCGTGGTCTTCGTACTGGTCTACCGGCTGATGAACGTTGCCCCCGAGCAGAATGGCGACACTCCCATCTCTCACTCCACTCACTCTTGAGGAGACAGTCATGTTCGGATTTTCCCTCTATGCGATCTGCCTGCTGAGCATCCTGACCGCCGTGGGTATCGCGATAGCCTCCTGGAAGTTCTACCGCGACAACTAGCGTGCATCATCAACAAGAACCATCAACAAAGGCTATCAGCAAGTGCCACCTCAAAAACTGAGTCATGAGTGGCACATTACCATCAGCCGATGATTTCCATAGGGCAATGCTCCGTGTTCGATGCACAACACGGAGCATGCACGTCCAATGGCTTTTGCGACTGATTCAATGACTTGTCGATACATCCCTCAAGAGAACACGTCTGATGCCTAGAGAGTCCCCTCATCCCACGGCCCAGCCAGCACCCACGAGTGAAGCAGGACAAACGCGAGAAACAGAACGAGCGAGACAAGGCAGTGTTGCGGTCATTGGTGCCGGTATCATCGGCCTGGCTACCTGCCGGGCTCTGCGAGCACGTGGCTATCATGTCCATCTATTTGATCCTCAACCGGCAGGTGAAAGCACCTCTCTTGGCAATGCAGGATTGATCGCCAACTACGCCACCTCACCCATGGCCAATCGCGATACCCTGCAGCAGTTACCGGGACAATTGATGAGCAAGATGCCCTCTGTCGGCATCGCCTTGCGCCATGCTCCCGCCCTGGCCAATTTTGGCTGGCGCTTTCTCAATGCCGCGACACCCAGAAACTTTCAGCGCCATAAAGCTGACCTGATGGTGCTGCTATCTCAGTCCGTCGAACGCCAGCACGCGCTCATCGAACAGGTGCAGGATTCATCGGCGCCTCCTCTGAGTCGTGATACGGGATGCCTGCAGATTCATCGCGACGCGCCATTGGCGAGTAAAGCGCTGGAACGTATGGCACAGACCAAGCGCCTTGACGGCATCAATTGCCAGGCACTCGGCCCTAGTGAGGCTCGTGATCTCGAACCCTCACTCAACGCGACTGGCTTGCACGGTGGGCTTTATTACCCGGACACCCATCATCTGAGCAGCCCACTGGCCCTCAGCCAACAGCTCTATCAGCAACTGCAGTCGCCTGACTTTGAATGCACTCAGAAGCGAGTAGAGCATCTTGCCCCGCTCGCCAGTGGCGGCTGGCGATTGAGCATGGGGAGCGAGACTCATGACACCTCGCATGTCGTGCTATGTGCAGGCATTGCCACCAATCAGCTGCTTGCCGGCCTGGGCAAGCGACTCCCGGTAGTCAGTGAACGGGGCTATCACGTCGAACTTGGCACGCCATTGCCCTTGTCACGTCCAGTGGGTTGGCTGGCGCATCATTTCTATGCCACCCCGATGTCAGGGGGCATTCGCCTGGCAGGCACAACGGAATTCTGCTCACCCTCACGCCGCGCCACCGCCCAGCGCTGGGGCTATCTGAAGGCATGGGGCGAGACACTGTTTGGACATCCCCTCGAGATATCGAAACGCTGGATGGGAGTACGTCACTCGACGCCAGACGGTTTGCCCGTCATTGGGGAAATGCCCGGCTGCCCGGGGTTGCTGCTCGCCTATGGCCACGGTCACCTGGGGCTAACAATGGCGGCAGAGACCGGGGAATTGGTGGCAGGCCTGGTGGCAAATGAAGACTTGCCAGACTACGTCCAGTGCTTGTCACCCTCCCGATTTCATCGATGAGCATTCTTGGCCTCGCGCACGTATCTTCATAGGTGCTCAGTGACAGGCCGCGTGCCATCTCGCATGCAACGGACAAGTACTCAACGAGATGGTACATCCTCGTGCGGGCTCAACGGCGTCAGCTCACAATCTCTCTGAATATCAATGGTGTTCGATCCCTCTTTCACTTGCCGTTGATGCGCTCAGGCTGAGTGGCGTATTCGACGCCATGCGTCTGGAGATAATCTCGAATCAACTGACGTACCACCTGGGAAGGCGTTTGATCTTGAGAGGCGCAAAGTTGCTCGAAGGCCTGCTTCTTGTGAGGGTCAATCATCAGCGTGAGTCGCGCGGTCTTCTTTTCCATTATCCTGCTCCTGAAACATTATCATCAAATGTTAATTGGCCAGGATGCCCGGTACAAGCTGCCACCGCATATGTGCCTCTCTTGTCCTTTTCTTCTTGTCCTTTTCTCCCTTCTGCCTCGCTCCTCTCATGCCTCTATCCCTCAATGCTGACGAACACTTGATCACGTAGCAGTCATCAACACCCTCGATTCGACCTGACATGCCCATCCTCAAGAGATGGAGCCAGCGGACTCATTGACTGTACAGCTGCACTACGCAGGATTAGAACCCAACAGAATGATAATAGTATGTTAATTTTTTTAACATTATATGATCATAAAATTCTCGCTACTTTCTGCCACTGGCCTGCCCTCGGGCCATGACATCTTGCGATCACAAGAGGAATTGGCACGCATGGCACGTCGTCGCTTCTCCATAACGCTTCCCCGTATCTCCACAGGGCTACACAGTGCCTGGCAAGAAGGCTACGGAGTGGCTGATTTACGTCAGGATGTCATGGCAGGTCTGACCATCGGTACCGTCGCCGTCCCCTTGTCGATGGCATTGGCCATTGCTGCAGGTGTCGCGCCACAGCACGGGCTCTATACGGCTATCGTGGCCGGCGCCATCATCGCGCTCACCGGCGGATCGCGCTTCAATGTGTCTGGCCCGACGGCAGCTTTCGTGGTCATTCTGTTTCCCATCGTTCAACAATATGGGCTTGGAGGGTTGCTCATCGCGACGATGATGGCAGGCATGATGCTGGTGATCATGGGAGTGACGAGAATGGGCCAGCTGATTCAGCTAGGTTTTGTACGAAAAGTCATTTTTGCTAATGTGACCCATGCACATCCAGCATAGGTGCGGTATGACAGGACGCTACGAAATCTCGGATAGCCAATGGCAGTTG
>NZ_NBVS01000016.1:0-16185 GCF_002213105.1 Cobetia sp. QF-1
AACTGCCATTGGCTATCCGAGATTTCGTAGCGTCCTGTCATACCGCACCTATGCTGGATGTGCATGGGTCACATTAGCAAAAATGACTTTTCGTACAAAACCTAGAGGTTGCAGTTTCATCTCGTCATCGGTGGCGTCTCGAATTGCTAGCACTTCATTGTCCACGCCAGCGTTCTGCTCACCAGGGATGACGAACCGAATTGTGTTTTGTCAGTGTTCGTGGTGGTAGCCATGTCCGAGCGCGTCACCTGCTGCTGAGCTCCGAGCAGGCTCATATAGCCGTTCAACGTATGATCGGGCGATCCTTACAGGTCCAGAATAGCGGTTTAGAGAAGGCGATGTCATTAAAGGTACAAGGGCAGCTTTATAACGGGGTGATATTCAGCCGCTGTAGTGCCGCATGTAGCGTCAATTTCTTCATATCGGAACCGCGTTGCCAGCGTGTAACACCAGAGCCTGGTGAATGCAGCCCTCGCGCAAAATAGTACGCTGGATAATGTCGCAGCTGTGGGCTATGTGTATGGTGCCGGGTAATCAAATCGCTTGTAGGCTCGGCCGCAGATTCTAAGTGCAACACCTGAGTTTCTCTGTAAGGCATTTCATTCATGCCATACTCAGAACCCAGCATTACCGATCGGGCCACCATCCAGGTTTGCCTATCTCAGGGCTTGAGTCTGCGTGCAATTGCTCGTTGCCTGGATCGCTCGCGTTCCACCATCAGCCGCGAAGTCCGGCGGAATAGTTCTTCAGGTGATGGCTACTGGGCTGGACGAGCCCATGTTGCCCGCCTCAAACGGCGGCTTTACTACCGTCCCAAGCGAAAGCTTCTCGTTGGTGGCGAGTGATTCGCGGTGGTCGAATATCTTCTTCGACGCTACTTGTCCCCAGAGCAAATCGCCGGCAAGCTGCGAATCATGAACTTACTCAAGCTTGAAGACGCCTACGTCTGCCGCGAGACGATTTACACTGCGATCCAGGCGCTGCCGATCGGGCCTGCGTAAAGAGCACATCCATTGTCTACGGCAGGGAAAAGCACATGCAAACCTCGGTGTGGTGAAACAGATCGGTGAGGGCAGATTCCCGGCATGGTCAGCATCCACCTTCGTCCACCTGAGGTGGACAAACGCGAGATGCGCGGGCATTGGGAAGGCGACCTGATCAGAGGAAAAGGTAACGCTTCCGCGATTGGTACTCTAGTAGAACTCAGTAGCGGCTATGTGATCTTGGCCAAGAAGCATGATGCCACTGCGACCTCTGCTATAGATTCAGTGTCGCGCTTAATAGAATGCCATTGGCAGCTCGAAAGAGCATAACCTACGACCAGGGGCGAGAGATGGCGAGGCATGTGGCTATTACCCAAATACCGGTGTTGCCATCTATTTTTGCGATCCTCACAGCCCTTGGCAAAGAGGGAGCAATGAGAACATCAATGGCCTCATTCGTCAGCACCTATCCAAGGGCACAGACCCCTCACTGACCAGTCAGGAAGAACTGGATGCTATTGCCTTCGAGTTGATTATGCGACCGAGAAAGTACTTCGATTTCAAATGCCCAATTGAGGTATTGAATGACCTGATGGCAAAGCACAATGACAAACTGCCCTCAATCCAATAGGGGTGTTGTTGCACTCAGTGTCTGTATTCGCCAGATTCCGATATGTCTGCCCTATATAAGCAAGGGTTATCCTGCAATAGAATAACTGGAAACGAGATATCAACTAATAGAGGTAAGTATATGCGTAAATATTTTGGTACCGATGGTGTGCGCGGCCGGGTGGGAGAATTCCCCATGACACCGGATTTTGCCATGAAGCTGGGCTGGGCCGCGGGAAAGGTCCTCGGCACTAAGGGTAGTGGCGAGGTGGTGATCGGGAAGGATACACGGGCCAGCGGTTATATGCTTGAGTCAGCGCTTGAAGCTGGGTTATCGGCAGCAGGGGTCAACATCGCCCTGGTAGGTCCTTTACCCACCCCTGCAATCGCCTATCTAGCAACGACTTTTCGTGCGAGTGCTGGTGTTGTTATCAGCGCATCGCATAATCCATACTATGATAATGGTATTAAATTGTTTGCTGCTTCTGGCCGTAAGCTAACGGATGAGCAAGAGTCGGATATTGAAGGATGGTTAGAGAGGGCCCTTAATGACGGCATGACTTGTGAGCCTTCAGACAGGCTGGGGAAAGTTAGACGGATCGACGATGCAGGGGGGCGCTATATTGAATACTGCAAGTCGCACTTCCCTGGCCGCCAGGATCTCAGCAATCTGACCATTGTTATTGACAGTGCTAATGGTGCCGCATATCGAGTTGGCCCGACAGTCTTTCGCGAGCTGGGAGCAGAGGTGATCAGCCTACATGATCGGCCCAACGGGTTAAATATCAATAATGAGTGTGGTGCCACGCACCTGGCAAGCTTGCAGGCCGCAGTAATCGATAACAAAGCTGATCTGGGAATTGCTGTGGACGGTGATGCCGATCGCCTAATGATGGTCGATCACACAGGAGCGGTTGTTGATGGGGATGAGCTGCTATACATGATGGCGCAGATGGCCCGAGCCGAAGGCTATACTGGTGGTGTTGTGGGCACCCAGATGAGTAACCTCGGTCTCGAGTTGGCGTTAGGGGGGCTGGAAATCCCATTCAAGCGTGCCAAGGTGGGTGACCGCTATGTGATGGAGCAGTTGGATGATACCGGTTGGCGCATTGGTGGCGAAAGCTCGGGGCATTTAATCAGTCTGGATCACGCGGCCACTGGCGATGCGATCATCGCCTCGATGCGTGTACTGTCAGCTCTGCAACAGCAGGGTATGTCCTTGCATCGCGCCAAGCAGGGGATGCAGAAGCTACCGCAGACGCTGATCAATGTGGCCTATAAAGCGAACGGGGAGATAGACCCGCTCGAGGCGCTCGAAGTCAAGACGGCGGTGAGCCGAGTCGAAAGCCATTTGGGCGATACCGGCAGGGTACTGCTGCGTAAGTCCGGTACCGAGCCACTTGTGCGTGTGATGGTAGAAGCCAAGGATGCTGAACAGGCACGCCGTTGTGCAGAAGAAATCGCCAACGCACTGATGTAGGATTCACTTTATCATTCATTAGGTTCTATAAGTGTCAGGTCCAGCATGATTAAATATCTCCATTTGGTAAATAACCTAGGGCGCTTCGGCTTCAAATATCCCATTTAAATAATGAGTGAGTAAATGGTGCAGTACCTTGAAACTCCGTTATCATTACATTGACTCATATTCACTCTTAAGCTGCATCCGTCCTTCCAATTATCTAGAATGGTATTTCCCTTGAGTCACCCTCGTGAACCAGTAAATAGAACGAATAGTGAGAGATGGGATTGGTTTGATGCTAAATGGTACCTTGACCGATACCCCGAAGCAGCAGTGTCATATTTGACACCCATAAACCATTATCTAGAGGTAGGAGAACCTCTTGGTTGGCGTCCTTGCCCTGACTTCGATCCCGTATGGTATCGTCAGCAATATCCTGATGTGGTTAGTCACAATCTCAGCCCGCTCCTTCATTTCATTTCTTACGGAATAAAAGAAGGCCGCTTCCCCTGTAAACTTATTTCACCATCGCTAGATACCGCGTTATGGGCTCGGCAAGACCAAAAAAGTGGCTTGTTAAAGTCTCTTCGAACATTAGTTGCATGTGATTCTGTGCTCGAATCAAGTTATGCAAGTTTTGCGCTTGCGCGTTGGTATGCTTGGCAAGGAGACTGGCATTGTGCTGCCGATTATTTAGCCGAGCGTGTTTCAGGTAAACGATTGATGCCAAGCCATAACGGACCCGATTTATTGTTAATAGAGTCTTTGGCGCGCAGTGACCAACTATCTGAGGCGTGGCGGTCACTTGGTAAACTTCAGCGAGCGGCGCCAGGCTGGTATGATGTTCGCTTGGCAGCCGCTAATCTTCTGGCTTGGCAGGCAGCGAAAACGCCATCGCGTGAGTCGGTCTCGGATAGTGTGTTTGATCATAAAAGCCGCTTGGCTTGGATCAATGGTATATGGCTAAGCTCTGGTCTGGATGGCGTCGAACTGGCAGATACTACTGTACCGCTTTCGTTGGACAACTTGGCTTCTGGTTCGTCTCCACTCTCGAAAACTGACAATCCGTTATTAACGATCATCATGCCGGCCTATAATGCCACAAACACGATTAGCACAGCACTAACTAGCCTCATTCAGCAGTGTGGAGTTAATCTAGAAGTGATTGTCGTTGATGACGCTTCGACGGACAATACGTCACATGTTGTCGAGCAATTTTCTCAACGTGATTCACGAATTCGTTTGTTACGCCAGCCATACAATCGAGGCGCCTATGCAGCTCGTAATGTAGGATTGCGTGAGGCGCGAGGGCAGTTCATCACCATCCATGACAGCGATGATTGGTCCCACCCAGATAAACTGGCCTGTCAGGTAGATGCGCTACAAACACACCCTGAGTGGCAAGCTTGTTGTACTGACTGGGTGCGCTGTAGTCAGAACTTGATCTTTAGCCGCTGGCGCATTGAAGAGGGATGGGTGTATCGCAATGTGTCGTCTCTTATGTTCCGGCGCAGGGTGTTTGAGTTGCTCGGTTATTGGGATTATGTGCGTGCTGAGGCAGATACTGAATACTACTATCGTATTCAAGCAGCTTTTGGGCCTAATGTGATTGGGGAGGTGTTACGCGGTGTACCACTGACCCTTGGACGGTCGGTGGCGGACTCGCTCACTTCGGTGAGGGCCACACACTTGGTGACCCAGTACAGCGGAGTGCGAGCAGATTATCGAAGTGCTAGTCAAAGGTGGCATCGTGAAAACGCAGGACGGCCGGCCCAGCTTTATTTGCCTTATGAGCCTGATGGGCGTGCTTTTTCTGTACCGAAAGAATTGCTACCTTGAGTCTGAGTAATAGACGAGGTTATGCTTGTGGCTAAGAGCATTAAAGTGCTGTTAGACGATAAAAATCAAGGTCTCCAAGGAGTTGAGTCGCGTGAGTGAGCAAAATCAACAGGTATCGCTTGAGCAGTTGCAGTCGCGTATTCATGAGGCCGAGCAGAGCTTGCAGGCAAGTGACCGCACCATAGCGGTGCATTTCGACGAAATGGCTCGTGTCACCCAAGTCTTGGAGCACGAACAGGCGCACAAAGCTGAACTTGAGCATCAGCTAACAGAGTTTCGTCAGCAATTGGTTCAGGTTGAGGCTCAGCAGACGGCGTCAAACGCTGTGAATCCTGATGAGCAGGAGTTGAGACTTCAGCAGCAGAGTCGTTTGCTTTTGGAGAGTGAGCTGTTTGATGCTGATTGGTATTTGGCCATGTACCCCGACATTAAAGCGGCAAAGACGTTTTCTCAGGCACCTCACGAGCACTATTTGCGTTTCGGGGCTTTTGAAGGACGAAATCCCTGTCCGGAGTTTGATTCTGCTTATTATCTTTCCCAGTATCCTGACGTAGCAGATACTGGTACTAATCCGTTGGTACACTATTTACTGTATGGGCGCGAAGAAGGGCGTCATATTCATTCATCGCTCCAGGAAGGATAGTCGCTGTGTGGCTAGAGCAGGAACTAGAGGCTTCTGGACTGTTCGATGCCGAATGGTATTGTAACCACTATGCTGATGTAAGCATTTGCACGCTCTCTCCCTGGGATCACTTCCTGCAACATGGGTGGAAGGGTGGGCGTGCCCCGAGTGCCAAGTTTTATCCCACTGACTATTTGGCTGCTAACCCCGATATTCGCAATTCTGGTGTATCTGCCTTGGAGCACTATTTAAGGTGGGGGCGATTGGAGGGCCGAAAGATGCCTTCTCGTACTGTAACCAAACAGGAGCTATTAGCGGACGGATTGCCTAGTTGGGTGGCAAGTGGTGATACATCGAGTACAACAGATATACCGCCTTCAAACGGGGAGCGTATTTTATATGTCTTGACTTTGCAAAGTGGCGGTACTCCGCAGACGAACCAAGACTTGATGCGCTCGTTCGCATCGCGGGCAGAGTGTTTAGTTTTGCGTTGTAGAGGTGTTGAACTCACTCTCTATTATTTCCATTGCGGCCAATATATTTTATTGGATGCGTGCCGCTTGACATCTTCTTTGCGCCCCTTGCCACACTCCTCTTCCGAATACGATCAAGTGGTGGCGAAGTGGTTAACGAAATATCGCGTGACGATTGTGCATGTACGTCACATGGCATGGCAATCGCTGGGTTTAATAGCGTCAGCTAAGCACCTTCAGATACCTGTTGTTTTTTCATTTCACGATTACTATACAGTTTGCCCCTCTGTGAAGTTGCTAGATGAGAAGAAGCAATTTTGCGGTGGTCGTTGTTCATTGAGCTCTGGTGAGTGTTCACAAGAGCTTTGGGCTTCTGAGTCAATGCCGGCATTGAAGTTCAATGCCGTTTATAAGTGGCAGCAACAGTATGCGCGTGCACTCATATTGTGTGATGCATTCGTCGCCACGACAGACTCGGTGCGTCAGCTAATAACAGATGTTTTCCCTGCTCTTGAAAAACGACCCTTTGAGATTATCCCGCATGGGCGAGACTTCTCCGATTTATCACTACTCGCGGTCCCCCCTGAGCCAAATCAGGTCTTGCGTGTCCTGGTTCCAGGGTTTTTAGCGGTCTCTAAAGGTAGGGATGTCCTGCTGGAGTTGGCCTCTCATCCCCACCTAACCCATGTAGAATGGCATGTGCTTGGGCTATTGATAGACACTCCACCCACATTGATACCGGAGAATGTCGTAGTCCATGGGGTTTATGAGCGTGAAGAATTCAGTATTCAGGTTAGGAAAATAAAACCGCACTTAGGAGCCGTGTTGTCGATATGGCCTGAGACTTGGTGTCATACGTTGACAGAATTGTGGTCTGTTGGTCTTCCTGTGCTTGGGTTCAATTTAGGTGCGGTTGGAGAGCGTCTCGCCAAGACACAGGGTGGGTGGCGGGTCGAAAAAACTAGTTCTGACGCAATGGCGGTGAAATTACTTGAAGCATCAGAGACTGAAGCTTGGCATAGAGCTCTCGAACATGTCTGTGAATGGCAAAGAGTCGGGCAGACAAGCTGCACGGAAATGGCAGAGGCATATTGGATGTTATATCAGCGTGTATTGTGTCAATCTTAGACCGATTATGCTGATATCAAACACAGTGTAAACAGAACGTCATTGTTTGCTGGTATCTGGTTGTCTTGAGGAAAGCATACGCTAACGACTCCAGTAGATAGAGCTCGTTAGGAATAGTGTATTTTCGATGAGGTGGCCCGTGAATTGCATTGAAAAAGAAAAGGCATACCTTGGGAAACACTGTACAAATCCCGCCGGATCACTATTGTCAGCTCTAATCTGACCATCCCGTCACCGTCTGTCTAGGCCATCCGATGAAGCAGACCTCGTCCGTTCAAGCAGAGCACCAGAACAAGGAAAAGGTCACCCACCGAGAGCGATTCCTAGCCAAGATGGAGGCGATGGTGCCTTGGCAGCGGTTGATCGACGCGTTGTCGCCATCCTACTTACCGAACGTGGTGGACAAGCGGGGCCGAGACGAAACAGACCCTCAAGGGCAATCAATGGTACTTCAGTATGAAGGCCCACATTGGCGTCGATGCGGTAACCGGGCTGACACATACCGTGGTTGCCACCTCGGCTAACGAGGCAGATGTCACCATGGCAGAACACTTGGTGCGGGATGATGAAAAGCGAGTCCACGCCGATGCCGGCTACATCGGTATGGGCTAGCGTCTGGGTGAGGGGAAAGATGCGGAGGCCCCTGTTACTGTATCGCGGCCAAGCGGAGCGGCATCAAGAGGATGGAAGAGAGCCTACTAGAAGAACTGCTGCTGAAGAACGAGAGAACCAAGGCCAGCATCCGCGCCAAGGTTGAGCACCCGTTCTACGTCATCAAGAACCTCTTTGGTTATCGGAAGATGCGCTACAAGGGACTTACCAAGAACCAGGTGCAGATATTCAGTCTGTTTGGCTTGGCCAACCGGGTACTAGCGACACGATGCGAAGAACGAGGTGACGGGGGCAGTTCGTCTTGCATCTGGCTTGGCAGCCGAATAACACGGCTGCCAAGCTAAAGAGGCCATCCCTTGGTGGTCTGAAATAAGCTGCTGAAGCAGAAAGCCGCTGTTTGGCAGCTTCAGGGACCTGTGCAGTGGTTCCCTTTCACATCACCTGACCTCAATAAGGCTCGGGGTGGCGGTAGCGTACTCATTTATAATTTACAGGCAAAATTCATGTATAAAACATTCCTTGTGACCGGCGGCGCCGGCTTCATTGGCTCCGCGGTCATCCGTGAGCTGATGAGCTCTACCCAGCACACCGTTATCAATATTGATGCGTTGACCTATGCCGGCAACCTTGAGTCACTGACTGATGTTGCTGCTTCCGAGCGCTATCACTTCGTGCAAGCCGATATCTGTGACGGCGAGAAGATGAAGGCTGTCTTCGCGGAGTTCCAGCCGGATATCGTGATGCACCTGGCGGCCGAGAGTCACGTGGATCGCTCCATTGATGACCCGGCAGATTTCATCGAGACCAATATCGTCGGCACTTATCAGTTATTGGAAGCGGCACGTCACTATTGGAAAGACTTGAAAGCATCCGATGCCGAGAAGGCCGCTGGCTTCCGGTTCCACCATATCTCTACCGATGAGGTGTATGGCGATCTGGAAGGGCCGGAGGATCTCTTTACCGAGACAACAGCTTATGCTCCGAGTTCTCCGTACTCGGCCAGCAAGGCTAGTTCGGATCACCTCGTGCGTGCCTGGCAGCGTACCTATGGCTTGCCGACATTGGTGACCAACTGTTCCAACAACTACGGCCCGTTCCATTTCCCCGAGAAGCTCATCCCGTTGATGATTCTCAATGCCTTGGCGGGTAAATCACTTCCGGTCTATGGCGATGGCAAGCAGGTGCGTGACTGGCTGTACGTGGAAGATCATGCACGTGCACTGATCAAGGTCGCGACCGAAGGTGAGATCGCTGAGACTTACAACATCGGCGGGCATAACGAAAAGCAGAACATCGAGGTCGTCAAGACACTGTGTGCACTGCTGGAAGAGCTGGTGCCTGAAAAGCCGGCTGGCATTGCCCACTATGAAGATCTCATCAACTACGTGACGGATCGACCGGGCCACGATGTGCGCTATGCCATCGATGCCGCCAAGATTGAGCGTGAGCTGGGCTGGGTGCCACAAGAGACGTTCGAAACCGGTCTGCGCAAGACCGTCGAGTGGTACCTGGCCAATGAAAGCTGGTGGAAGCGCGTCCAGGACGGTAGCTATCGTGGCGAGCGCCTAGGAACCGGGAGCTGATCATGGCGTTGGACACAATGGCAATGAACAACGGCTTTGGAAGAATCCTGATTCTGGGCGGCAATGGTCAGGTCGGGTTTGAGCTGCAGCGTAGTTTTTCCGCGTTTGGCGAGGTACGTGCGCCACGTCGTAGCGAAGTGGATGCTAGCGACTTGCAGGCAGTCTCGGCCTACGTCGATGCATTTCAGCCGCAGCTGATTCTCAATGCTGCTGCCTGGACTGCCGTCGACAAGGCCGAGGAGCAGCGTGATGAGGCCATGTGCCTCAATGCGGAGCTGCCTGCGCTACTGGCAGAGAAAGCCAGCGCGTTAGGTGCCACCCTGGTGCACTACTCCTCTGACTACGTCTATCCGGGAGATGGTGAGCAGTTCTGGGCCGAAGATAGCCCGACAGCGCCGCTCTCGGTCTATGGTGAGAGCAAGCTGGCCGGTGATGATGCCGTGACGGTGAGTGATTGCCGTCATCTGGTGTTGCGCACCAGCTGGGTGTACGCCGCGCGCGGCAATAACTTCATGAAAACGATGCTCAAGCTCGGACGTGACCGTGACACGCTGAACATCGTCAACGATCAGATAGGCGCACCGACTCCCGCTCGGCTGATCGCACAGCTGACGTGTGAAGCACTGCGTCAGAACATCGCGAGCGGCCTGTATCATCTGGCCCCGCAGGGCACCACCAGTTGGCATGGCTTTGCACAAGCCATTTTCCGCCTCGCGATCGATCAGGGCGAAGCGCTGGCGATTGACCCGGAAGCACTGGGTGGCATTCCCACGGCAGACTATCCGACACCTGCACAGCGTCCGCTGAATTCGCGCTTGGCCTTGGGCAAGTTGGAAGCGGCACTGGGTCACCCACTGCCAAGCTGGGAATCCCAGTTGTCCCTGACCCTGAAAGAACATCTCGATCGTTGAGCCTTGCTAATTCTCAAAGGATGAAGCGCTGGCCGTTGCCTCATGAACAGGCCAACGGCATGTGACTCACGTTGTTTACGTACACTTTCTCTGCACCACACGACACGTCGATTCGACAAGGACATTTGATATGGCGCGCAAGGGCATCATTCTCGCCGGCGGTTCCGGTACACGACTGCATCCCATCACGTTGGGTGTTTCCAAGCAGCTGCTGCCAATCTACGACAAGCCGATGATCTTCTATCCGATCTCGGTGCTGATGCTGGCCGGTATCCGCGAGATTCTGATCATCTCCACGCCTGAAGATCTGCCACAGTACGAGCAATTGCTTGGCAATGGCGATCAATACGGCGTGCGTTTCGAGTATGCAGTTCAGCCAAGCCCGGACGGCTTGGCGCAAGCCTTCATCATTGGTGAAGCGTTCATTGGCAATGATCCGGTCTGCCTGGTGCTGGGTGACAATATCTTCCACGGCCAGCATTTCTCCGATCAGCTCAAGCGTGCTGCGGACCAGCCAAGTGGCGCTACAGTCTTCGGTTATCTGGTACAAGACCCAGAGCGCTTCGGTGTTGTCGAGTTTGACGAGTCAGGCACTGCGATTTCCATTGAAGAGAAGCCGCTCAAGCCCAAGTCGCCGTATGCGGTGACCGGTCTGTATTTCTACGACAATGATGTGGTCGAGATCGCCAAGCAGGTAGAGCCGTCAGAGCGCGGTGAGCTGGAAATCACCAGCATCAACAATGCTTATCTGGAGCGCGGTGATCTGCGCGTTGAGCGTCTGGGCCGTGGTTTCGCCTGGTTGGATACCGGTACCCACGACAGCCTGCTGGAAGCGGGTCAGTACGTGCAGACCATCGAGCATCGTCAGGGTCTCAAGGTGGCGTGTCTGGAAGAAATTTCCTGGACTAACGGTTGGATCAGTGATGATCAGCTGGAAGCCCAAGGCATCGCATTCAAGAAAACCGGCTATGGGCAGTACCTGCTCAAGCGTCTGGATGATAAGCGTTGCGGCAATCAGTAACGCAGCGACCTGCAGGCGAGTCACAGAGGGTAGTCAGAGACACTGATGACCGTCTCGTCTCTTTCGCGGTCTGTCTTAAGTATTACCCTCCTGAAGGAGTCGCTCGTGCAGCGATCTCTTCAGGAGTTTTTGTTTCACGTATTGCGGCCACTCCGTCACGAGTGGCCCGTCACACAGAGAGTCTCGCATGAACTACGAAAAACTCGCCATCCCCGATGTCGTGCTGTTGACCCCGCAAGTCTTTGGCGATGAGCGCGGTTTCTTCATGGAAACCTTTCGTCATAGCGAATTCGTTGAGCATTGTGGTGACTACACCTTCGTGCAGGACAACCACAGCAAGTCTCGTCAGGGCATCTTGCGTGGCTTGCATTACCAGCTGAATCAGCCGCAGGGCAAGCTGGTACGCGTGACACAGGGTGAGGTGTTCGATGTGGCTGTCGACATGCGCAAGAATAGCTCTACGTTTGGTCAGTGGGTCGGTGCCCTGTTGAGTGAAGACAACCAGCAGATGCTGTGGGTACCGCCGGGATTCGCTCACGGCTTCTACGTCACCAGCGAATCTGCAGAATTCCAGTACAAGTGCAGCGATTATTATGCGCCCGGCGATGAGTATTCCCTGAAGTGGGACGATGCCACGGTGGGCATCGAGTGGCCGTTGGCCAATGGCGAATTACCACAGCTGTCCGGCAAGGATAAAGCGGCTGAATCTTTCAAGAATGCCGCTGTTTTTGCATGACAGGCACACAGGTGGCATGACAGTAGGTAGGGATATCTCCTGATCGAAGGCTTATGGATTGGTGACAAGATGAAGAATACTCGTCAGGCACTCAGAGAATTCGGCGCCAGTTTCATGGGGCCCGCCTTCTTGGTATATGCAAAGGCAGTAGAGACACAAGGTGTGGGGCGGATACCGATATGTCTAGCACGAGAGGGCTGGTGTTTCGAGCGGTTGCTGTCACGCCTTCAGGCGCGTGAACTCATTGCGCTTGACCATGCCCCGTGCTATCTGAAAGTTTCACGTACGTTGTTGTTTCGCGCCAATCTCGGCGAGGAATTCCTGTGGCCGTTGGCATTGGGCAATGACTTCGAAGGCGATGTGTTGGATCTGATGCGCAAGCGCTTTGGCTTGCAGATGCACGAAGCCTTCAGTGTCTTGCCAGCTGAACTGTTGCAGATGCACGTCAAGCTCCCCGAGCAACAGGAGGATGTCATCCAGTGGCTGACACCGCATCTTGAACGCCTTAAGACCTTGGTCGCCCCGACGCGGCAGGGTGTCATGGCGTACCTGGAATCACTAGGCCTCACGCAGGGGCCGCAGTCTGTCATGTTGGACTTGGGCTACTCGGGCACGATTCAGAAGCTGCTGACGCGCATGATGCAACGTGATACCCATGGGCTTTACTACGTGGCGACCAAGCCCGGCAAGAGTCTACAGGGTGATGCAACGGCCCATCTGACGGGTGTCTTCCGTGAAGGAATTGGTTGGGGAGAAGGCTATCAGATGCTGGACCGCTCCTTGCTGTTCGAGTCATTGATGACAGCACCGCACGGTCAGGTAGTGGATGTGCGTGAGGACAGCGATGGTGGCTTCGAGTTCTGTTATGGACGCCAGGCGGCTACTCAGCGGCATTTCCAGGATTTGCAGGAAGTCTTTGATGGCGCCATTGATCAGGTCGCCACATGGATCGACTCCGGGGTGAGCTTCACACCGGAAGAAGTCGAGCAGATGTATGAAAACTTCGCCACACGCCAAGGTGCCATTCCGCAATGTGCCTGGCATCTGTTCTTCGTGGACGATGATTTTTCCGGCAATGGCATCCTGAATCCGTTGGCACTTTTCAACATCTGATCGAGAGCCATCAATGAAATCGTTCAACCCTTTTTCGAAGCAGAAATCGATATCTTTGCCTGCGACAAAACAGACACAGTTTGAACAGGCTGAGGCGCTTGGCCTTTTTGATGCTGGATGGTACCAGCAGCAGTACGGACAGAAGTTCGCTTCATCGGCTGATGCCTTCAAGGATTACCTGCATAAATCGCGCTTTTCTCCAGTGCATCCATCGCCGGCATTCGATGGTGAAAGCTACCATCGCATGTATATGGACGTGTTCTATGACCAACAGAGCCCGCTGTTCCATTATCTGAAAAATGGCAAGCAGGAAGGGCGTCAGTATGTGCCCTTGACGCCACGCTGGGTACCCCGGACACGTATGCCGCTGGATACCACTCTCACAGAGGCTGCCAGCCGACTGAAGATGGCTGTGTGCCTGCACGTATTCTACGAAGACTTCATCGAGCGTTTTGCGCAGGCGCTGGACGACATGCCGATCAAGGTCGATGTGTTGCTGACCCTGGCCGAAGGTGTCGATGAATCACGAGCGCGCAAGCGATTTGAGCGTCACGCGAGTGTCAATCGAGTAGAGACTCGTCGTGTGCCCAATCGCGGCCGCAATTTCGGCCCGTTGCTGGTCGAATATGGCGATGTGCTGAATGACTATGATCTTTTCTGTCACCTGCATTCCAAGAAGTCGCTGTATTCCGGTCGTGAGCAGACTCAGTGGGCGGACTATCTGACGGAATATCTGCTGAGAGACAAGTCTGTCGTCAAGCGTGCCTTGAATGCCTTCGCGGAAGACAAGACGCTGGGCGTCTATTACCCCACGACGTTCTGGATGATGCCGAGTTGGGTCAATCACCAGACCATGAACAAGGGCTTCATGCGTGAGTGGCAGCAGGCCCTGGGCATTGACCACATCAGCGACTTCCTCAGCTATCCTGCGGGTGGCATGTTCTGGGCACGCCCTCAGGCACTCAAAGGCATCGCGGACAAGTCCTGGACCTACGATGAATTCCCGGAAGAGCCACTACCCAACGATGGCTCCAAGCTGCATGCGCTGGAACGTATTCTGGGCGCTCGAGCCGAGCACCTTGGCTATCGACAGTTCTTCTATCATCCGTCCGGTGGTGATTTCACGGTCGACCAGAGCTACATCACGGCCAATTATCATGGCTCCATCGAGCAACACATGTCTGCCATCCAGGCACATCAGATCATCAGTTTCGATGTCTTTGATACGCTGGTTCGTCGCGAATTCACCGTGCCGGATTATGCCAAGCTGAAGTTGGGGAAATGGCTGCTTGAACAGGGTGTCGTCACCTCGGCTCATGCGTTCGTCAAGACGCGCAACGAGGCGGAGTTCTCGCTGCGCAAGCGCGCCAATTTCCAGGGCGACGTGCGTATCGATGCCATCTATGACGAGTTGGCGGATGTGTACAAGGTCAGCAAGGACATCGCTCAGGGCTGGATGCAGCGTGAGTTCGAGCTGGACCTGGCCATGATTCAGCCCAAGGACGAGATGGTGGAGCTGTTCAACCATCTCAGCACGGCGGGGCATGTGCTTTGGGTCATCTCCGATAGCTATTACACGCGTGATCAGGTCGGGCTGATGCTGCGCAAGGCCGGTATCGCGGCGGCCTATCGCCTGATGGTGTCCAGTGAGGAAGGCAAGCGCAAGGACAGTGGCTCCATGTGGGCGATGGTGAAGGAAGACCTCGCGCGCGAGGAAGGCCGCCGTCACCTGCACATCGGGGACAATGTCGTGGCTGATGCTCAGCGCCCCGGCGACATGGGGTTGGCGACGTTCCATATCCTTCATCCGATGGACAAGTGGCGTGCACTTGGCATGCCGGAAGTCCTGACCGGCGATGATGCACTGGATGAAGCCCAGATTCTGAAATGGGGCGCTCTGGTAAGCCAGATCGGCCGCAACCCGTTTATTGGTGAATGATGAAAAAAGATACTCTGTACCTACACGTAGGTTGGTCCAAGACGGGGACATCTGCAGTTCAATCGCAGATTCAGGCGCAGCATGAGGATTTTCTCGCCAAGGGCATTCTCTACCCGCAGTCTCTGCAGTGGCCAGACCACTCACATCATCCGTTCGCGCTGTCCTTCAAGGGCAGCGGTGCCTACCAGAGTGACATGTCGCCAGCGGACGCACTGGAGAAGTTGCGGGTAGAGATGCAGGCCAGCCTGGCCTCCAGCGTATTGCTGTCATCGGAGCTCTCGCCGATGTACTTCAACAATCCGCGCTTCAAGGAGTTCGTGGCTGAGCACTTCGAGACGGTCAAGGTCATCTTCACGGTTCGCCCGCAATCGGAGCTGTTGCTGTCACTGTTCAATCAGCTGGTGAAAGACCCCAA
Source organism: Cobetia sp. QF-1 (assembly GCF_002213105.1). NCBI lineage: Bacteria > Pseudomonadati > Pseudomonadota > Gammaproteobacteria > Oceanospirillales > Halomonadaceae > Cobetia > Cobetia sp. QF-1. Next base: position 15,447 of record NZ_NBVS01000016.1, read on the forward strand.
CATTCGTTATGAGGCGTCTCTCTTCACGCTGGCCATGCGCAATGTGAGCTGGTTGAACTACCTGAACCACATTCGGCAGTGGGAAAAGCATGTCGGTGGAGAGAATCTCTCCGTGATTCCCTATAGCCGCAAGGTGGTACAGGACTTCCTGTCCTCGTTGGATATTGAATATCGACCAGGCGCCCATCAGGCCGACGAGACTGCCATCATCAACCCGTCGCTGCCGACACGTTGCCTGCCACTGGTCCAGAAATTCGGGCGTGGTCAGATGGGCAATGCGGAATTTGCGCGTCGTAGAGACAAGATCATCAGTCTTGCGAAGACACTGGGGAGTGAACAGGACGAGCATGTATTGTTCACTGTGGCGGAGCAACAGGCCTTTGATGCCCACTTCAAGCAGGGCAATCAGAAGCTGATCGAATGGTTTGGACTGCCGGCAGAGAGCCTCAACAAGTCCGGCTACTCCGTCATTTCGGTATTACCTGCAGACCATTTCTCTATTGAGGACTTGGGATAATACTACATTATATATATCAGTTATTAGGATCAAGTTTGATTCTAAAGGGATATATTTTAGGAATGATGCCTTATTTGCAAAATACTGATTTGGTGTAGGGTGCCGGATGATCGGGTTTCACAACGAAGCTACCCTTTGTTAGCCTCTCGTGAGCTCATCAAGCAATTTATTCAGGAAAGGCTTCATGGACATCAAGCTGCATAAGCAAGCGACGACGACACC
>NZ_NBVS01000017.1:0-11438 GCF_002213105.1 Cobetia sp. QF-1
CACGTCATGGCAACTTTTCATCCACTCAGCGAATGCAGTTTGCAGCTGCTCAGCATTCACCAGGGCCATCACCCTGGCCAAGGTATCGTGACTCGGCACGCCAGCCTTAAAATCGCCGTACTGGCGAAGAAAGTCCAACTTCGCGTGGCCAAAATCTTCGATTTCATCCCAACCTTCTGCACCACAGATCACCGCACAGACGATCAGAAACAAGATATCCGACAGCTGATGCTTCACTTTCCACGCCTGGCGGAAGTCGGGAACAATCGATAAATGGTGCATAAGAGACGGTGTCAGCATCGGATCATCCATGAGCGAAAGCTGCTAAATGACCACATGAGGTCCTTTTGGTAAAGCGCTACGAGGCCCGTCGTAGAGCGGTTTTTCATGCATTTTCCCTGACACCAGTGACTCGGGTGGAGATGAAAGTAACGTCGTCAATATCTCTGTACTTGGGTCTTCCGAGCTGATCGTCGATGGTATTTCTGCTGATATTGATACTATTGCAGGGATTGAAGTAGGTGCGTCGCCCACATTTACGGCAACCAACGCTGGCGAGATCAATATAGATCAAGGGCTCTTGAGTCTTTCCGCAGGGAGCTCGACGACCTACAATATTGAGGATAGCAGTAGTATCAACCTTGACGGTGGAACAGTTGGCGCTCTCAGCGGCGCCAACGACAACACGGTCAACTTCTCAGGTGCAGAAGATGGCAGCTTCTCCTACTCCGTACCCAGCGCGGGCGTTCTGAATACAGTCAATTTCGATGTCAATGGTATGGAAGCCGGCGATACCTTCGACACAGATGGCGCTGACTGGACATTGTCAGATGGTGCAAGTTCTTATGATTCTGAGAACGGCTATCTGAAAATCACCTCAGACAACACCGGCTTTGGGGGAGTAACTGGCACGACCGTCAACGCCAATGTCGCGATGACCCAGGAAGAAGCCGATGGTTATCTGTCAGGCGATGTCTCTCTCAACGGCGAGAATGGCTTCGAATTCGTCTGCTTTGCTGAAGGCACCATGATTGCAACGTCTGAGGGTGAAGTCGCTGTCGAAACCCTTCAGATCGGCGATCTGGTAGTCACGGCAAGCGGTGCAGCCGTACCGGTCAAATGGGTCGGACGTCAAACGGTCCGCCCTGCGACTGCCAAAGACAAGTTCCAAGCCGTACGTATCCAGGCAAACGCCTTCGCCCAGGGAACGCCGAATCAGGATCTGACCGTCACTGCCAGCCACGGCATGATCATCGATGGCCTGGTCATCAATGCAGGCGCACTGATCAATGGCACAACCATTACCGCTGTATCAGCCCGTGAACTTCCCAAGGAAGTGACTTACTACCACGTCGAAACTGAAAACCATGAAGTGATCATCGCCAATGGTGCTGAGGCCGAAACCTACATCGATTATATCGATCGTCAGGCATTCGAAAATTACGAGGAATACACTTCACTTTACAGCGTCGAGACGCGTATCGTCGAAATGAGTCGCCCGCGTATCTCCGCCCGTCGTCTGGTACCAATGGCGATTCGCGAACGCCTGGCGATCAGTGAATACACCTTGGACATTCAGGCTGCCTGATAGCAAGAGTTTTGACTGATAGTTCACAGACACCCGCAGGGCAGATAGAATCTGACCTGCGGGTGTTTTTATATTTGGAACCCGCTTTATGGAGCTCTTCGACGTTTCATGCGGATTTGATTTCATCCAGCATGTCGCCCCAACGTGTTGAGTGCTTTTTTCCGTTGGTTTTAGAAGCGTTTGGTCGGCCATTGCCTCACGCATCACATTGAGGTAATACGCGATGCGCCAAGGGGCAGCTCCCAGAGCTACTTTTCCGTCGGGTTTTCGTTATTCAGACTTTCCAACACTGCCCAGCGCAGGGCACTTGGTGTGTGCCTTTTCTCGACGCTCCCGCTTACGCACCTCGTCCAACGCCTTAGTAAACGTCCACACGATGTTAAACCAATCAACCGTTGCTCGAGCATCGGGGAGGTGCTCACCAGTGCCGTTGAGGAATGCCGCACACGACTTCAACAACATTGCCCGGATACCGCCATGTGCCCCCAGAAAAGCGCTGAATGCCTTGAGCGTATATTTGCCACGCCCTTGGACGGCAAAGATCACAGGCTCTTGTTCGCGTTGCATATCGAGGGCGGATGCAGACACTGGGTGCAACACCCCAATTGAATTGTGGATGGGGCATCATCGTGCTTTGCCATCAGTTCATTCATTACCTCAATGGGACATTTGAAGTCGAAGCGCTTCCGAGGCCGCATGTTCAACTCGAAGGCAATAGCATCCAGCTCTTCTTACTGGTCAGTGATAGATTCGTCGCCTTGGGAAGATACTGGCGAATCAGGCCATTGATGTTCTCGTTGCTCCCCCTTTGCCAAGGGCTATGAGGGTCGCGGAAGTCGATGGCGACGCCAGTATTTTGCGTGATAGCAGCATGCCTGGCCATCTCACGCCCTTGGTCATACGTCAGAGTCTTTCATGCTGCCAATGGCATTCTGTTCAGTGCAGCACTGAAGCCCCCTACGGCTGAGGTCGCAGTGCATCGTGCATCTTGGCCAGTATCAAGTAGCCACTACTGAGCTCAACGAGAGTGCCAACCGCAGAAGCGTTGCCTTTTCCTTTGATCAGATCGCCTTCCCAATGCCCCTGCACCATCGTGTCACCCTCCCAGTAACCAATGAAACACCTATCATTGACCTCGGCTGGGCGATGCTCGATACCAGCGCGATTCGGTATCTTGCCGAGTCCAGAGCTCTTGGCATGAGCATGATGTTTGCTACGCCGTTTCGGCTGGCGCAAGTGCTTCCAGAGATCGGCGCCAGAGGTCTTATTACCCCAGATCATCGTATAAATCCATTGATGGCTGACGCTCATGCCGTGCAAGGGCACGATAAAACGGCTGATCTGCTCTGGGTTTCATTCCTCACGCAGGCGACCTGCAACGGCGGCGATCATACTGGGTAAGCGCTTGGTCCGCTTCCTGGCAGTACGGCATCGATGATCGCTGCATGACTGGGCACGCGCGAGATGGTAGCCGCCAGTCGCGCGTTTCGGCGCGACTGGCGGTACTGTTATGAATGCCAAGGGCTTTAGCGATCTCTCGTCGACTCAATCCTACGTCACGACGTGCATGAATCTGGTATCGTTGGCCTAGGTCAACTGTTGGTAACTCATACTCTGCTTCACTTTGGTCGGTAAAGCAGAGGGGATACCTGCGCTGGCCCTTTTGTTTCTACCGTGTGATTCAAAGTGCTGCACTTATTCTATGAATTCTGGACTCAGAATTTGCGGCCGAGGTTAATAGAATTCCAATATCTTATTTTTTTGATGCTTATAAAAATCATCTATGAAGTGAAAAGGACTAAGCCCCCACCTGTGGTATTTATTGGCAATCAAAAGGTTCTCATTATATTCAATGATTCTTGTTTTTGGAACATAACCCGAGATAACTTCATATATGAAAGTTAACTGTTCGTTCACCTCATCTATATAATCGAATGTATCTTTATCAAACATGGTCCCATCATTTATTTTTTTAGTCAGGTAAACTTTATTTATTATTATCTTTTCTTCTATTCCTAAATGCATACACCTTTCATAAAAATCATGCCATGCCTTTATAAATAAATCTTTTCTCTCTTCTGAGAATCCATCAATAATATTTTTGTACGCTATGTTTTTTTTACGTATGATTTTTTGTAAAATAGAACTTCTTGTTATAAAACTCCCCGACTCGATCTCAATAATGTTAAGTCTTTCTACTAAAAAGTCCATTATTAGCATCCCACCATTAGAAACGGAAGCAAGCAGCTCATTTATAACGGTTTTTTCAATATCTCCGTCAACTACTCTTCGATTAAATTTAGATGGCACGCTACTTGTATCAATAAAAATTTTAGGAGGTAAAGATAACATACTAATAATAGACGTTCTTGCGTGATATGATAATATTCTAAAATCTATGCCATCTTCGTTATTGAAGTTAAAAGTATCTCTACTACAACATCCGCCAAATATGGTTATTTTATTCATTCACATACCTTCTAATATAAGCATTAAACACCATGATTTATTTATCTTACAATAGTTAATGATCTTTATTCTGCGTACTATCCATGCCAATTCTCCAGTCTGTTCAGAGCCCATATCCTGGAACATTTCAGGGCGCTAATTCCACACCTGGCATCGAAGAGCCCATAAAAACTTATTCAATGTCACTTACAAAATCGTATAGCAACATATGACTATCGAGACCGGTAATTGGGTTTTATTTATAACTTTAATGATTATGAAGACGAACAATATAATAGAGCACCACCTCTTAACGAAGAGAGAAATCTTCATAAACAAGAGTCAAATTAGGATTGTAGGCGGGATCATTGTCCAGCTGCTCTGCCCAGGTCGAGCGCATATACTCACACTCGGAGAGCCAACGTGCCCGCTTCTTCGGTGTATCATCGGCCCCGCGTGTAATGGACTCATGATGATAAAGCTCCGCATAGGGTGTCCAGAGATTGCGATATCCGGCTTCTCGCACCTTGAGGCAAAGATCAACATCGTTATACGCCACGGCGAGTCTTTCTTCATTGAGGCCATTGACCTCTTCAAAGACCGAACGACGCAACAGCAGACAAGCCGCAGTGACCGCTGACAGATTCTGAGTAGATTTCAGCCGCCCCTGAAAGCCGTCTTCCTCACGATTGGAAAAGCGATGAGCATGGCCAGCAATGCTTCCAAGCCCCAGAATCACACCGGCATGCTGAATCGTGCCATTGGGATAATAGAGCTTGGCACCGACACATCCGATGTCCGAACGGCACACCTGCGACACCATTTCCGTCAGCCACTCGCCATTCATCGGCTCGATGTCATTGTTGACCAACCCGATGATATCGCCACGTGCCTCGCGGGCACCGAAATTATTGATGGCCGAATAATTGAATGCCTCGTCCCAGTGCAGCACACGCACGCGCTCATCACGCGCGACGACTTCGCGCATATATTCAAGTGTCAGCGGGCAAGTGCTTTGATTATCGAGAATCAACAACTCGAAATGTCGATACTCGGTATGCGCAAGAATGGCATCGACACACGGTTTAAGTATCTCTACCCCATCCCGGGTGGGGACCAGCAACGAAACCAGTGGCTGTGATTCCGGCAATTGCCATCTCACGCGCACGTTCTCTCCGGCATCATCCTTGGCCTCTACCAGTACCTTGCCCGCTTCAGCCGCAGCTGCTAAATCATGGCGTGCAAGGTAGTCGCTGACACGTGCCAGATGACGTGTCCCGGAGCTTCCTTGGTCGGTCATTGCCGAAGGTAGATGATTGTCGGGAACATGCACCAGTACCTGGGGTACCCGCCACACAAGCGACTGATGGCTCTTGTGAGTCGGTTCAATCAACTCCAGTGCCAGCTGATGGATAAGATCGGTAGTGTCCACTGTCGCGGCATTTCCTGTCCCCAGAGAATGGTGGCAGACCTGCCACTGCTCACGAGACCATAGCCCCAGATGCCCTATATAGGGTGTGGAAAGTAGTAGATCCGGATTCCAGCCAGGCTTGAAGTTCGGCGAATGGCGATTCCCAGCCGTATCAAGGCAATCTTCGTCGCAATACAGAAATCCCGCATGCGGCTTCTCGCCCATCGACTGAACGAAGTGTGACAGTGCATCAGGCGATAGTATGACACCTGTCGTCAGCAGTCCCATCCAGTCGCCCACCATCGCCTTGCTGATGACCTCAAGTTGAGCTGACCGGACTTCCACTACCCCCGCATTACTACCTGCCAACACGGTAATGCGGTCATCACTCTCGCAAAGCGCGGCCAACCAGGTATGACTATCTGACGACATGTCAGTCGCTGACACCACAAGTTGCCACTGTGAATACGTCTGATCCATCAGACTTGCCAGGCTATCGCCAAAGGCTTCCCTGCTGACACTTGCATCAATGACCATACCTAGGCTTAAGACGGTTTCAGGGCTCTTCGTCAAGGGAGCGGCGCCCGCTACGTTTGAAATCCCTTGCCCCAGTGATTCGACCAAGTCAATCCACTGCTGATACTCAGAAGATATACGAGAGTCTAAATGAAAAAAAGTCGAATTATAATGATCAAGTGCTACCTCATGCCATGGTCGACAATTAGATCGGGCCTCCTTATAAAGAAGAGACAATACCTCGTCCTTTGGATAGCTACGGTAAAGACGATGATTGGTAGCTAGACGCTGAAGCAATCGATCCTTGGCAAAGCGTGGCGTAAGCCATACCAGTCTAAAATGCTTGAGACGAAAGGTGCCACGACTATCGATAGGACATAGCGTGATACGTCGCACCCTACGAGGGACACGTAACATGCGACGAGTGATCTTACCCGCTCTAAGTGGTAGTTCCACCGTATGAATTCGGTTGTCCGTCTCAAAAGTGATAACTGCCGCAGCCCCCGTAACTGAGCGCTCCATATCTATCTCGACCATGTTCCAGCCCGGCAAGGGCCGAGGTCCTTCCCAGAGAAAGGCGGGCGCGCTGGAAAGCGAGCGCCATTCCCCATTGTTGAGAGGCTCAAGGTCACTATCGATTCGCAGGTAACGCGGTACACGGATATGCAGAGGCATTGAAAAAAAGGTAGGGGCTTTGGCAGCGGAGGACTGAAGCTGTGATCCCTCCAGAAACGGTGGTGTCGGCAAAACTTTCTTCCATTAAAGGTAAAAGATGACAGAGATAATTTATATCGAACGACCATACGATAAAACTTCGCCTACTACGCTAGGCGAAGTCAGAAACTGCATCATCTGAGAGGACTTCAGTGTGCAGTGATATCATCACCGGAAGCATCAGAGTCGTTCATCTGCTCCAAGAGCAATTTCTTGTCCGCGACACGTCGTTGCATCTTCTTGATCCCTCCCCCTTCCGGACGAGTCTCCAATGCCTTTTCAAGCAGCAGCAAGGCATCATCCAGCAAACCCTGTTGCTCAAAATAGGCCCCCAGTTCTCGAAGGCGATCAGCTTCCTTCATCCTGCTACTGGCGATGATGCCACGTGTGCGAGCGCTCAAACCTTTTAGTGCTACTGGCTCCTCAAAGTAGATACCCAGTAAGTCAAGCAATTTAAGAAAAGCATAACTTTGATCGCCCTCCTTATATTGAGTCAAGGCGGCTTTTCTGATGATATCAAGCTCCTTGGGATATTGCTCCTCAAGATATGCCAGTGGTCGATAGGGGGTGGCATCAGAGACAGTAAAGGTATCTTTCGTAGGTTGAGGCGGGAATAGCACTTTGCGATCAAGAGACGGAAACCTTTTCAAAGCCGGTTCCATCGCCGCGAGGAATTTCGCGTTGATATCCCTGTAGAGTACCGCTGGAATATCCTGGCTCCCGACGGAGCCTTCGTCAGGATGAAGATCTGAATATTCCTGCAAAGCCCAGTCAATCTGTCGACCGACTTTAGGGGGAAGCTTGGCAAGCACCGTATTCAAGGTACGCTTGAGCTCTAGCGCAGATCGTACATAACTACGATTGGTAATCTTTCTTTCAGGAAGAAGGGCAAGGATTTCTGAAGCTGGTACTCCCAGCTCTTCCAGAAAGACTGCTTCAATTTGACGTGTATCCTCTGCGGGCTTCTGATAAGTCAGAAAATGACAGTTATCATCGCCAAAAGCATCAGCCCACTGAAGCAATGGCCCACCCGAGAGGCTGCTGGGCTTACTATTCCGCAGCACCGGGGCGAGGTGGCTGGAGAGGCTCCATGATTGTCCATGACGCTTGATCCCTTGGTTATGATTTCCTAGCAGGTAATCTACAGGAGCCCGAACAAAGGCAATTATACGAATGACGTGAGGAGGTATGCGCAAGCTTTCGTGAAATAATTTCGCTAACGACTCTGACTGATTGAAAAAGGACTCCGAAGATACCACAAGTATGAGACCTTTCTTTCGAGCATGGTTCAGCCAAGTCTCAAGCAGCGCCTTTGCCCCTTCCACATCACCTTCTCTCAAAGCCACCCATAGCTGACTATGTCCACCTGATACGCCATTCTTGTCGATGTTATGCTCAGGATAATAATAGCCAATTTTTTCGATTTCTTTTCTCGACCTTAGCATAAAGCTTTGCAGCGCTGAAGACCCAGCCTTTGGTGATCCAATATGAATAATTAGATCCAAGGAGCGTGTATGGCCTGTAGAAAAACTCGAGGATGAAGAGAATAACTTACGTATAATTTTCATGCAGCATCAACATCTCGACATGGTGTGGATCAGCTCAGCGTATCAACAAACAAATTTTTCGAAACTTTTTTCACGGTAATATCGTCTGGATTAGACTTGATATACACTTCAACTTCGGAGGCTTTGTTAAGTATTTCATTTCTTGCAGCATCAATCATTATAGAAACATTGCAAAAGTCAATAAACAAATTTTGCGACTTCAAATAGTAATCATAGCGCTCATGATTAAAGTTAATTTTTAACTCATTTTCAACCATGCCTGAAGCAAAAAAACCAGGTCTATTGTTTTTCAAAGATCCTTTCTGGCCAGCTCTACCTTTCAAAAGAGCCGCCATATACTCTACTTTAGATCTATACATCCGATGGATTACAAACGAGGGTTTCGAATAGCATAAATCTTTACTTAAGGCCTGAGGTTTATCATCAGACATAACAAGAGAGTTATGGTCTGCATCGTAACATGAAGCGTTTTCGAATTCAGGAAAGTGAACCCTCAAGCTATTTATCACTAAATCAGTACGGAACAAAGTTTTACATAACCTATGTATATAATATTCACCATCTAATGCAATAGAACTGAACTCTTGAGGTCTTGCAAGCTCGCAATGCCAATTAAAAGCAATAGCATCAGCATCAAGGTGTATATGATCTTTGATTTTTGAATCAAAATCCGCAGGCACCCAAAATTCATCTATATCTAAATACATGAGGTAATCTATATCATTCATTCTGCAATGATGTAGATCTTTTGCATAGCATATTTTCTGCAGCCCTTTATTGATATTATCTGGACATAAGTCTATCCAGTCAGCAATTTCATAAGTAACGCCTTTGTATTTTTGAGCAATCCTGGAAAGTATATCTACGGTTTGATCGTTACTCCTATTTACATAAATATGTATTTGATCGAAACCAAAATAAAGATGATGGTGGATCCACTGGGTAATATAAGGAGCCTCATCTTTTGCTATAGCTGCAATTCTTACCTTTTTGCACATATCAAAATTATGCATAAGTTGTCTACCTTTAGTCATAAACCTTGATAGCATAGAGCCCTTGAGGAAATACATCAAGGGCTCTTCAGTATCAGATAACGATCACTTATAATATGGTGAGACCATCAGCAACTTTTACTGCTTCAGAATCACCCTTAGCTATTAGTTTTTTAAGTAACTCGATCGATTTTTCTGACTTCAATTTAATAGAATCTACGTCAGACTTAATATATGAATTAACATCAAGGTCAGCAATAGTACTAGAACGAGAAGCCATATACCCAAGATAATTATCTTTCGGCCAATCAAAATATCTATTTATTTTATCCCAATTGTGCGGCTTATATCCTGGACGATTTGTTTTAATCGACAAAGGTTGAGATGGTCTTCCTCTCAACAATAAAGCGGTATATTCAATTTCTGATCTGAACATACGGTGGACAATATAAGCTTTCTTTGGTTTACGCATGGCATTAGTAGTATGTTGATTTATGGTCTCATCAAATTCTATACGCTTACCGTTTGCATCCACTGGAGTTATATCATTATTATACACAGGCACATGAACTCTGACATTTCTAATGTCAACATGCTTGATAGGTGTAATAGTTTTCACTAACGGAGGGATAAAAAATCCATGCTGATTATCCAAGAAAGTGAAAGGTAAATTCTTACCGACTTCACAGTGCCATTGGAAACATATTGGTAGGTAACTAGTAGAACTATTTTTAAATAGAAAATCTTTTATAGATGTGTTGAAGTCATTGGGAATCCAATATTCATCTATATCTATGCACAACCACCAGTCAACATTTTTCTCCAAAGCACGGCCAAGGTCTTTCGCATAAGCGATATTCTGCAATTTACTAGAGACTTGTGCGTCGCAATAATCTAACCAATCCAAGGTTTCGTAAGTAACCTGTGGATATTTTTCGCTTACTTTCTGTAAAATAGATAAGGAGTTGTCTGTAGTACGATTGACATAAATATGTATTTGATCAAAACCAAAATACAAGTGATGGCAAATCCAATCTACAAGATAGGGCCCTTCATCTTTCGCAATAGCGCAAACACGTATAATAGCATTACTTGTGAAGTCGTTATCTTTCATAGCCATACTCCACGAATTCTATTTTTTGACTTTATGTTTGATTTCTGTATATTTATCATTGATAGTTTTGCCATTAGGGCGTATTTTTTTTGCTTCTACAATAAGTTCAAAAGCAACTGAAGGTTTCTTGTCTTCAAAATAAATTGCCAAATCTCGCAAAACATCTGCATTTTTTTCCGGATTTTTAATAACTTTTTTATTCTTGGTTTTATGTCTGTGCTTCCATTTACTAGCATCCACCTTGATGTCATTATTACTTAAAAAGTCCATTAGGCTAACATCATTCATTGTATCAATATCAAAGTACAAGAATCTAGGGTTTCCAATAAATAGCTTCAACACATTAGAAGTGTGTTTTTCATAATCCATACCCCACTTGCTTATAACAGTGTCTATATCGTAACCACCTTCCTCAGTGACTCTTTTTAGATATGAGCCTTCGTCATGATTGATTCTACTTTTAAGCCAAGCGTTCTTATTACGAGTATTAAATATAAATATTGCTTTGGGATACTGTTCAAGCAGCTCTTCAATTAACTCCATAGCTACATAGCGAAAAACACCTCCACCTTCATAATGCTCCATATCTGTAAAAACATCGTAATGTTCTAGCCCACTTAGTAATGGTTGGCCAATATTATGATTATCAAAAATTTTCTTCGATACTTCACCATGCTCCCAATGCGCTGCATTGAAGCCATTTTCTTTGAAGAACCAGTATAAAGAACCTGTTCCTGCTTTATTGAAACCTATTTGAAAAATCATAAAACATCCGTATGTAAATTGTTGAAAATGCAGCAAAGTGTGCAACAACCAGTAAAACCGAAATCTAAATCGAGTAACAATTTTAGCCAAAAATTAGCTTAAAGTATGACCCTAATTCTTTAATTTTAATTTAACCAAATTGTTGGGTCCCGTCTGATTAACTACGAGCTTAGTGAATAACTCCGGCCGTTCGGCTTGCCATTCCTTCATCGCTACGATTGGCGCCTTGTGACGTAGTGCCTTCTGAGGAATGTGGTAGTTATATAGCCAGCAATAACGCTCGAGCGTCTGTTCCAAGTCCTCACTTGAGTCATAGCGCCGA
>NZ_NBVS01000018.1:0-6121 GCF_002213105.1 Cobetia sp. QF-1
TCAACTGCCATTGGCTATCCGAGATTTCGTAGCGTCCTGTCATACCGCACCTATGCTGGATGTGCATGGGTCACATTAGCAAAAATGACTTTTCGTACAAAACCTAGTGACGATGATTACATAAGTGCTTTTATTTTCTATATGGAAAATGACGCTTTTATTTATAACGGTTCATGATTTTCGGGTTTCGTCTGGTTGACTGCAGCCTGAGTGAATAAGTGCCTGTGCAAAATTAAATGTACATAGGAGCTCAGTACGGAACTGATTCTGTGCTGTCAGAGTGCACGAAAAGTTCTGCATAAGCACTTAGCTCCAGCTGTTCGGCTTGCCATTCCTTCATCGTTACGGTTGGTGCCTTGTGAAGTAGAAACTTCTGAGAAATGTGGTAGTTGTATCACCAGCAATAACGCTTGCGCGTCTGCTTAAAGTGCTCACTAATATAGTGCCGCATCGAGTCCAATGGCCAGGCATGGCATTATCAGTACGATGCCGAGCACCGCATGGTCGAGGCCAGCCGTTACGCTCAGGCGCCTGCCGCAGGTGATGATGCAGCCCCTCTGACCCACGCGCGCTATGCCTACGACAGCATGGGCCGTCGTATCTGGAAGCAGGTGACACAGCAGGGCAACGCCCCAGAGCTGACTGTCTTCACCTGGGATGGCGATCTTTTACAAAGCGAAGAGAGATACCAAGGCCATCTGCCTGGCATGGCCTATGCGCCGTTGCTGGAATTGAAGGTAGAGGACCCGAGCCGTTCCTACTCGACGCCTATCGCACAGCGTCAGCACACGCTTGGTTATCTAGCGAATCTCGTCCCGCTGCGCCGCGTGAGCTATCTATTTGAAGCCAATAGTTTCATCCCCGCCGCGAAGCTGGAAACACGCTTTGAGGCAATCGAGCATCAGACCGGCACTGGTCAGTCTCGCCCTACTGGTTATCAGCCTTTAACGGCTAAGCTTTATTACTTCCAGACCGATCACCTCGGCACACCGCTGGAAGTCGCTGACGGCGACGGCAATCTCGTCTGGGTGGGGCAATACCGTGCCTGGGGCCAGCTCGAACGCGCAAAAGATGGCAATGGCGAGCGCACCAGCACTGACAATCCGTTGCGCTTCCAGGGCCAGTATCACGATGAAGAAACCGGGCTTCACTACAACCGATTCCGCTACTATGATCCCGCAGTAGGGCGCTTCACGACTCAAGACCCCATCGGTTTGATGGGCGGAGAGAACTTATATCAGTACGAGCCTAATCCGACAGGGTGGGTAGATCCGCTGGGGTTGAGTAAATGCTGTAATGATAAGAATAAAAAACAAGCTATGAAGGAGTAAGCAGGAGAGATGCATTAAGGCAAGCCAAACGGGATGCTGGGATTCCAAATTCTCAAGATCCTTCTGCCGAGTATGCCTATCTAAAAGATGGAAGCGGAAGTAAAATTCTGAATGATGATGGCTCTCCTGTTATGACACGAGAATATCATTATAATACTAATAATGGTGATCCTGTGATTATTCAAGAACATAGTTTAGAGCATGAGGAAGCTGTTCCTCTACGAGGCGCAGAGCCACATTTCAATTTGAGGCCAAGTGACAATCCTACTACTGGAAGTGTTATGAATTCTCATGGGCATTATTATTTTTAGGGGTGTTTATGAATTTATTGGATATGGTGGAAAAGAATGTTTTTCTCAGTAAGTTATTCAAAATCGGTATTACTACACCAGTGAAAATCGCCAAGCTAGATTTGGCAAAAGATGGACGATCTGAAATAAACGTACATATTACTCAAGAGCCCTCTATTGAAGTAAAAAAGTGGGGCGTTTGGGGGCAGGATTATAATACGATTAATTTGGTTTTATCTGGTAGTGTGATACTTAATTTAGAAGTAAAAAACTGGGAGAAATTAGTTTACTGTGATTTGATGGTTAAGAAAGAAGATGGTCTTTTTTGTTTGTCACAAGAGTTTGAAAATAGTTATATCAAGCTGTCATGTGATGGATTCTTCTTTAAAGAGGTTAGAATTCATTGGGATGCTGAAGCCTGATTTAGTTTTTATTGTTATGAATATTTTTTAATATGTATTAACCACCACGATACCGGATGGTCAGCAGATCAGTTGGCTGCGTTATGGCTCCGGTCATGTGCTGTCGATGGCATTGAACAACGAGGAATTGCTCGGCTTCGAGCGGGATGACCTGCACCGTGAAGTGCGCCGCCATCAGCGTGGGCGTGAGACGACGTCGCAGTATGATCCGGTCGGGCGTCTGATCGTCCAGAACAGTCAGCTGCAGCAGCGGGGCTCTCCCCAGGGCGCGGCAGTACATGGCAAGACGTCGGCCATCAAGCGTCGCTGGCAGTACGCGGACAATGGCTTGCTGACGGCCATCGATGACAGCCTGCGCGGCACTACGCGTTATGGATATGATGCCTTGGGTCGCCTGCGTCAGGCCGTTTCGCCGCTGCGCGAGGAGCACTTCGCGTTTGATCCGGCGGGGAATCTGGTTGAATCGGATCGCTAGGGGAGTGGTGCCAATGATGGTACGCAAGCGACTCGCTGGACGCAGGAGCGCCCGCGTGACGGCCTGGATCACACGCCTGAATCACGTGTACGTGTTGATTTCCCCAATGCGCCCAAGCTCTCTTCCGCAATGGGTAACTTGCTCAAGCGCTATGCTGGCACGCACTATCACTATTACACCTACGGCAATCTGACACGCCGCATCGAGCCCAATGGCCAGGCATGGCATTATCAGTACGATGCCGAGCACCGCATGGTCGAGGACAGCCGTTACGCTCAGGCGCCTGCCGCAGGTGATGATGCAGCCCCTCTGACCCACGCGCGCTATGCCTACGACAGCATGGGCCGTCGTATCTGGAAGCAGGTGACACAGCAGGGCAACGCCCCAGAGCTGACTGTCTTCACCTGGGATGGCGATCTTTTACAAAGCGAAGAGAGATACCAAGGCCATCTGCCCGGCATGGCCTATGCGCCGTTGCTGGAATTGAAGGTAGAGGACCCGAGCCGTTCCTACTCGGCGCCTATCGCACAGCGTCAGCACACGCTTGGTTATCTAGCGAATCTCGTCCCGCTGCGCCGCGTGAGCTATCTATTTGAAGCCAATAGTTTCATCCCCGCCGCGAAGCTGGAAACACGCTTTGAGGCAATCGAACAACAGACCGGCACTGGCCAGTCTAGCTATACCAGCTATCAGTCCTCGGCCGCCGAGCTTTACTACTTCCAGACCGACCACCTCGGCACACCGCTGGAAGTTGCTGACAGCGACGGCAACCTCGTCTGGGTGGGGCAATACCGTGCCTGGGGCCAGCTTGAACGCGCACAGGATGGCAATGGCGAGCGTGCCAGCACTGACAATCCGCTGCGTTTCCAGGGCCAATACCACGATGAAGAAACCGGGCTTCGCTACAACCGATTCCGCTACTATGATCCCGCATTAGGGCGCTTCACCACCCAAGACCCCATCGGTTTGATGGGCGGCGAGAACTTATATCAGTACGAGCCTAATCCGACAGGGTGGGTGGATCCGCTGGGATTGAGTAAGTGTCGGTGTGATAATGACAGCGGAAAATCTGCTAATACACCTGTAGGGCGTTCCGGACAAAAAAATTCTTTTCCTAATCCTAATGCTCCACGACCTAGGAATGCTCCGGAAGTAATTGATGATAAATCATATAGTGGTCATGCTATTGATCGTATGCAAGAACGAGGGTACACCCCGACGGTAGTAGATAGTGCTGTTAATAATGGTGTTACGACTTCAGGGAATAAGCCTAATACCTTGCTTCATACTGATACTAGAAATAATCTGAGAGTAGTAACCAATTCCGAGACGGGTAATGTAATAACTGTTATTCCTGGAGTTAAATGATATGTGTAATAGAGCTTCTAAGCTTTACAAAGCCGTACGAGAGGCAGTTCATCAGCAATGGGATCCAATAGGTGTTTGTTCATATACAGACGAGATGGGTGAATATGATAGTTACGTTCCTAATTTATGTGAGATTCTCATAAATGAAGCGTCGGAGGATGAAGTTTTTAATTTTCTATGGATTGTAGAGACTGAAAGTATGGGTCTTTCTGGCGATGAAAAAGCGACTCGTGATTTTAGTAATGTACTTGTAATTATAAAGAATGGTTTGTGATTTTTCGTTTTAATTTTCAGAGCTATTATATCCTAGATGTCTCGAGGTTTAATTTATATTTTTTAGATATGACACATATGGCAATAGATGTAGTTTAATAAATTTTGATTAAAATTATTATTAAGCTTCGCATTTAAGGCAGTAGCGGTTGGATCAGCAGCTTCGTCATGATGCCGAGCACCGCATGGTCGAGGCCAGTCGTTACGCCCAGGCGCCTGCCGCAGGGGATGACGCGGTAGCTCTGACTCACGCACGCTATGCCTACGACAGCATGGGCCGTCGTATCTGGAAGTAGGTGACACAGCAGGGCAACGCTCCAGAGCTGACTGTCTTCACCTGGGATGGCGATCTTTTACAAAGCGAAGAGAGATACCAAGGCCATCTGCCTGGCATGGCCTATGCGCCATTGCTCAAGCTGGAGTTGGAAGACCCGAGCCGTTCCTATTCGACGCCTATCGCACAGCGTCAGCACACGCTTGGCCATCTGAATGTCGTTCCGCTGCGACGCGTCAGCTATCTGTTCGAAGCCAACAGCTTCATCCCCGCAGCGAAGCTGGAAACGCGCTTCGAGGCAATTGAACAGCAGACCGGCACTGGCCAGTCTGGCTATACCAGCTATCAGCCCTCGGCCGCCGAGCTTTACTACTTCCAGACCGACCACCTTGGCACACCGCTGGAAGTCGCTGACAGCGACGGCAATCTCGTCTGGGTGGGCCAATACCGTACCTGGGGCCAGCTCGAGCGCGCACAAGACGGTAACGGCGAACTCGCCAGTACCGATAATCCGCTGCGCTTCCAGGGCCAATATCACGACGAAGAAACCGGGCTTCACTACAATCGCTTCCGCTACTATGATCCCGCAGTAGGGCGCTTCACGACTCAAGACCCTATCGGCTTGATGGGCGGCGAGAACCTGTATCAGTACGCCCCGAATCCGACAGGGTGGGTAGATCCGCTGGGATTGAGTAAGTGCTGTAATGATAAAAATAAAAAGACAAGCTATCAGGGAGTAAGTAGGAGAGCTGCGCTTAGAGAAGCCAAGCGTGATGCTGGTATTCCTAACTCTCAAAATCCTGTAGTGCGATACAAGCCGCTGAGAGATGGGAATGGTAAAAAAATCATTAATAGTGATGGTTTTCCTGTAAATGCACGTGAATATAATTACGCTGATAGCGACGGCTCCTCTATTATAATTCAAGAGCACAGTATGGGGCATGACAAAGCAGTGCCATTACGTGGTGCCGAGCCTCATTTCAATATAAGACCATCTACTAATTTAGACACTGGTTCTGTTGTCGATACTCATGGACATTATAACTTTTAAGAGGTAATCATGAACTTGATGGATGCTATTGAACGAAATGTTTTTCTTGAAAAAGTTTTTCCGGAAGGTATTGCTGATACTCTCGAGATTCGGCAGCTCTGTCTAGAGAAAAGTGGGAGGACCACTATTCGTATATTAGTTAAGCAGAAACCTGCAATAGATGTTCAAAAATGGGGGGAGTGGAATAAAGACTTTGATACATTAGGTGTTGTTTTAACTGGAAGTTCTATTCATGACGTTGAAATAGAGAATTGGGAGGGCTCTGGGTCTTCAAGTTTAAATATTTCTAAAAAAGATGATCTGTTTTGTTTTTTGCAGGAAGGAAATGATTGGAAGATTAGCTTTAGTTGCGATAGTTTTATTTTTGAAGAAATTGTGACTGGTTTAGAATAGTGCCAATAATTGATTTTAAATATAGTTATAATTATTCGAAGTGCTAGGCTGCAGACTCTGAGTGTAATGCCTGAGCTTCTCTGTAAGGTATTGCACTCATGTCAATTTAGAAATCAGCATTACAGATCGTGCCTACATCTAGGTTTTGTACGAAAAGTCATTTTTGCTAATGTGACCCATGCACATCCAGCATAGGTGCGGTATGACAGGACGCTACGAAATCTCGGATAGCCAATGGCAGTTG
>NZ_NBVS01000019.1:0-5155 GCF_002213105.1 Cobetia sp. QF-1
TCGTATTGCGACGCGATATGAGAAGTTGGCCCGTAGCTTTTATGCGATGGTATGCGTAGCTTGCATACGCCGCTGTCTACGAGCCGACTTTTCGTACAGAACCTAGGATTCTCTATCTGTGATTCTAAATTTTTTGCGATATCATCTAAATCCTGAATCATGATCACATACTTCATACCAAGCTGCTTAGCTGTCTCTGGATCAGCGTCTGGGTCGACATCATCGACATCCCAAGTAAGAGATGTAGTTTCTTTTTCCCAAGGCCCAGGAGGCAAGTATAAAGCATCATCCTCACCTAACCCTTCCGTGCCCTTCAAAACATCAATCAATCTATACGTCTTGATACTCATTCGACTTCTCCGAAGTTAATCAACGACCGCCACCCCAGTTCTCCATCCCTCCTCGTTTACCTGGATGAAGGGTATGCTGCACATTACCACCTGCCTTATGCTGTGCTCTGGGTATAAGTTGCATCACCCCCTCCCTCTCGGGATGATGATGCCATGTTAGACCATTTTCTCCTGGATAAGGAGCTGCTCTAGAATGCGCTCCTCTAACCCCTGGCTTTACCCTCTGTACAATACCTGTATATTGGCTATTCATAGAATCAGCAAAACTTGGATCAGTTTAAAAGTGCTCATGTAACTGTCTATTTCCCTCTTGGAAGTGCGCACGATCGGTAACGCTGAGCTCTGAGGATGACATGGGCACAATACCTTATAGGGAAGCTCAGGTATTACACTCAGAATCTGCGGGCAAGCTGACATATGATAAGAAGCGAGAAATGGCCAGCATGCTCTATCACGCAAAATACTGGCGTCGCCATCTACTTCTGTGACCCTCATAGCCCTTGGCAAAGAGGCAGCAACAAGAATATCAATGGCCTGATTCGCCAGTACCTCTCCAAGGGAATGGACCTGTCACTGACCAGTCAGGAAGAGCTTGATGCCATTGCCTTCGAGCTGAATATGCGGCCTCGAAAACGCTTCGACTCAAAATGCCCTATCGAGGTGATGAATGAACAGATGGCAAAGCACAATGAAGCGCCACCCTCAATTCAATAGGGTGTTGCACTCAGAGCCTGCATCCACCCTTTGGTAGCCCCCTATAGTAGGGAAATACAGGAGGCAAGATAGCAATACTTCTTAATGTAAAGCCTCAACTAGTCGATTGAGGATTATAACAACCCAAGCATGACCATAATTCATAAAAGTTCCATTAACTATGGTCTATGCATCTTTTTCCGCATATTCTATCAACCTAAGGCAAGTTTCTTCAGGAGACGGCAGCTTACTTAAGCCATTACTCCAATCAGCAATAAAATCAGAAGCAATAAATACCTCTATAAAATATCTCGCATCAATAGAGAAGGCTTGGGTAGGTAACTCACCAGACTCAGGCTCTAAGGTTACAACAACTTCAGAGTCAGGTGAAAATGGCTCCACAGCATAAATAGTGTGATCACCATCCAGCTTTGAAAGATCGCTAACAACATCTATTAACTTCATGTCACTTCCCCCATTTAGAATAACCACCATAACCTTCAGGATGTAAGACCTTCCAGTACTTACTACCTGGGGTATGTTGTGCACGAGGCACCAGTCTCATAACACCTTCATTTAACTCATGATGCCAAGTCCAATTTGAAGGTGGTCGTCTAGGTGCTAGGCCTGTAGGTGTTCTTTCAATATTAACACCTAAATCTTGCATATTTCTTGAGAAGTTACTATATGCCTCAATATCCCTGAGAAGAGATTCATTTGCTTCTTGAAAATGACGACCACGTGAAACTCCTGGGTAGGATGTGGTTTCCAACTTCATCTCATATGCAGTTGAATAAGCATTAGCACGTGGACAATCACACTTACTCAACCCCAGCGGGTCCACCCACCCTGTCGGATTCGGCGCGTACTGATACAGGTTCTCGCCGCCCATCAAGCCGATAGGGTCTTGAGTCGTGAAGCGCCCGACTACGGGATCATAGTAGCGGAAGCGATTATAGTGAAGGCCGGTTTCTTCATCGTGGTATTGGCCCTGGAAGCGCAGCGGATTATCGGTACTGGCGAGTTCGCCGTTACCGTCTTGTGCGCGCTCGAGCTGGCCCCAGGCACGGTATTGCCCTACCCAGACGAGATTACCGTCGCTGTCTGCGACTTCCAGCGGTGTGCCGAGGTGGTCGGTCTGGAAGTAGTAAAGCTCGGCCGCTGAGGGCTGATAGCGGATATCGCCAGACTGGCCAGTGCCGGTCTGTTGTTCAATTGCCTCAAAGTGCGTTTCCAGCTTCGCAGCGGGGATGAAGCTATTGGCTTCAAACAGATAGCTCACGCGGCGCAACGGAGTAACATTCGCCAGATGGCCAAGCGTGTGTTGACGCTGTGCGATGGGCACCGAGTAGGAGCGAGACGGGTCTTCTACCTTCAGTTTGAGCAATGGCGCATAAGCCATGCCAGGCAGATGGCCTTGGTATTTCTCTTCGCTTTGTAAAAGATCGCCATCCCAGGTGAAGACGGTCAGCTCTGGGGCATTGCCCTGCTGTGTCACCTGCTTCCAGATACGACGGCCCATGCTGTCGTAGGCATAGCGCGCGTGGGTCAGAGGGGCTGCACCATCACCTGCGGCAGGCGCCTGGGCGTAACGGGTGGCCTCGACCATACGGTGCTCGGCATCGTACTGATAATGCCATGTCTGGCCATTGGGCTCGATGCGGCGTGTCAGATTGCCATAGGTGTCGTAGTGATAGTGGTTGCCAGCATAGCGTTTGAGCAGGTTGCCCATCGCGGAGGACAGCTTGGGCGCATTGGGGAAATCGACGCGTACCCGCGATTCAGGGGTGTGATCCAGGTCGTCGCGCGTGCGCTCCTGCGTCCAGCGGGTCGCTTGCGTACCGTCACGGGCCTCACTCCCCTGGCGATCCGATTCAACCAGATTACCGGCCGGATCAAACGCGAAGTGCTCTGCGCGCAGCGGCGAAACGGCTTGGCGCAAACGACCCAAGGCATCATAGCCATAACGCGTAGTGCCGCGCAGGCTGTCATCGGTGGCTGTCAGCAGACCATTGTCCGCGTACTGCCAGCGGCGTTTGATGGCAGATGTCTTGCCTTGTCCTGCCACGCCCTGTACCCCAGCGCCCCGCTGCTGCAGCTGACTGTGCTGGGCGATCAGACGCCCGACCGGATCATACTGCGACGTCGTTTCACGCCCACGCTGATGGCGGCGCACTTCACGATGCAGGTCATCGCGCTCGAAGCCGAGCAATTCTTCATTGTCCAACGCCATCGACAGCACATGACCGGAGCCATAACGCAGCCAACTGATCTGCTGACCATCCGGTAGCGTTGTGGTCTCGCGATTGCCCAGCGCATCGTGAGTATGGCGCGTCACCGCACTTAGCTGATGGCCGTTGGGCAGCTGATGCTGCTGGGATTCCGCGATCAGATTATCGGCATCATCAAAGTAGAAGCGTGTTTCGCTGTCATCATTGGCCGCGCGTATCAGCCTGCCCAGCGGGTCATACCCGAAGGTGGTGTTGAGTTACAAACGCTTTTCTGAAGAAACGCTACGCATTACGCTGAGATGATATTTGCCAGCCGACCTACACCGACAAGGCCGTTGTTCGTGGCATAATAGGGCGAAAATCATTGCTGGAGTTTTTATGAAATACGCAGTCGTTCTGACGGCCTTATCTGCCTTAGGCATGAGTGCTTGTAACTATGGCAATGCCGATGAGGGCAATCAGCACTCTATTGATACTTTGATTCAACAGACAAAAAATGCTCTCGTTCGCGTTGAAGGGGGCAGCTTTCAGATGGGAGATTTTGGTCCCATCGATCCCAACCTGACAGGTAGAAACAAAGGGTTACCTTATAGCGCGGAACAGGATAATAAGCCGTTGCACAAGGTCACACTAGATACGTTTTATATGTCACCCACTAAGGTGACATACGCAGACTATGATATTTATACCCAAGCTACGGGTAAAGAGAAGATCAATAACACTAGCAAATACGAAATGCGATTTCGTCAGGATAATGTGCCTGCTGGTGTAAACTGGCATCAAGCTAAAAAATATTGCGGTTGGCTAGCTGAGAAAACTTCATTGCCATTTACATTACCAACAGAAGCGCAGTGGGAATATGCTGCACGATCCGGCGGTCAATTTATTCCCTATGGTACTAGTACAGGCACTTTAGAGAAAGGGAAAAGCATTCCTACAAGTGAAGAAGTAAGAGATGCAACTAATGCTGGCGATTCGAGTGGCCTTGCACCTTACCCTGTTGATATGTATCCCCCTAACCCCATAGGGTTGTACCAAATGGGCGACAATGGTTACGAATGGGTATCAGATTGGTATCTGCATAATTATTACAACAACTCCCCACAAAAGAATCCCAGAGGGCCAGACGAAGGAAATGAAAAAGTAGTGAGAGGTATATCACCTGGCCAAGGCTGGGGAGGAAAGCTAACAATGGAGCGTTATCACGCGCCACCTAATATAGGCGATAAATTTCTCCAAGCAGAATTTTCTTTCCGTTGTGTCGTAAATTCTGAGATAGATTAGAGTTAATACTCGAGGGTGGCTCAGTATACCCACCCTCGATAATCAAGCCATGCTAGTTGTGTCTTCTTCAGAAAAACACATAATTTCGGTTGAATTATTGCATGGCGTATAAAATACTGGCACAACGATTTGGTCTACTTGCGTAAAGTACTCTACTACTCTATTTCTTACCATACGCCCACCTTTGGGAGCCTCCCAAGGAAGGTCATCATAAATTCTACGAAGGTCGTTATTATAATAACTAGTATATATATTTGATAATTCAGGAAACTGATCGCTTCTTTCCCCTCCACCCATATCAAGGAAATTATATACTCTTTTCTCACCATCTTTTTTACGAGATTCTTTATCTTTCGAAACTATTTCATTTATTGTAACGGAGGGGGCCACTCGCTGCATAACGCAGTCAAACTCCGCTTTAGACTGCACCCATTCAAAGACTCGAATAATCGCTCTTTCCCTGCTAGGTGTAGGGTGCCGGATGATCAAATTTCACAACGAAGCTACCCTTTGTTAGCCTCTCGTGAGCTCATCAAGCAATTTATTCAGGAAAGGCTTCATGGACATCAAGCTGCATAAGCAAGCGACGACGACACC